>NZ_CP107549.1:3175437-3492981 GCF_025837155.1 Pseudomonas sp. Z8(2022) | reverse complement strand
TGGTCGATGCCTCGCTGGCCGAAGCGCTCGATCAGCAGCGCGAGCAGGTCGGCGCCGTGCGTCAGGACGCTCAGCGCCAGCTCGACGCCTTCGCCGCGCATGTTGCCGAGTTGCAGGCGCGTCTGACCCGGCTCGATGCGCTGGGTGAGCGCCTCACGGAGCTGGCGGAGCTGGATGCCGGCGAGTTCGACTTCTCCCTCAGTGTCGGTCAGGGTGGCGCGGAAGATGCTCTGGGCGCTTCGGCCTATGCCCCGCCACCTTTCATGAATGCGCTGGACGACCTGGCGCTGCGTGTCGAAAGCCGTGAGCAGCAGCTGGAGGTGCTGGAGCAACTGCTTGGCGAGCGTCGCCTGAGCGAAGCTGAAACCCTCTCCGGTCGCCCTGTCTTGCAGGGATATGTGTCCTCGCCATTCGGGCGCCGCGTGCATCCGCTGACCGGCCGTACCAGTGTGCACAAAGGGATGGACTTCGCAGCCAAGCCGGGCAGTGATGTGGTCGCCGTGGCGGCCGGGGTGGTGACTTTCTCCGGCAAGAAGAACGGTTACGGCAATACCGTGGAAATCAGTCACGCCGATGGCTACGTCACGCTGTACGCGCACAACCAGAGCAACATCGTGCAGATCGGTGATCTGGTGCAGCGTGGCCAGACCATCGCCAGGGTCGGCCGCACGGGGCGCTCCACGGGTTATCACGTGCATTTCGAAGTCAGCAAGGATGGCCGGCAGGTCAACCCGTCGCTGTACATCGCACGTGCCAGTGGCGTCGAATGAGCGGTTTTCGCGCTGCCCTTGAATTGCCAGCATTGATCCTCATATAAAACATTACGCCGCGTCCCTGGTTCTCCGGGGATACCCGGTTTGCGCCATCACGCGGCAGCAATGGGCTGACAACGTCACTTTCCTCCCCGGCTTTTCCGGGTAGAATGCCCCCTTCGCCCGCAGCCATGCAGGCTGCCATGTCGCGATTTGCGCCGACCTCCATCCATTCGCCGGAAGATCCTGTCGATATGTTTGCGCCTCTGTTGAAAAAACTTTTCGGAAGCAAGAATGAGCGTGAAGTAAAGCGCATGCTCAAGACGGTGCAGGCCGTCAACGCCCTCGAAGAGCAGATGATCGCCCTCTCGGACGAGCAGCTGCGCGGCAAGACCGAAGAGTTCAAGGCCCGTCTGGCCAAGGGCGAAACGCTCGACCAGCTGCTTCCCGAAGCCTTCGCGGTGTGCCGCGAGGCGGGCAAGCGCGTCATGGGCATGCGCCACTTCGATGTGCAGCTGATCGGTGGCATGACCCTGCACGAAGGCAAGATCGCCGAGATGCGCACCGGTGAGGGCAAGACCCTCGTGGGTACCCTGGCGGTTTACCTCAATGCGCTGTCCGGCAAGGGCGTGCACGTGGTCACGGTCAACGAATACCTGGCCCGTCGTGACGCCAACTGGATGCGTCCGCTGTACGAATTCCTCGGTCTTTCCGTGGGCATCGTCACTCCGTTCCAGCCGCCGGAAGAGAAGCGCGCCGCCTACGCCGCCGACATTACCTACGGCACCAACAACGAATTCGGTTTCGACTACCTGCGCGACAACATGGCCTTCAGCCTGGAAGACAAGTTCCAGCGCGAGCTTAACTTCGCCGTGATCGACGAAGTCGACTCCATCCTCATCGACGAAGCCCGTACCCCGCTGATCATCTCTGGCCAGGCCGAAGACAGCTCGAAGATGTACGTCGAGATCAATCGACTGATTCCTCGCCTGAAGCAGCACATCGAGGAAGAAGAGGGCGTGGTCACTCAGGAAGGCCACTACAAGGTCGACGAGAAAAGCCGTCAGGTCGAGCTCAACGAAGCCGGCCACCAGTACGTCGAGGAGATGCTCACCGCTGCCGGCCTGCTGGCCGAAGGCGAGAGCCTCTACTCCGCCCACAACCTAGGCCTGCTGACCCACGTCTACGCCGGCCTGCGTGCGCACAAGCTGTTCCATCGCAATGTCGAATACATCGTGCAGGACGGTCAGGTCATCCTGATCGATGAGCACACCGGCCGTACCATGCCGGGTCGCCGCCTCTCCGAAGGTCTGCACCAGGCCATCGAGGCCAAGGAAGGGGTGAATATCCAGGCCGAGAGCCAGACTCTTGCCTCGACCACCTTCCAGAACTACTTCCGCCTCTACAACAAGCTGTCCGGCATGACCGGTACCGCCGATACCGAGGCTTTCGAGTTCCGCCAGATCTATGGTCTGGACGTGATGGTGATTCCGACCAACAAGCCGGTCGCGCGCAAGGACTTCAACGATCTGGTCTATCTGACCCAGGAGGAGAAGTACCAGGCGATCATCGCCGACATCAAGGAGTGCCAGGCTCAGGGCCGTCCGGTGCTGGTGGGTACCGCCACCATCGAAACCTCCGAATACGTCAGCCAGCTGCTGAACAGGGAAGGCATCGAGCACAAGGTGCTCAACGCCAAATTCCACGACAAGGAAGCCGAGATCATCGCTCAGGCCGGTCGTCCGGGGGCGCTGACCATCGCTACCAACATGGCCGGTCGTGGTACCGACATCCTTCTTGGCGGCAACTGGGAAGTGGAAGTCGCGGCGCTGGAGAACCCCACCGAAGAGCAGATCGCGCAGATCAAGGCCGAGTGGCAGAAGCGCCATCAGCAGGTGATCGAAGCCGGCGGCCTGCACGTGATCGCCTCCGAGCGCCACGAATCGCGCCGTATCGACAACCAGCTGCGTGGTCGTGCCGGCCGTCAGGGTGACCCGGGGTCCAGCCGCTTCTACCTGTCGCTGGAAGACAACCTGATGCGCATCTTCGCCTCCGACCGGGTGAAGAACTTCATGAAGGCCCTCGGCATGCAGTCCGGCGAGGCCATCGAGCACCGCATGGTGACCAACGCCATCGAGAAGGCCCAGCGCAAGGTCGAAGGCCGCAACTTCGACATGCGTAAGCAGCTGCTCGAATTCGACGACGTGGCCAACGAGCAGCGCAAGGTCATCTACCACATGCGCAACAGCCTGCTGGCGGCCGATAACGTCGGTGACACCATCGCCGAGTTCCGCGAGGAAGTACTGACCGCCGCCATCAACAACCACATTCCGCCGCAGTCGATGCCGGAACAGTGGGACGTCGCCGGCCTGGAAGCTACCCTGCAGAGCGACTTCGGCATCAAACTGCCGATCCAGCAGTGGCTGGACGAAGACGACAAGCTGTACGAGGAAACCCTGCGCGAGCGCATCCTCGCCGAGCTGCTGGCTGCGTACAACGAGAAGGAGACCCAGGCCAGCGCCGAAGCCCTGCGTACCTTCGAGAAGCAGATTCTGCTGCGCGTACTGGACGATTTGTGGAAAGACCATCTGTCGACCATGGATCACCTGCGCCACGGCATTCACCTGCGCGGCTACGCGCAGAAGAACCCCAAGCAGGAATACAAGCGCGAGTCCTTCGCCCTGTTCCAGGAACTGCTGGAGTCGATCAAGCGCGACACCATCCGCGTGCTCAGCCATGTTCAGGTGCGTCGAGAAGACCCGGCCGAAGAAGAGGCCCGCCTGCGTCGCGAAGCCGAAGCCATGGCCGAGCGCATGCAGTTCCAGCACGCTGACGCCTCTGCGCTAGCATCTGAAGAGAAGGATGGTGAACAAGGCGACGTTGCCGTGGCCACCGCGCCGGTGCGTGCCGAGGCCAAGGTTGGTCGCAACGAGCCCTGCCCATGCGGCTCGGGCAAGAAGTACAAACACTGCCACGGCCAGATCGGCTGATCGCACTGCTTGCAGTAGTGGACGCTTCGGCTATGCTGCCAGCGCCCTGACAACGCCGCGAACGGCTCAGCCGCTCGCGGCGTTTTACCATCTCACTCGGTCGCTGAAGCGATCACCGCATATCTGAAGGAGCGCACCTCATGGCTGTTGGTCTTGGCCCGCTGTCTACCCTGCACCCGGTTCCTGGTTTCGAGCTGGGCATCGCCTCGGCCGGCATCAAGCGTCCCGGGCGCAAGGATGTGGTGGTGATGCGCTGCGCGGAAGGCTCGCGTATTGCCGGTGTGACCACCACCAATGCGTTCTGCGCCGCCCCCGTGCTGATCACCCGCGAACGTCTCGGCGGCGAGGTGCGCTACCTGCTGACCAATACCGGCAATGCCAACGCCGGTACCGGGGCCGATGGTCTGGCGCGTGCGCGTCGCGCCTGTGCACGCCTGGCCGAGCTGGCCGGTGTTGCCGAAAGCGCGGTGCTGCCATTTTCCACCGGGGTGATCGGCGAACCGCTGCCGGTCGAGAAGATCGAGTCCGCCTTGCAGGCCGCGCTGGATGACCTCAAGGCTGACAACTGGGAAGCGGCCGCCACCGGCATCATGACCACCGATACCCTGCCCAAGGGCGCCAGCCGCCAGTTCCAGCACGACGGTGTGACCATCACCGTCACCGGCATCTCCAAGGGTGCCGGCATGATCCGCCCGAACATGGCCACCATGCTTGGCTATATCGCTACCGACGCCAAGGTCGCCCAGGGCGTGCTGCAGGATCTGGTGCGCGACGCGGCGAACAAATCGTTCAACCGCATCACCATCGACGGCGATACCTCGACCAATGACTGCTGCATGCTGATCGCTACCGGCCAGGCTGCACTGCCTGAGATCAGCGAGGCCTCCGGCGAGCTGTTCGCCAAGCTCAGGCAGGCGGTATTCGAGGTGTTCATGGAGGTGGCGCAGGCCATCGTTCGTGACGGCGAAGGGGCCACCAAGTTCGTTACCGTGCAGGTCAACGGTGGAGGTACCCATCAGGAGTGTCTGGATGTGGCGTATGCCGTGGCCCATTCACCGCTGATCAAGACCGCGCTGTTCGCCTCCGACCCGAACTGGGGGCGGATCCTGGCAGCCGTCGGCTATGCCGGTGTGCCGCAACTGGATGTGGGCAAGATCGACGTGTTCCTCGGCGAGGTCTGCATTGCCAGCAAGGGCTGCCGTGCGGCCTCCTACACCGAAGAGCAGGGCGCGGCGGTGATGGCCCGCGAGGAGATCACCATCCGTATCGAGCTGGGTCGCGGCAGCTGCAGCGAGACCATCTGGACCACCGACCTGTCCCACGAATACGTGAAGATCAACGCCGAATACCGCACCTGATTGGTTTCTGCCGTGCATTATTCCCGCGCCTCATGAGCCCATGACGCGCGGGAATTTGCTATTCGGGGTGCGGAATCTTAACGTCGGGCGACTTCTGAAGATTTCTTCGAACCTCGGAGGAGGCGCAAGATGGCCCTGCAACTGGTGATTGGCGACAAGAACTATTCCTCCTGGTCTCTGCGTGCGGCGCTGGCGGTCGATCTGGCCGGTGCCGACTGTGAAGAACTGCAGGTACGTCTGTATCAGCCGGACAGCCGCACACAGCTGTTGCGCTATTCCCCCACCGGCAAGGTGCCGGTGCTGCTGACCGAGCAGGGGCCGGTGTGGGATTCGCTGGCGATCGCCGAGTATCTGGCCGAGTGCTACCCGGAGGCGCAGCTGTGGCCGCAGGATCGTCACGCCCGCGCGCTGGCGCGCAGTGTCTGTGCGGAAATGCACAGCGGCTTCAGCGCGCTGCGCAACCATCTGCCCATGGATCTGGCGCGCGACGAGGCGCTGGCTGCGATGCCTGACGAGGCGCAGGCCGATATCGACCGTATCTGCGCAATCTGGGCCGACTGCCGCGAGCGTTACGCCGGCACCGGCAATTACCTGTTCGGCCAGGCCGGCATCGCTGATGCCTTCTACGCGCCGGTCGCCGCGCGCCTGCGCAGTTACCATGTGGCATTGCCGACGGCGGCTGCGGCCTATGTCGAAACCATCTATCGCTGGCCGGCGTTTCAGCGCTGGTATCAGGCGGCATTACAGGAGGTGAAGGGTTGAAGCGTATTCATGTCGCGGCAGCGGTGATCCGGGGTGTCGATGGACGCATCCTGATCGCCAGACGGCCCGAGGACAAACACCAGGGCGGCCTGTGGGAATTCCCCGGTGGCAAGGTGGAGGAGGGTGAAGCTGTACGCGCCGCCCTGGATCGTGAGCTGGAGGAGGAGCTGGGCATTCGGCCGCAGGCAGCGCGCCCGCTGATCCAGATCCGCCACGACTACCCGGACAAGCAGGTGCTGCTGGACGTCTGGGAAGTCTCGTCCTTCACCGGCGAGCCGCATGGTGCGGAAGGCCAACCGCTGGCCTGGGCCAGCGAGCGGCAACTGCTTGAATACCAGTTTCCCGCGGCCAACAACCCCATAGTCGCCGCTGCGCGTCTGCCTGATCGCTACCTGATCACTCCGGATGGTCTGCAGCCGGGCGAGCTGCTGGCTGGGATCCGCAGTGCCCTGGCGCAAGGGGGGCGGCTGATTCAGCTGCGTGCGCCGAACATGTTCGACCCGCAGTACCGTGATCTGGCGGTCGATGTGCAGGGCCTGTGCGCCGGCAAGGCGCAGCTGATGCTCAAGGGGCCGCTGGAATGGCTGGGCGATTTCCCCGCAGCCGGTTGGCATCTGACCTCCGAACAACTGCGCAAGTATGCCGCGGGCGGTCGCCCTTTCCCCAGGGATCGCTGGCTGGCAGCGTCCTGCCATGGGGCCGAGGAGTTGGCGCTGGCAGCGCAGATGGGCGTGGACTTCGTCACTCTGTCGCCGGTGCAGGCGACCGCGACTCATCCCGAGGCGCGGCCGCTGGGCTGGGAGGCGGCCAGTGCAATGCTGAGCCATTTCAACCTGCCGGCCTATCTGCTCGGCGGTGTTGCTCCGAGCGATATCGAACGTGCCTGGCAGAGCGGTGCACAAGGTGTGGCGGGTATCCGCGCGTTCTGGCCGCAGTAGGCGCGGCCTAGGGTTTGTCGGCAGCCTGCCACAGCACTTCGGCGATGCCCTGACGCCTGGCGATCAGGCGAGCGGCGACGAACAGCAGGTCGGAGAGCCGGTTGAGGTAAGCCAGGCCCTCGGCGCGTAGCGGTTCCACGACATTGAGGTGCTGACAGCGACGCTCGGCGCTGCGCGCGAAGCTGCGGCAGACGTGGGCCTGGGCGATCAATCGCGAGCCGCCGGGCAGGATGAAGTTCTCCAGCGGCCCGACCTCTTCGTTCCAGCGGTCGATGGCGGTCTCGAGGCGTTCCACTTCAACCGGTTGCAGGGCTTGGTACTCGGGCATCGCCAGTTCGCCGCCGAGGTCGAACAGGCGATGTTGGCAAGGGCTCAGCACTTCGCCGATCTCCCTGAGTCCCGGGCAGGTGGCGGCAGCCTCCTGCAGGTCGGCGAGCAGCAGGCCGAGCTGGCTGTTGAGCGTATCCAGCTCGCCGATGGCTTCGATACGCGGATGGTCCTTGCCGACTCGGCGGCCATCGGCCAGGCCGGTTTCCCCCTTGTCGCCGGTGCGGGTGTAGATCTTCGAAAGGCGAAAGCCCATGGTTCAGAGTCCTGTGTTCTCGGGCAGAGAGGCCAGCGGCAGGCGCAGGGTGAAACAGGTGCCCTGACCCGGCGTGGAGTGCACCTCCATCTGCCCCTTGTGATTGTTGGTGACGATGAAATAGGAGACTGCCAGGCCGAGTCCGGTGCCCTGGCCGACTTCCTTGGTGGTGAAGAAGGGTTCGAAGATGCGTTTGCGCACCGCTTCGCTCATGCCCGTGCCGTTGTCTTCCACCTGCACCTCCGCCCAGTTTCCGGTTTGCCGGGTACGTAGGATGATGCGACCGGGCTCGGCACTTTCTTCGCGCTGGTGGATGGCCTGTGCAGCGTTCTTCAGCAGGTTGAGCAACACCTGTTCCAGTTCGTTGGCGGTGCCGGCCACCGGCCCCAGCAGCGGGTCGAACTGGCGCACGATCTCCAGTTTCTTGAAGTCGAAGCTGTCGGCCAGGTCAAAGTCGTTGCCGGCGATCTCCAGTGCCTGGTCGATCAGTGCCGGCAGGTCGCAGGGCGCCAGTTGGCGGTCGCTGCGTCGGCTGAAACTGAGCATGTGGCTGACGATCTTGGACGCGCGCTGGCCGGCCTGCTGAATGCCGTCGAGCAGACGCGGTATCTCGCGTGCCTCCATGTAGTGCTGAATGGCTTCCAGGCTGACGCCCGCCTGTTCGGCCTGCTCGATGTTCCTTTCCAGATCCGGCGACAGACGCCGGCGAATGTTCTGCACGTTGTGCAGGATGGCGCCGAGCGGGTTGTTGATCTCGTGCGCCATGCCTGCGGCCAGGCCGCCGACCGACAGCATCTTTTCCGACTGCACCATCATTTCTTCGAGGGCCAGGCGCTGGGTGATGTCATCGATGCGGATCACCACGCCACGCCCGGCGCTGCCCATCAGCGGGTAGAAGGTCAGGGCGTAGTGGTGGGGCTCGTCATCCTTGTGCCAGGTCACGCGCTCGACCTTCTCCACCCTGTGGTGTTCGGCGGTGCGCTTGAGTTGCGGTAGGAACGGTTTGAGGGGGGGGAAGGCGAGGAAGACCGGCTGGTTCAGTGCCTCTTCCAGGCGCGTGCCGGACAGGGCACTGGCCTCCTGATTCCACTGCGTGACGTAGAGCTGCTCGTCGAGCGCGATCAGCGCTGAAGGCATGGAGTCGATGATGCTGTTGAGATAGTTCTGAAAGCCGGTGAGCTTCTTCTCGATCTTGCTGCGCACCTGTACTTCCAGCTCCAGCTTGCGGTTGGAGTGGCGGGTTTCCTCGGCCAGGCTCTGGGCCTGGTCGAACGCCTGCTGGGCATCATCACGTGCGCGCTTGAGCTGCTGCTCGCGTGCTTCCATGCGCATCAGCATGGTATTGAAGGCGTCGGCCAGACTGCCGATTTCATCCTGATTGCCACGATTGGCGCGCAGAGCATAGTTCTCTTCGCGGGTGACCTGGCGTGAGAGTTCTTCCAGGCGGCGGATGGGCCTGGTCACCAGGCGCCTGATCTGTTTGGCCACCAGCAGCCAGAGCAGCACGCTGAAGGCCAGAATGACCAGGCTGGCGGTCAGGGTGCCGGTATAGAAGACGCTGGGCAGCTCGCTGGAGGCGACCAGCAGAAGGGCGCCAGGGCGGCCGCTGGGGTGGGGCAGGTCGACCAGCAGGTTGGTGCGAAAGGCGGTTTCACGCCAGTTCTCCAGCTGGCTCAGTTGCTGTGGCAGCTGCAGTTTTTCACCGCGCTGCAGTTGTGCCAGGCTGTTGCCGTTGCTGTCGTAGATAACCGCCGCACGCAGCGGTGCGTAATCGTCCAGGCGCTTGAGGACGGTTTCGGCCGAGGCCGACGAGTGCAGAGCCTCCTTGCTCAGCGTCGGACTGGCGATAAGCCGGCCGAGGGTGTGCAGGGCCTGAGGCGCCATGCTCTCCTGGGTGATCCAGTAGGCCGCGATGATGAACGCCAGGTTGGCCACCAGCATCACCGCGGCGAGCAACACCAGCAGCGCGGCGAGCAGTTTGCGGCCAACCGGCAGGTTTTCGAGGCGCTGACGCAGTCTCATGAAGTTATCGCTGTGGCGAATGGAAACGGCAGGTTAGCGCGCCGGGGCGGTCATTGCCACGGCCGGGGCCGCTAGTTCACGGGCAGGCCGCGCGCTTGCAGATGCCCGAGCAGGCGTTGTTGCAGATGAAGCAGATGCGGCAGATGCAGTTGATGACGCTGCGCGGCGGCGCAGGCGTAGCCCAGCAGATAGCTGATCTCGGTGCGGCGGCCCAGGGCTACGTCCTGATGCATGGACGAGTAATTCGCCGCGGTGGCGTGAATCACCCGCTGCACCTCCTCGTGCAGATTGTTCGCTGCAGCCGGTTGGCCACAGCGTTGCAGCAGCTCGCCGAGCTCCTCGCACAGGGTGGCGACCTCGGCCGGATGTTCGGCCAGTCCGCCGTTGCGGCAGTCGTGCAATACGGTGAGCGGGTTGATCGCACAATTCAGCGCCAGCTTGCGCCACAGGCGTGTGAGGATGTCCGGAGTCCACTGATGAGGGATGCCGGCGCGCTGCAGCTCGTCCAGCCAGGTGGGCGGCCGGGGATCGCTCGGGTCGCCCAGCCAGTTTTGGCCATTGCCGGCGAACACCACCTGGAATTCGGCAGGGCGGAAGGCGCCTTCGGTGCTGGAGACGAGCAGGCAGCGCTGTCCGGGAAGTGCCTGGGCGACTTCATCCTGGCTGCCCAGGCCATTTTGCAACAGCAGCAGTTCGACGCCCGGGGCCAGGCGCCCGGCGATGCCTGCCACCGCGTCTTGCGCGTCATAGGCCTTGCAGGCGAGCAGCAGGCGATGAATCGGTGTGCTCGCCTGTGGCAGCTCGGCCGCAACGGCGTACTGCCGGGCCTGGCCTGCTTCGATCAGCGTCAGGCCGCCGGCCTGGCGATAGGCCGCGAGGCGTTGCGGGTTGCGCAGGATCAGCCTGACCGGCAGACCGGCGCGGGCCAGACGAGTGGCCCACAGGCAGCCGAGGCTGCCGGCGCCGAGGATGTGCCAGGTCACTGCAGGGGCAGACGCATGGCGGCGACCCGGCCGCTGGCGTAGGACTCTGCCAGCAGCTTCTGTGCGTGCTGGATCAGTTGTTCGGGATCGATGGGCAGCGCCTTGGCGTCCAGCCCGACCAGGCTGATGCCGGCCTTCAGCGTGATGAAGCCCTCGCTGGTCTTGAAGGCCTTGAGATTCAGGCCTTCGTGCAGGCGCTTGAAGCTGCTCGGCGAGCACTCGTGCAGGTCTTCGAGCAGGGTGATCAGACCGAAGTGGTTGTCATCCAGGCGGGTCAGCACGTCCAGCGGGCGCACCAGTTGTTGCAGCCTGCGCGCGGCGCTGTGCAGCAGTTCGTTGAAGAAGCGATTGCCATACTGGTTGCGCAGTTGACTCGCATCCTGCAGGCCGATCAGCAGGTAGCAGACGGCGCCGCCGCGCGATTCGATCTGACGCAGGCTGTCGGCGAGCTTCTGCCGCAGGTAGCGCGGGTTGCCCAGGCCGGTGAGCGGGTCGACCAGGTTGCGCCGCTCCAGGCTGGCGATGTTCTGCGTCAGCATGCGGTTCTCCTGCAGCAGGCGCTGCAGGGTGTTGCACAGGCGGTCGGCAGCGTAGACGCGCGGCACCAGCTGTTCGTTCATCGCCGCCTTGCTGATGAAGTCATCGACACCACGGTCGAAGGCTTCGCCCAGAACGTTTTCGCCTTCCTTGCCGGTGAGCAGGATGATGTAGGTGTAGTGATCGGCCGTCTCGTCCAGCTGCCGCACCCGTGCGGTCAGCTCCAGGCCGTCGATCTCGGGCATCAGCCAGTCGGCCAGCAGCACGCTGGCCGGGCGTTGCTCCAGCAACTGCAGCGCTTCGCTGGCGCTGGTGGCGAAGCGTACGTCCTGGTAGCCGGCCTGGCTCAGTGCTCGACCGATCATGGCGCTGGAAAACTTGGCGTCGTCCACCACCAGGATGCTGAGATAGGGGTTGGGCATGGTGCAGGCTCGCAGGCAGAGAGGAAGGACGCCAAACGGCGGGTATCAGTCTGGTTATAATGAGCCCGTCATAGTTATCGTCAAGTCACGCGCGCTCACTCCGTGAAGAGGATCGCGCCGTCCATCAGGGAGCCCACTCATGCCTTCGTTCGACGTCGTGTCCGAACTGGACAAACACGAACTGACCAACGCGGTCGACAACGCCATTAAGGAGCTCGATCGCCGTTTCGATCTGCGTGGCAAGTGCAGTATCGAGAGCAAGGACAAGGCGCTGACCTTGACCGCCGAAGCCGAGTTCATGCTCGAGCAGATGCTCGACATCGTGCGCAGCAGTCTGGTCAAGCGCAAGATCGACTGCCAGTGCATGGAGACCAAGGAACCCTATGCTTCGGGCAAGGTGATGAAGCAGGAAGTCACCTTCCGCGAGGGTATCGACAAGGAGCTGGCGAAGAAGATCGTCGCCCACATCAAGGACGCCAAGCTCAAGGTGCAGGCCGCCATTCAGGGCGAGCAGGTGCGCGTCACCGGCAAGAAGCGCGATGACCTGCAGGAAGCCATCGCCCTGCTGCGCGGTCACGAGTTCGGCATGCCACTGCAGTACAACAACTTCCGCGATTGAACCTCTGCGGCGCTGAGGCGTCGCAGCCCTGGTTGATAGCATTCTGACCGCCATGGCATGCCATGGCGGTTTCGTTTCGTGTACGGGAAAACGGGAGCACCCTATGGAGATGAATGTCGACGAACTGGTCAAGCTGTCCGAGGCCTGGCTACCCGTGTTGCTGGAGTACAGCGGCAAGCTGATCCTTGCGCTGATCACCCTGCTGATTGGCTGGTGGCTGATCAGCAGGCTTACCGCCAGCGTTGGGCGCGTTCTCGAGGTGCGCAAGGTCGACCGCGCGCTGAGCAGCTTCATCTGCAGCCTGATCAGCATCGTGCTGCGGATTCTGCTGCTGATCAGCGTCGCCTCGATGATCGGCGTGGAAACCACCTCCTTCATCGCCATGATCGGTGCCGCAGGTCTGGCCATCGGCCTGGCGTTGCAGGGCAGCCTGGCCAATTTCGCCGGCGGCGTGCTGATCATGCTGTTTCGCCCGTTCCGGGCCGGCGACTGGATCGAGGCGCAGGGTGTGTCCGGCAGCGTCGACAGTATCCAGATCTTTCACACCACGCTGAAGACCGGCGACAACAAGGTGGTGATCGTGCCCAACGGCGCGCTCTCCAATGGTCATATCACCAATTACTCGCGTGAACCGCGCCGTCGCGCCGATATCAACATCGGCATCGACTATTCCAGCGACATCAAGCGGGCGCGTGAGGTGTTGCTGGATATCGCCAGGGACCCGCGAGTGCATGTCGAGCCCGCGCCGGTGGTCTTCGTCACCGGCCTGGGCGACAGTGCGGTGAATCTGTCGCTGCGCGTGTGGGTGGCGACCGGCGACTTCTGGCCGGTGACCTTCGCCTTCACCGAACTGGCCAAGGAGCGCCTGACCGAAGCCGGTATAGGCATTCCGTTCCCGCAGCGGGTAGTGCATCTGGCCAAGGCCGAGTAAAACTCGACGCAATGAAAAAGCCCCGGGGAGCCGGGGCTTTTTTCTGTCTGGCGATCAGGTCTTATCGACTGCAGGTGGCGGCGTCTCGGGCAGCGGCTGGCGCTTGTCGCGGCGCCACTGGACGACGATCAGCAATAGCGTCGGGATGCCCATCAGCGCTGTGGCGAGGAAGAAATGGGCATAGCCGAGGTGCTCCACCATCACCCCGGAATAGCCGCCGATCAGGCGTGGCAGCAGCAGCATGATGGAGCTGAGCAGGGCGTACTGGGTGGCGGAGAACTTGAGGTTGGTCAGGCTCGACAGGTAGGCGACGAACGCCGAGGTGGCCAGGCCGGCGCTGAAGTTGTCGCAGCTGATGGTGACGATCAGCATGTTCAGGTGCGGGCCCATACCCACCAGCAGCATGAACAGCAGGTTGGTCGCCGCCGATGCCGCCGCGCCGATCAGCAGGATCGGCATGATGCCGAAACGCACGATCAACAGGCCGCCGACACCTGCGCCGAGCAGGGTCATGATCAGGCCGAAGACCTTGCTGACGCTGGCGATCTGCTCCTTGGTGAAGCCCTGGTCGATGTAGAACACGTTGGCCATCACGCCCATCACCGTATCGGACAGGCGATAGGTGGCGATCAGGCTCAGCAGAAGCAGTGCCTGCCAGCGATATCGCACGATGAAGTCGTTGATCGGGGTGAGCACTGGCGCCATGCCGCCCCAGAACAGGCTGGATATCGACAGACTGGTGAGCAGGGTATAGAGCAGCGCGCGCAGGAAGGCGCGGTCGTGGAGCAGCAGTTCCTGCAGGCTGATCTGGCCCCGGAACAGCAGCGCCAGATCACTATCGTAGAACTGGGTGACCATGGCCGGAATGGAGATCAGCAGGATGATCAGCAGCAGCACGGAAAGCAGCTGGTGGAAGAACCCGTACTTCGCTGCGGCGGTTTTCAGTACCGGGGCCAGCCCGCCCCAGAACAGTCCCGAGGCGCACACGCAGGCCAGGGTGCTGTAGAGCATGGCACGGAGAAAGGCGCGGTCGTTGTAGAGCAGTTCCTGCATGCTGACCTCGCCGAGCAGCATGGGCACCAGGTCGCTCTGGTAGAACTGAATGAACAGGGTCGGTACAGCGATGATCAGCACGATCACCGCACTGATCGCCAGCAGCTGATGGAAGAAGCCGTGTTTCGGCGGCGTGACATGAATATGAGGCGGGGGCGGCGGTTCGCGCATCCAGATGGAGGTGAGCAGGCCCGGCAGCATGAGCAGCGCGAACACCAGATAGGTGCCGGTCCAGGCACTGAACTGGTAGTTCTGGGAGGTCGAGCCGAAACCTTCGGCGAAGTACAGTGCGCCAGCGGTGGCCAGCAGTGCGGCGACGCGGTAGCCGGTCATGTAGGCGGCGGCCAGCGCGGCCTGGTGTTCGTCGCCGAGGATCTCCAGGCGGTAGGCGTCCACGGCGATGTCCTGGGTGGCCGAGGCGAAGGCCACCAGTACGGCGAGGGCGATCAGCATGGACAGATGCGTCTGCGGGTCGTAATTGGCCATGCCGATCAGACCGATGGCGACCAGACCCTGCGACAGCACCAGCCAGGAACGGCGCCGGCCGAGTTTGCCCAGAAGTGGCAGGCGCCATTGGTCGAGCATCGGTGCCCACACCCACTTGAAGGCATAGGCCAGACCGATGAGGCTGGCGAAGCCGATGGTCTCACGCGCCACGCCGGCTTCGCGCAGCCATACCGAAAGGGTCGAGAACACCAGCATATAGGGCAGGCCGGCGGCGAAACCCAGAAGCAGAAGAGCCAGTGTGGCGGGGTTGGCATAGGTGGCGAGGGCTTCTCGCCAGGATTTGCGTGGCATCAGGCTCGAATCTGGGCTGGGGTGGTTCGTAGGGCGCACTCTAACTGCTGTGCTCCATCGGGCGCCAGCCGTGACGACGCATATCCACGCGTTCGTTCAGGATGCTGATGCCCTCTGCACGCAGGCGCGCCCGCTGTTCTGCACCGGAGGGGCTGCCGGCTGCCAGGCTGAGACGTCCGCCAGCGGCGATCACCCGATGCCAGGGCAGGGTGGTTCCATCGGGCAGCTGGCTCAGCGTGCGGCCGACCCAGCGCGCGGCGCGGCCCAGACCCGCCAGCTGGGCCAGCTCCCCGTAGCTGACGACCTTGCCTTGCGGTACCTGCGCCAGTACCAGGTACAGCGCTTCGCGGCGCGCCCCCGCGCTGGCCGGTGGTGATGCCGGCCATGCAGGCTCTGGCGGTTTCTTGGCCATCGGATTCGTCCTTAATCATGCGCGTACTATCGCCCTGTTCCTTTTTGCCCTGGCTGCTCGCTCTGGGTCAGATTCCGTCTGCTGGAAAGCTCGATGTCAGGTACGCCGGTCAGGTGCTGATCGCCTGCAAGGATATCGATACCCTCGGTTCGGACAAGCCCCTGCCGGTGCCGCGTAGCGGTTTCGACAACGAACGCAGCGAAAGGTTGGCTGCGGGCATTGCAGCAGGGGATGCCACCCGGCGGCTGCCGTCCGGCGGAAAGCGCTGAACTCTGCGTATCGGGCCCGGTCAGCTGTTGCTCTGGCGCCGGGGTTGCGGATAATGCCCGGCTTTCGCCCACCAACGCCGTTGCCCAACTTATGTCGCGCTCCATATCGCTGTCCCTGTTAGGTCTGAGCATCGCTTTGTGCAGCTCCGCCGCTTTCGCCGATACCGTCTGGTTGAAGAACGGTGATCGCCTTACCGGCACCATCCGCTTCTTCGACGGCAGCAAGCTGCTGCTGGAAACCGATTACGGCGGTTCCATCCCGCTGGATTGGAAGAAGGTCGCCACGCTGGAGAGCGAGCATGAACTGCTGGTCAAGCTCGGGCCGGTGAACGGCGAGCGCGCCAAATCGCTGCTCGCTGCCGAGCCCGGCAAGGTGACATTGGCCAATGGTGAGGCGCCGAAGACCATCGATCTGGCGCAGATCGAACAGATCATGAAGCCCAAGCCTCTGGTGGAGGATTTCACCTGGAAGGGCAATATCGACATCGGCCTGGACTACAAGCGCGGTGAGCGCGACTCCGACGACTACGATGTCGGTATCAAGACCCAGGCGCGTCATGGTCTGTGGCGGCACAACGCACTTGCCGACTACAACCGTGAACTGAAGAACGACGTGGTCAGTACCGACAACTGGAGTGCCGAATACGCGCTGGACCGCTTCCTCACCGAGAAATGGTTCTGGCAGGGCCGCTTCGAGTACAAGCGTGATCGCATCGAGGAAGTCGAGCGTCAGCGCACCCTGGGTACCGGTCCGGGTTACCAGTTCTGGGACGATGAACTGGGTGCGTTCTCCGTTGCCACCCTGGCCAACCGCAGTGACTACCGCTACAGCAATGGCGAGCAGGACCGCTTCTATGCCCTGAGCGTGAAGTGGGACTACAACCGCTACCTGATCGGCAAGACCGTCGAGCTGTTCAGCGTCGGCGAAGTTGGCCGCCCGCTGAGCGGCGCTGCCGAGTACAGCCTGGATGCCGAGGTGGGTCTGCGCTACAAGGTGACCGACTGGGCCTCGCTGAACATGAAGGCCGAGAAGGATATCGTCAGTGGCGCCGAGGGCGACCTGGATGAAACCCGTTACACGCTGGGCTTTGGCGTCGGCTGGTAGGTATTGGCGCTGTTGCCAATGAAAAAGCCCGCGATTATCGCGGGCTTTTTGTTGGGTGAGGTATCAGGCTTCTTCCACGTCCCGCTTGCGCCAGCCGGCGCCGCCTGGCAGCGCCAGGTTGAGCAGCAGGGCGCTGATCGCGCACAGGGAGATGCCCGATAGGGCGAATTCCTTGCCGCCAATGACCATGCCGCCGATGCCGAATACCAGAGTCACCGAAACGATGATCAGGTTGCGCGCTTCGGACAGGTCGACCTGATGACGAATCAGGGTGTTGAGGCCAACCACGGCGATGGAACCGAACAGCAGGCAGAGGATGCCGCCCATTACCGGTACCGGGATGCTCTGCAGGGCTACGCCGAACTTGCCGATGAAGGCCAGGGCGATGGCGAAAACCGCAGCCCAGGTCATGATCTTCGGGTTGTAGCTCTTGGTCAGCATCACCGCGCCGGTGACTTCGGCGTAGGTGGTATTGGGCGGACCACCAAACAGGCCGGCTGCCGACGTGGCGAGGCCATCGCCAAGCAGGGTGCGGTGCAGGCCTGGCTGCTTGACGAAGTTCTTGCCGGTGACATTACCGATGGCGACCACGCCGCCGATGTGCTCGATGGCCGGTGCCAGCGCCACGGGCACCATGTACAGGATGGCGCCCCAGTGCAGTTCCGGTGCGATGAAGTTGGGCATGGCGATCCAGGCCGCCTGGCTCACGGCACTGGTGTCGATCACGCCAAGCACGGCGGCAATGGCGCAACCGACCGCGATACCGGCGAGGATCGGCACCAGGCGGAAGATACCGCGGCCCAGTACGGCCACCAGCAGGGTGGTGATCAGCGCCGGCATCGAAATCATCATCGCGGTGTTGTAGGGCACCAGCTCGACGCTGCCGTCACCGGCCTTGCCCATGGCCATGTTCACCGCAACCGGCGACAGCGCCAGGCCGATGGAAATGATCACTGGCGCGATCACCACCGGTGGCAGCAGACGGTCGATGAAGTTGGGGCCGCGCAGTTTGACCAGTACCGAGAGCAGGATGTAGACCGCGCCGGCAGCGATGACCCCGCCCATGACCGCAGGCAGGCCGAACTCGCCCTTGGCAGCCAGGATCGGCGCAATGAAGGCGAAGCTGGAGGCCAGGAATACCGGTACCTGGCGCTTGGTCACCAGCTGGAACAGCAGGGTGCCGATACCGGCGGTGAACAGCGCGACGTTGGGGTCCATGCCGGTGATCAGCGGCATCAGCACCAGGGCGCCGAAGGCCACGAACAGCATCTGCGCGCCGGATATGCCCTGGCGCCACAGCGGGTCGTTGAATTCCGTCTGAGACATGTCAGGCGTCCTTCTGCTTGGTGCCGAAGATCTTGTCGCCAGCATCGCCCAGGCCCGGAATGATGTAGCCATTTTCGTTCAGGCACTGGTCGATGGAGGCGGTGAAGATGGTCACGTCCGGGTGGGCCTGTTCGACAGCCTTGATACCTTCGGGTGCAGCGACCAGGACCATGGCGCGAATGTCCTTGCAGCCTGCCTTCTTCAGCAGGTCGATGGTAGCGACCATCGAGCCACCGGTGGCCAGCATCGGGTCGATGATCAGGGCCAGGCGCGAGTCGATTTCAGGTGCGAGCTTTTCCAGATAGGTGTGGGCTTCGAGGGTTTCCTCGTTGCGCGCCACGCCCACGGCGCTGACCTTGGCGCCAGGGATCAGGCTGAGCACGCCGTCGAGCATGCCGATGCCGGCACGCAGAATGGGTACCACGGTGATCTTCTTGCCGGCGATCTTCTCCACCTGCACGGTGCCCGCCCAGCCTTCGATCTCGTAGGCTTCCAGCGGCAGGTCGTTGGTGGCTTCATAAGTCAGCAGGGCACCCACTTCCTGAGCCAGCTCGCGGAAATTCTTGGTGCTGATATCGGCGCGGCGCATCAGGCCGATCTTGTGACGGATCAGCGGATGGCGGATCTCGCGGGTGGGCATGGGCTGGGATCTCCAACGGGCTCTGGGAAAAATTGCGTTAGATTAAAGCATTGCTCATGCCAAGTGGTGGGTGACTGATTGGTCATCATGATCTGCGCCGCTTATCGTCTACGCTGGTCAGTCGATACTTGGCAAGCGCTGCACGGGTCTGTACCTTTGCCCGCTTTTATTTGACGGGTCGATCAGCTTTCAGGCTGTTCGCCGCCACTTATCAGCCGATCAACGATCAAGAGAGAGTCCATCATGTCCGCCGATCTCGTGCACATTCGCCAAGTCATGGCGGAAGCTGACTGCCTGTACACCGAAGCCGAGGTGGAAGCGGCCATCGACAAGGTTGCCAGTCGGATCAACGCCGAGCTGGCCGAGCGCAATCCGGTGGTCTTCTGCGTGATGAACGGCGGTCTGATCTTTTCCGGAAAGCTGCTGACCAAGCTGAATTTCCCGCTGGAGGCGTCCTATCTGCACGCCACCCGTTATCGCAACGAAACCAGCGGTGGCGAACTGTTCTGGAAGGCCAAGCCGGAAGTCTCCTTTATCGACCGCGACGTGCTGATCGTCGATGACATCCTCGATGAAGGGCACACCTTGGGTGCGATCATCGATTTCTGTCGTCATGCCGGTGCGCGTGCCGTGCACACCGCCGTGCTGATCGACAAGGAACACGACCGCAAGGCGCGGCCCGACCTGAAAGCCGATTACGTCGGGCTGCAGTGCATCGACCGTTACATCTTCGGCTACGGCATGGACTACAAGGGCTACTGGCGCAACGCCGCAGGCATCTTCGCCGTCAAGGGGCTGTAAGCCCCTTCATCTGACTGCACACAGGAGCCTCGGGCTTTGCCGGGGCAGGGGCGCCGCGCGCACCTGCTTGCCGGCCGCTACCCCCGAGTGTGCAAGGCGTGTCCCTACTCGGAGGGCGCCTCTTTCGTTGTTCCAGCCAGCCAGCGCAGCGCCTTCTCCCGCGCCTGGGGCAGGTCATGTACATAGGCCAGTTGACCGGGCTGGCGATGGATGCCGGCACGGCGCAGTTGCAGTCGCACCTGAGCGCTGGGGCCGCAGAGAATCAGGGCCACACCCTGCTTGTGGTAGTCGCGCAGGACGTTGTCCAGTGCCGCGATGGCGGTCATGTCCAGCAGCGGCACGGCGCTGATGTCGACGATCACCACCTTCACCTCCGGACTGAAACGGCGCAGCACGCTCAGAGCCTTCTCTGCGGCGCCGAAGAACAGCGGCCCGCGAATCACGTAGACCATCACCTGCTGCGGCAAGTCCTGCAGGGCCTGGCGCTGGCGCCGGCTCGGCGCTGCCGTGTCGGTCAGCTCGCTCATGCGCTTGATGAACAGGCCGGCGGCCAGCAGCAGGCCGACGCCCACGGCCAGGACCATGTCGAACAGCACGGTCAGTACCAGGCACGTCAGCAGCACCAGCACATCACCGCGCGGCGCGATGCGCAGGGTGTGCGCGACGTGGCGCGCCTCGCTCATGTTCCACGCCACCATCAGCAGCAGAGCGGCGAGGGCCGCCATCGGCAGGTAGCTGAACAGCGGCGCCAGTAACAGGATGGCGGCGAGCACCACGCCGGCATGAATGATCGCCGCCAGTGGTGAAAACGCGCCTGCGCGTACGTTGGCGGCGCTGCGAGCGATGGCGGCGGTGGCGGTAATGCCACCGAAGAAGGGCGCGGCCAGGTTACCCAGACCCTGGCCTACCAGCTCGGCGTTCGGGTCATGCTTGCTGGCAGTCATGCCGTCGGCCACCACGGCGCAGAGCAGGGACTCGATCGCGCCCAGCATGGCAATGGCGAAGGCGGGGGCGAGCAACTGACGAATCAGTTCGAACGACAGGTGAAGAGGTTGCCCGTCCGGACCGGGCAGTGTCCAGGGCAATGCCAGGGCCGGCAGGAAAGGGGGAATGCCTGGATGTTCGATGCCGTCGAGCGTGTAGCTGAAGCGTTCGCCCAGGGTCGCGACCGGCAGTCCGACATGCTCCAGGGCAAGGGCGAGGAGGGCGCCTACGGCCAGGGCCACCAGATGCGCGGGTATCCGCGGTACCAGGCGTGGCCACAGCAGCAGGGTGGCGAGGCTGCAGACGGCGACCAGGGTGTCGCCAGGTTGAAGGCTTGGCAGGGCCTCGGAGAGCAGCGCCACTTTGTCGAGAAAATGCTGGGGTGTAGCGGCCAGTTCCAGGCCGAGCAGGTCCTTGATCTGCAAGATGGCGATGACGATGCCGATGCCTGCGGTGAAGCCCAGCGTCACCGGGTAGGGCACGAACTCGATCAGTCGTCCGGCGCGCAACAGACCGAGGGTGATCAGAATCATCCCGGCCATCATGGTGCACAGCAGCAGGCCGCCGAGGCCGTACTGTTGGGTGATCGGTAGCAAGATCACCACGAAGGCCGCGGTGGGGCCGGATATGTTGAAGCGCGAGCCGCCGCACAAGGCGATCAGAGGCGCGGCGATCAGCACGGTGTAGAGACCGTGCTGCGGCGCCACGCCCACGGCGATGGCCAGCGCCATGGCTAGCGGAATGGCGATGATGCCGACCGTCAGTCCGGCACTCAGATCCCCGCGCAGGGCTTTCCAGGAGTAGCCCGCACGCAGGGTCTGGCGCCAGGCGGCGAACAGCGGTAACGATTGACGTGACATGCTGGCTCCCCTAATGGCTTGGCGCATTATAGGAGCCGGGCACCGTGCAGAGGCTTGACCTAGGTCTGCTGTCGTGTCGATTTTTCACGTGTTAGCCTGTCCGGCTGCGCGTTGAGCCGCACGCAGCACGGCGGTACACTGCCGGCCCTCTGTAATGCTGGCGGGAGCGGGCGATGCGTAAAGACAAGAAGCAGGTGATTGGCGAAGAAATCAGCGATGACTCGATCAAGCTGTTCCTTGCGGTGGAACCGGCGGATGCTACGCCGCCCTCGCTGCACAAGCTGATCAAGGCCTATCGCGGTCTGCGTATCGATGATTTCGAGCGTTTCGTAGGTTTCTTCGTCGCCGAAGGCTACGACCTCTGCGCCACCGATGCGCAGGGCAACGATTTCATCGCGCTGATTCAGGATCAGCGCAACGCCGAGCCTTATATCGAAGTGATCAAGGCTGCTCGCGGCTGATCGTCTCCGGCAGCAAAAATGCCCGCGCTCCCTTGGGAGGCGGGCATTTTTTGTGGCTTGCCCTTTCTATGAGTCAACTCGGGGCAATAAAAAACCGGCCCTGGGGCCGGTTTTTCAAGAACCTGTCGCGATTAGGCGGCAGCAGCTTCGCCCAGCGCCTTGATGTGCGCGTTCAGGCGGCTCTTGTGACGAGCGGCTTTGTTCTTGTGGATGATGCCTTTGTCAGCCATACGGTCGATGACCGGAACAGCTGCGGTGTAGGCGGTCTTGGCAAGCTCGAGATCCTTGGCAGCAATAGCCTTGACCACGTTCTTGATGTAGGTACGAACCATCGAGCGCAGGCTGGCGTTATGGCTACGGCGCTTCTCAGCCTGTTTGGCGCGTTTTTTGGCAGAAGGTGAGTTGGCCACCGTCAAGCTCCTCGAAAACTGGGGGGTTACGACAAATAAGGCCGCGAATCATGCCGATCCATCTGCCTGCTGTCAAGTCTGATGACGCTTTCCTGTGCTGGCCTGACCAGTGGAGGCTCGCTACACTCGTCGCCTTCGTTGGGCGGCGGATTGTCCGCTACTGCAACCCTTAATGGAAGCCGGAACACTCCATGAATCTGCTCAAATCCCTGGCCGCCGTCAGCTCCCTGACCATGGTGTCGCGCGTGCTGGGGTTCGTGCGCGACACCATCATCGCCCGCACCTTCGGTGCCGGAGTGGCTTCGGATGCCTTCGTGGTGGCGTTCAAATTGCCCAATCTGCTGCGCCGCATCTTCGCCGAAGGTGCCTTCTCCCAGGCCTTCGTACCGATTCTGGCGGAGTACAAGATGCAGCAGGGCGAGGAGGCCACCCGAACCTTCATTGCCTACGTCTGCGGCTTGCTGACTCTGGTGCTGGCGCTGGTTACGGCCAGCGGCGTGCTCGCCGCGCCCTGGATCGTCTGGGCCACGGCGCCGGGCTTCGCCGATGAGGCCGAGCGCTTCGAACTGACCGTCGATCTGTTGCGGGTGACCTTCCCTTATATATTGCTGATCTCCCTGTCATCGCTGGCTGGGGCCATTCTCAATACCTGGAACCGGTTCTCGGTGCCGGCGTTCGTGCCGACCCTGCTCAACGTCAGCATGATCGTCTTCGCCTTGTTCCTGACGCCCTATTTCGATCCGCCGATCATGGCGCTGGGCTGGGCGGTGCTGGTCGGCGGCCTGGCGCAGCTGCTCTGGCAGCTGCCGCACCTGAAGAAGATCGGCATGCTGGTGCTGCCACGCCTGAATTTCGGTGACCTCGGCGTCTGGCGCGTGCTCAAGCAGATGGGGCCGGCGATCTTCGGTGTGTCGGTGAGCCAGATTTCGCTGATCATCAACACCATCTTCGCCTCCTTCCTGGTGGCGGGTTCGGTGTCCTGGATGTATTACGCCGACCGCCTGATGGAGCTGCCCTCGGGCGTGCTGGGCGTGGCACTGGGCACCATCCTGCTGCCGGCGCTTTCCAAGACCTACGCCAGCAAGAACCGCGACGAGTACCGGCACCTGCTCGACTGGGGGTTGCGCCTGTGCTTTCTGCTGGTGCTGCCTTGCACCCTGGCGCTGGCGATCCTCGCCGAGCCGCTGGTGGTCTCGCTGTTTCAGTACGGCAAGTTCACCGCCAATGATTCGCTGATGACTCAGCAGGCGTTGGTGGCTTACGCGGTCGGTCTGCTGGCGCTGATTCTGGTGAAGATCCTCGCGCCGGGTTTCTACGCCCGGCAGAACATCAAGACGCCGGTGCGTATCGCCGTGATCAGCCTGCTGGCGACTCAGGCAATGAACGCGCTGTTCGTTTTCGGTCTGGGCATGGCGCATGTCGGCCTGGCGCTGGCGATCAGCCTGGCGGCCTGTCTGAATGCCGGCCTGCTGTACTGGCAACTGCGCCGCGCCGATATCTTCCAGCCGATGCCGGGCTGGGGAATGTTCCTGTTCAAGCTGATTATCGCAGTGGCGGTGATGGTCGCCGTGTTGCTCGGGCTGCTGCAGATCATGCCGGGCTGGGCGCAAGGGGATATGCTCGTGCGCCTGTTGCGTCTCGGCGCTCTGGTGGCTGCCGGGCTGGTCGCCTACTTCGGCATGCTGCTGATACTGGGTTTCCGTCCACGTGATTTTGCCCGGCGGGCCTTGTAGCGGTTCAGGTGTCGCCATGCCTGTTGTGCATGGCGTGCTGTGCGTATAATCGGCCACTTTGTGAACAAGAAGCGTGCTATGCAGCTGGTTCGAGGTCTTCATAACCTGCAGCCCCAGGCGCGGGGTTGTGTGGTCACCATCGGTAATTTCGACGGTGTTCACCGCGGGCACCAGGCTATCCTGGCGCGTCTGCGCGAGCGCGCGGTGGAATTGGCTGTGCCCAGTTGCGTGGTGATCTTCGAGCCGCAACCGCGTGAATTCTTCGCCCCCGGCACGGCGCCGGCGCGCCTGACGCGCCTGCGTGACAAGCTCGCGCTGCTGGCTGCCGAAGGCGTCGACATGGTGCTGTGTCTGGCTTTCAACCGCCGCCTGCGCGAGCTGTCTGCCGCCGAGTTCGTCCAGCGCGTGCTGGTCGACGGGCTTGGCGTGAAGGACCTGGAGATCGGCGACGACTTCCGCTTCGGCTGCGACCGGGCCGGTGATTTCGAATTTCTCAAGGCTGCCGGCCAGCGCCACGGGTTCAGCGTCGATGCCTCGACCACCGTGGAGGTGCTGGGTGGCCGGGTCAGCAGTACCCGGGTACGCCAGGCGCTGGCCGACGGCGATTTCGAACTGGCCGAAGCCTTGCTCGGCCGGCCGTTTCGTATCGCCGGGCGGGTATTGCACGGACAGAAGCTGGGCCGCCAGCTCGACGCGCCGACCGCCAACATCCAGCTCAAGCGGCGCAAGGTACCGCTGACCGGCGTCTATCTGGTGAGCTGCGAGATCGATGGCGTGATTCAACCGGGCGTCGCCAATATCGGCGTGCGCCCCAGTGTTGCCGGTGACGGCAGCGCCCATCTGGAAGTGCACCTTCTGGATTTTGCCGGTGATCTGTATGGCCGGCGTCTCTCGGTGGCTTTCCACCACAAGCTGCGCGCTGAGCAGCGTTTCGCCTCGCTGGAGGCCTTGAAGGCGGCGATTGCCGCTGATATCGCCGCTGCCCGTGAATACTGGCAGAGCCACCCGCTGATGAAGAGCCCGAAATGACCGACTACAAAGCTACGCTGAACCTGCCCGATACCCAGTTCCCGATGAAGGCCGGCCTGCCGCAACGCGAGCCGCAGACCCTGCAGCGCTGGAACGAGATTGGTCTGTATAGCAAGCTGCGCAAGCTTGGCGAAGGTCGGCCGAAGTTCGTCCTGCACGACGGCCCGCCCTATGCCAACGGCAGCATCCACATCGGTCATGCGCTGAACAAGATTCTCAAGGACATCATCACCCGCTCCAAGACCATGGCCGGCTTCGACGCGCCGTACGTGCCGGGCTGGGACTGCCATGGCCTGCCGATCGAGCACAAGGTGGAAACCACCTTCGGCAAGAACCAGCCGGCCGACCTGACCCGCGAGCGCTGCCGTGCCTACGCCGCCGAGCAGGTGGAAGAGCAGAAGGCCGGTTTCGTCCGTCTTGGTGTGCTGGGTGATTGGGACAACCCGTACCTGACCATGAACTTCGCCAATGAAGCCGGCGAGATCCGCGCCCTGGCGGAAATGGTCAAGAACGGTTTCGTGTTCAAGGGCCTCAAGCCGGTCAACTTCTGCTTCGATTGCGGTTCGGCACTGGCCGAGGCCGAAGTCGAATACATGGACAAGAAGTCCGAAGCCATCGACGTCGCCTTTCCGGCCGAGGACGCAGGCAAATTGGCCGCCGCCTTCGGTCTGGCCAGCCTGAGCAAGCCGGCTGCCATCGTCATCTGGACCACCACCCCCTGGACCATTCCGGCCAACCAGGCGCTGAACGTGCACCCGGAATTCACCTATGCCCTGGTAGACGTCGGTGACCGCCTGCTGCTGCTGGCCGAGGAAATGGTCGAAAGCTGCCTGCAGCGCTACGACCTGCAAGGCGAGGTGGTCGCCACCGCGCCAGGTGCAGCGCTGGACCTGATCAATTTCCGCCATCCGCTGTACGAGCGTCTGTCGCCGGTGTACCTGGCCGACTACGTAGAGCTGGGCGCCGGTACCGGTATCGTTCACTCCGCGCCGGCCTATGGTGAGGACGACTTCCGTACCTGCAAGGCGTACGGCATGAGCAACGACGACATCCTCAATCCGGTGCAGAGCAACGGTGTGTATGTCGACTCGCTGCCGTTCTTCGGCGGCCAGTTCATCTGGAAAGCCAATCCGGCCATCGTCACCAAGCTCGAAGAAGTGGGCGCGCTGCTCAAGCATGCCACCATCAGCCACAGCTACATGCACTGCTGGCGCCACAAGACGCCGCTGATCTACCGCGCCACCGCGCAGTGGTTCGTCGGCATGGACAGCCAGCCGAAGGAGGGCGGCACCCTGCGCGAGCGCTCCCTGGCTGCCATCGAGCAGACCAGATTCGTCCCGGCCTGGGGCCAGGCGCGCCTGCACAGCATGATCGCCGGGCGCCCCGACTGGTGCATCTCGCGTCAGCGTAACTGGGGCGTGCCGATCCCGTTCTTTACCCACAAGCAGACCGGTGAGCTGCACCCGCGCACCGTCGAGCTGATGGAGGAGGTTGCCAAGCGCGTCGAGCAGGAAGGCATCGAAGCCTGGTTCAAGCTCGATGCAGCCGAGCTGCTGGGCGCCGAGGCCGACCAGTACGACAAGAGCCGCGACACCCTGGACGTGTGGTTCGACTCCGGCACCACGCACTGGCACGTGCTGCGCGGCTCTCACGCCGAGCTGGCACATGCCGATGGCCCGGCCGCCGACCTCTATCTGGAGGGTTCCGACCAGCACCGCGGCTGGTTCCATTCTTCCCTGCTGACCGGTTGTGCCATCGATGGCCACGCACCGTACAAGGAACTGCTGACTCACGGCTTCACCGTCGACGAGCAGGGCCGCAAGCAGTCCAAGTCCCTCGGCAACGTGGTCGCGCCGCAGAAGGTCATCGACAGCATGGGCGCCGACATCCTGCGTCTGTGGGTAGCCTCGACCGACTATTCCGGCGAGATGGCCGTCTCCGACCAGATCCTGCAGCGCAGCGCCGATGCCTACCGGCGTATCCGCAACACCGCACGCTTCATGCTGGCCAACCTCAATGGTTTCGACCCGGCCAAGGACCTGCTGCAGCCCGAGCAGATGCTCGATCTGGACCGCTGGGCGCTGGACGCCACTGCACGTCTGCAGGAAGAAATCATCGAAGCCTACGCCGACTACCGTTTCTGGAACGTCTACTCCAAGGTGCACAACTTCTGCGTGCAGGAGCTGGGCGGCTTCTATCTGGACATCATCAAGGACCGTCAGTACACCACCGCCGCCGACAGCGTGGCGCGTCGCTCCTGCCAGAGCGCGCTGTTTCACATCAGCGAAGCACTGGTGCGCTGGATCGCTCCAATCCTGGTGTTCACCGCCGAGGAAATCTGGCAGTTCCTGCCGGGCCAGCGCAACGAGTCGGTGATGCTCAACACCTGGTACACGGGCCTGGAACGCCTGCCGGAAGGCTTCGAGCTGGATCGTGCCTACTGGGATCGCGTCATGCAGGTCAAGGCTGCGGTCAACAAGGAGCTGGAGAACCTGCGTTCGGCCAAGGCCATCGGTGCCAGCCTGCAGGCCGAAGTCACCCTGTTCTGCGACGAGGCCAAGCAGGCCGACCTGGCCAAGCTCGGTGACGAGCTGCGCTTTGCCCTGATCACCTCGGCGGCGCAGATCGCACCGCTGGCCGACGCGCCTGCCGATGCGGTGGTGACCGAAGTTGAAGGCCTGAAGCTGAAGATCCTCAAATCCTCCCACGCCAAGTGCGGCCGCTGCTGGCACTTCCGCGCGGATGTCGGCAGCCATGCCGCCCACCCGGAGCTGTGCGATCGTTGCGTGAGCAACATCGAGGGCGAGGGAGAGGTGCGCAAGCATGCCTGAGACCTCGCGTTTCGGACATCTGCCCTGGCTGCTGCTGAGCGCGCTGATCCTGATCGTCGATCGGGTGACCAAGGACATCTTCGAGAGCGGCCTGAGCATGTATCAGCGCATCGAAGTCATTCCGGGTTACTTCGACTGGACCCTGGCCTACAACACCGGTGCTGCGTTCAGCTTCCTGGCCGATGCAGACGGCTGGCAGCGCTGGTTCTTCGCGGCCATCGCCATTGTCGTCAGCGTCGTGCTGGTGGTCTGGCTCAAGCGTCTCAAGCGCCACGAAACGCTGCTGGCCGTGGCCCTGGCCATGGTCCTCGGTGGTGCGCTGGGCAATCTTTATGACCGCGTGGTGCTCGGCCACGTGGTCGACTTCATTCTGGTGCACTGGCAGAGCCGCTGGTTCTTCCCGGCTTTCAACCTGGCCGACACCTTCATCACCATCGGTGCCATTCTGCTGGCACTGGATATGTTCAAGAGCGACAAGTCCGCGAAGGAGGCTGCGCAATGACAGACGTACGCATCGGTCCGGACAGGGAAGTGACCCTGCACTTCGCCCTCAAGCTGGAAAACGGCGATGTGGTCGACAGCACGTTCGACAAGCAACCGGCCACCTTCAAGGTCGGCGACGGCAACCTGCTGCCTGGTTTCGAACAGGCGCTTTACGGCTTCAAGGCCGGCGACAAACGCAGCGTGCAGGTACAGCCGGAGCAGGGTTTCGGCCAGCCGAACCCGCAGAACGTGCAGATCATGTCGCGCAGCCAGTTCGAGGGCATGGAGCTTTCCGAAGGGCTGCTGGTGATCTTCAACGACGCTGCCAATGCCGAGCTGCCGGGCGTGGTCAAGGCATTCGATGACAAGCAGGTCACCATCGACTTCAACCACCCGCTGGCCGGCAAGACGCTGCAGTTCGACGTGGAAATCATCGGGGTCAAGGCGCTCTAAATAGTAGTGCCGACCCTGTAGGAGCGGCTTTAGCCGCGAGCTTTTCTTGCAGCCTGCACGCATTGCGCGCAGGCTTCGACTTTCGGGATCGCTCAACAGCTTTGGGCCGATCCCTCGAATTATCGCGAGACGTCTTGCATGCATATCAAACTCGCCAACCCCCGCGGCTTCTGCGCAGGCGTCGATCGCGCCATCGAGATCGTCAACCGCGCGCTGGAAGTGTTCGGCCCACCGATCTACGTGCGCCATGAAGTGGTGCACAACAAGTTCGTGGTCGAGGATCTGCGTGCCCGTGGCGCGGTATTCGTCGAAGAGCTGGATCAGGTGCCGGACGACGTCATTGTCATATTCAGTGCCCACGGGGTTTCCAAGGCCGTGCGCGACGAGGCGGCCCGCCGTGGTCTGAAAGTCTTCGACGCCACCTGCCCGCTGGTGACCAAGGTGCATATGGAAGTGGTGCGCTACAGCCGTGAGGGGCGCGAGTGCATCCTCATTGGCCATGAAGGTCACCCGGAAGTCGAAGGCACCATGGGCCAGTACGACGCGAGCAATGGTGGCGCCATCTACTTGGTTGAAGACGAGGAGGACGTTGCCGAATTGCAGGTGCGCAATCCCGATAACCTGGCGTTCGTCACCCAGACCACCCTGTCGATGGACGACACCAGCAAGGTGATCGACGCCCTGCGGGCCAAGTTCCCGGCCATCGGCGGTCCACGCAAGGACGACATTTGCTACGCAACGCAGAATCGTCAGGATGCGGTCAAGCAACTGGCCAGTGAATGCGATGTGCTGCTGGTGGTGGGCAGCCCGAACAGCTCCAACTCCAACCGCCTGCGCGAACTGGCCGAGCGCATGGGCACACCAGCCTACCTGATCGACGGCGCCGAAGACCTCAAGCGTGAGTGGTTCGAAGGTACGAAAGGGATCGGCATCACGGCCGGGGCGTCGGCACCTGAGGTGCTGGTGCGCGGGGTGGTCGACCAGTTGCGCGCCTGGGGGGCGGAAGGGGAGACAGAGCTGGACGGAAGGCCGGAGAACATCACGTTCTCGATGCCGAAGGAGTTGCGGGTTAAGGCGTTATAGAAAAAAGCCCCCGTCAGAGCGATCTGGCGGGGGCTTTAATTTGCCGCAGGCACTATTTCCAGCAGTTACTTACGGAAGCGCCAGAAGCGGTAACACCTTTTTCACCCATGGCGTTGAGTGTCAAGTTACCGCACTTTGTATCGTTGAACGTATTGGTGGCCGTCAACGTATAACCGCCGTCCCCACTTGCGCTGGCGACGGAAAGCGTGTACTTGCCCGTTTCGGAGGTGTTTCCGCCGAGCCCCAGTTTGCCCAAGTCGCTATTGCTGGTGACATAGACATTATTTTGCGCAAAGTAGCGTTCCTGGCGAGCCGAAGCGTCGGCCAGCAGAGCCTGGCCTTCGCTTCGGTTTGCTCGTTGCACGTACTCCGTATAGCTCGGGTAGGCGATCGAGGCCAGAATGGCTATGACCACGACCACTATCATGACTTCAATCAGGGTGAAGCCGGTTTGAGCAGGTTTCATCGAATACTCCATAGCTGTTTATTCTTCTTCACTCAAGCCCGACTCGGCGCCAGCTTTGACGTCCAATGCTGGATGGGTCCGGATAGATATTGGTGCATTCCTGCCCGGTGCAGTACTGGAACGAGTTGTCAGAGTTCTGCGACAGCGTGCCACCACCTTCACCGTCCTGACGAATAGCCGAGATGTTGTTGGTGCCTACATCGGATGTCGGGGTGTAGTCGAAAGCGTTGTGAGGCGTTCTGCCGCCTGTAAACGGGTTGATGGCGAAGGTCCAGTTGGTCGCGCCGTCACCGCATGGGTCGTCATTGGGGATCAGGGTCTGGAAGAAAACCGTGCGGCCCAGTTGCGACATGTTCTCTACCACCATTTCGCCCTCGCTCTTGCGAAGATCGAGCCACCAGCCATTTTGCGCGGCCTGCGTAGGTGATCCACTCCAGTCAATAGCGTTATTGCTGATAACCAAGCCTTGTCGAGATGAGCCATCGGCGGCCACCGTTACCTGGTTGGTAATTTCCTGTTCCTGCAGACTGCTGCGAGTGATATTTGGAGCGCTTGCCTCTTCGCCAAGCGTCTGCTTGTCCCAGATGCCATAAACGGTCTGGGGCATCGTTTTGTCGCCGTCCTTGTCATTGGTTTCGAAGAACTTGCCCGTGCCAAAGATCACCAGGTATCCAACACCGGTTGGGTGGCGAACCAGGCTGGGAGCAGACGTAATGGGTTGCCGGCTATCGTTGTTGCTTGAGGTGGCGCTGAACAGCGGCTCACCGTCATAGGCTACTTCGAAGTCATCAATAGCTGTATCACCATCATCCTCCCGAGTGAAAGGGGTGCTGTCAGTGCGGCCGTTTCGTAGCAGATCGAAACGCCAGACGTTGCCTTGCAGGTCGCCTGCATAGGCGTAATCGGCTACACCGTCGCCGTTGTAATCACCGAGCTTGGGTGTGGACAGACCATTGGCTACGCCTTCTACACCAGAAACTTCAAGGCTCTTGAGAAGAGTCCCTTCCATGGCGTCGACAATAAATAGTGCTGCCTTGCCATTGGTATTGTTGGCGCTTTCATAACCGTTGCCAAACACAACAGCCCAGGTCCCAGTGTGCAAGCGAGCAATGGTCGGCTGGGAGAAGCTGTAGCCCATTCTGGCTTCTGCATGGTCTGGTAGGTCGCTGTCATTAAATTCCCACAACAGCTCCTCTTCGCCGGGGGTTGTTACATCCAGGGCGAATATGGATTTGCCGCCAGCCTTGAGTGTACCCACGAGAATGGTGCGCCACTCGGTGCCGTTGAATACATCAGCGACAACAGGCGGACCATCGACATAGAACTCATGGCTGTAATTGGCACCGGTCAGCTTGTTGAGCTTGTGAAATACCTCAGTAGGAATGAACGCGAATTCTTCGACACCGGTATTGGCATTGAATCCATGGAGCATGCCATCGTTTCCGCCCACGTATATACGGGGACGACGTTCGGCAATGCTCTGAGCAAAGGTGCTGTAGGCTGTGTTGCCTTCCAGTCGGTTGGAAAAATCGATCAGATAACGCGGGCCGGAAACGACCGCCGGTGTAGAGGAGTAAAAGTCTCCCAGTACACCGCTGCGTTGGCGGAAAGTAGTACCTTCACCCGTACGGACACCACGCAAATAATCGAGGCGTTGCGAGCCTTTGCTATCCACGACGTTGCCGTTTTCCGGGTCACGGCTCAGGAAATAGGCCAGCGTGCCTACGGTTCCGCTTGACCCCGCATTCGCCCAGGTGAAGTCCACCAGCCCGCTGTTGCTATCGCCCGCAATTTTTATTCTTCGGCTTGCTGCGCCGGGAACCTGGTTCTTGGCACTCCAGATTTCCTGTGTTTCAAAGGTATTGGTCTGCGAGTTCCACCCTTTTTCAAAGCGCTTCACATCACCAGACCAGTTGTCGTCACTGGCGTAGGAAGTCTGATAGGAAACGGTTTTTACAACGCCATTATCATCCTCATCCGTGCTGATTTGGCCTGAGTTAATAGCCGGCCGAGCGGCTGTCGATTTGCGGTCAGCAATACGCGAGAGGACATCATCGAACGCCTGGACCATTGCTTCCGGACTGTCGGCGCTGAAGAATTCACCTCGGGAATTGATAGCCGAGTGCCAGAGGTCGTAGACATTGTTGTTGCTACCACTGGATGCCTGTGGCCAATTTACCGTGCCTGCAGCAAGAGCTTCATAGCCGGCGCCTGAATGAGTGCTGCCTTCCCACGGAATATCGGATCTGTTCAGCGAGTTGGTTAAGCCAAGTCCCATGACAAAATTGGTCATGTGCTGCCAGGTTGCAGGGTCGTTACGAGGATCCCAATAGTCTGTAGTGGTGTCTCCACTCTTGAATGGAATGTAAGCCGGCAGCTTATTGTTGAGATTAGGATTAAGATCCGTTGCCCAATAATGCATCGCCAAGTCTGCGAGTGTGCTGCTCTGGCTGTCATAGTAGGGGTGTTTGTTCGTATAGACTTTGCCGTCAGGCAGATCTATGTTGTTGCCGTCGTGCTTGAAGGAAGCAGGATTGGTCGCTGTCTCATTCCACATGCCATCGGTCATCAGAATGTGGTAGCTGGCCCGGCAGGCGTAGGTGTTGTCAGTTGTATTTCTGTTGGAGGAATCGCGGCTGTTTGGGTATTTTTGCCAGGCAACATCCTGTTTTAGAAATTCACCCGCTCTCTTCATGGCTGCAGGCAGTGGCGTCCCTTTGTTGAAGTAAATATCCTTCAGCCAGCTATAGAACTGCCCTTTATGCTGCTGGTCATACTGCCGGAAACGGTTGTCCTTGCAGTTTGTCGTGTCTCCGCCATTGAACGTCTTGCAGGTATCGAGGTTCTGCCATGTCATGCGGATTGCCGGCGACAGTTGGGCAAAGGACAAACTGGTAGCGGAGAGAGTTGCCAGAGCTCTGGTTCTGTAAAAAGAATACCAGACCGCAAAATTCTCCTTTTCACTATCCTCTACAAACTTAAGTTTGTAGCAGCTGGTGTTGGATATTGAGTTGTTGCAGCCGGAAAGAGACTGATCAAATATGTAGTAGTAGGCAGGGGTTCTGGCTGTGTAGGTATTATTGCTTCTTGAACAGGAGAAATTAGTGGTGTCTGTAACCGGTCCGCCAGTTTTTATCTGGCAGGTGTAATTAAGGGTAAAGCTTCCTGAACGTGTTACTTCGAAATTAATTCCCGCGGCACTGGTCGCAGTCTTAGTGCCATTTGATGAGAAGCTGATGTCCACTTGGAAATCGGCAGCCGGGCCGTTGAGCCGGTTATGGGCTCCCGTGGGCATGCGATATTCCTTGCCCGTCGGTCGGTAATAATCCGCAAGATTAAGCGTCCCGTCATTTGGTCTGAAACCGTTGATTGGCGCGCTGGTGAAGCTAGTGGATAGTTGTACCTCGTCGCCATTGACGTCGAAAAATGGTGGGATCGTGTATTGGGTGTTGGGATTGTAATACATCGGGTTGAACGCAGGGGCTGCGTAAAGGCGTGTAATGTTGGACCCGCTGATAACACTACTTTCTACTGTATCCGGGACAAAACCCCAGGACATACTGCCGGATTCGTCCAGTGTCAGAATAAGATTCGGTGGAACGCCCACGGTAAGGCTGAGCGGGCTTTGCGAGACGGTAGCATAGGCGTCGGCGGCACTCAGCAGCGTAGTACCAAACAAGGCATATGAAATAGTCTTGGCGAGAGAAGAGCTAAGGAAACGGTTCATGATATCGGTGCTCAGTTGTTGATACCAAGGTAGATGTTGGCGTTCGTAGACTGCAGGAACAAAACCTCTCCAGCCTTGCCATTGTTCATGTAGAAATAGGTGCCCTGGCCTTCGGCAACCATCCCGTATTCGGCATTGACTGCCGCGTTACCTGCTTCGCCTGCTCGTATGCTGTTCCAGTGGGCGTCTGTTTGGGCGCTCGCCTGTGTGCTTGCTTGAGCGTCGGTTCCGCGATAAGGCATCCAGAGCAGGCCCCCTGATGAGCTGTCGCCGAGGTAGTCTTCATTTGCCTCTTTCGGGTTGTTAACGAAGTCGAGGAGGTTGCTGTTTTGTATGGCAAGAAGGCATGGTTTATTGATGCCATTGACGTTCAGTGTGTTGTTCGTACTGCAGTTGGCGGCTTTTGGTTCTAGTTTGTCGCGAATATTACCCGGCCCGTAGTAACGAAACTCGGCCTCACGCAAAGCGGCGTCGGCGACGTTGATAAGTTTTGTCTCCTGAGCGCGATTGGCAGTGATGCGTGTTTCCAGGGTCACCCCGCGCATGCTGTTGATCGCAAGTAATGTCAGTACAAGCAGCATGATGAGGGCGATGAACAGAACTGCACCTCTTTGTTTTTGATAGGTGATGGCTCTCATGGCATGAGGTTCCTGACTGTCTGCGTGCTACTTGTTACTTGATATAGGCGGCGGCTATCCGCTGTCTGCAAGCGTGTCTTCTCATCCTCGGTCGCAGTTGCCAGCCAGTCGTCGAGAATTTTTGAATCATCACTATCGCGTTGGCTACTTCGACTGGCCATCAGCAGGGAGTAACGTACGCTTCGAATTGAGCCAGCCGTAGCTGTCCAATCTGCCTGAGGAATATAACTAGTGACTTCTTTTTCCAGGAGATCGGAGGCGCCCACTCCAAAGTCCAGACGCATGTCCGCAATTCCGCGAAGTAACTCCCCATACTGTGGGGACGAAACATTAAGGCTCTTGCAAAGCAGGCGGCCGTTGGGCAGATCGTTGTCGGTGCTGGGCTCATACTTGAATGCCAGTATTATCAGGCTTGATGCAGGCGGAGATGAAAAGGCCACATCGTCATCAAATGCCGCGCTGGCTGCCCCCTGACAATCCAGTTCACCGCTGGTCTGCGGCTGGTAGCGGATGCAAAAACCTCTGCCCACGCTCGGATCCAACCCGGTGATGGAATGACCAGCACCAAAAGCCTGGCAATCACCACCAGCATTTCTGCTAGGAAAGGCTTCTTCCACCAGGATTACGGGATCTCGTCTGTACCCGGCTTTCCCCAGGTATTCATTGATCATCAAGGAAGCAAAGCGGCTGTTTTCCAGGTTACCTGCCTGGCTTTGCTGGAATACGTAATTGCGCTTGTTGTCGATGTAGACTTGAGTAATGCCGAGGATTAGCAGGCTGCTTATGGCCAGGGCAATCATCAGCTCGATGAGTGACAGACCGAACTGGCGTTTAACTGTATTCATGGTTCTACCCTAACGGTGTAGGTGCATACGGTGGAGTCCGGGTCATCAGCATTTAGGCAGGCGCCGTCACGCACCTGCCAGGCGAGGCGAATTTCGAGCATGGAGCCTGCACCGTCACAGTCGCCAGGGGTTGAGCTGCGGCAGATGCTGGACTCGCTCTCGAATACTGTGGCTCCGCCAGGCAGCATCGCTTCGACCTTGTCGGCCCAGCAGTCGCGCTGCTCTTTCGGTGTTTCGGCAAGGCGTGTTGTGCTGGTGACGCACGCTTCTCGGTCTGCGAAGTCTTCGCCTTTCTCTTTGTAAAAGAGAGAGTCTTCTTTCATTCCGCTGTTGATCGGGAACTTCGGGGCCGGTGAGTTGTAAAGCGCTTGCGGATTTGCCCGAGCTATTTCAATCAACTCGTTAGCCAGCGAAACGGCCGTGTTGCGCTGAACTGAATCCTGTGTGTACTGAATGCTGCGTCCTTGCAAGGCAACCATGCCGAGCACGCCAACAGTGGTCAGCAAGAGGGCGACCAATACCTCGATGAGGCTGAAACCTTTGTTATTGCTCATATGCATTCTCACAAGGTGCAGCTGTCGAGAGCTGTGTGGTTGGCATCCTTTTCCCCCTGTAGATATAGGCTTGTTGCGCCGCTGGCTTGTATTTCCAGAAAGTACCCTCGGGTGGGGTCGTCATCATGGCAGACGGTGAACGTCGCTGCGGTCGCAGTGCCGTTGCTTCTGAAGGTGATGGTTTCTCCACTCGAGCGTATGGTCACCAGCTCAGGGTTATGCTCAAGCTTGCGAATGGCAGTGCCATCCCGTTCAATAACCCAAGGATCTGCGTCATCGGTCTCGACCGTAATGGTTGACTTCAGGGTTACAGCTTCGCCTCTGGCGTAGAGAAGAAATGATCTGAGTTCTTCTGCCTGGCTCTGCAGGCGATTACGCTCGATCATGTCGGTAAAATTCGGCATTGCGATCATCGCCACGATAGCGATCAGCGCGATGACGATCATCAACTCGACCAGGGTGAATCCGCCGGTTGCCGCTTTGCCTCGCATGACTGACTCCACTCATAACTTTGAGTGGATGATGGCCGATATGAGCGATGGAAGTCCTGTGCGGCGGGACGGTTGGTTTTTCTGAAGAGACGGCCGGTTGTCCGCTGCGTGGTAATGTGGACCAGTTCACGCCGTGTCGTTGGTCAGTTGCAGCGGTGGGCCTCGTTCATATCTTCCTTGAAGTCCGACCGTCGAATACGGCCCTGTCGGTTAATGATCAATTGCCACGCCAGACCCTGCTGCGTGCATAGGAAAAAGCGGCCATTACCCGTGGGGCTGGTGCCGTCGCTTCTGAATAGAATGATTTTCCGGTATCCCGTCCAGTGCAGTGTGCCGTCAAGTTCGGAGAGCTTGTCGCGGCTCAGTATTTCGTCGGTTGACGGTGACTTCAGGATCCAGCCCTCGTTCCAATCTTCTGCGCATTCGACGCTGGATGAGGGGCAGACTAGCACTGCTCTTTTCTCGGCAATTGCTCTGGCTCTGGCGTTTTCCAAGTTCCGAAGTAGCAAGTCCCCTGAGGCCTGTTGTCGGTCCTTTTCGACCAGCTGATTGATTTGCGGAACTGTGATGCTCGCCAGAATGGCAAGCACTAGGAGGGCTATGAGGAGCTCGGCCAAGCTGAAGGCCAATTGCTGGGAATGGCGCATATCCACATCCTTGTATGTATGTTTACCGTCCTGGTGTTGAAAGGTGTAGACCTTCAATATGAAAAGGGCAAGGCGGAGGTTTGATGTCGAAGGATTTTCTGATTGTTGGGGGCGGAGCGATTGGCATGCTCTCCACGTTATCGCTTGCACGAAGCGGGGCCTCGGTGCAATTGCTGGAGGCTGGCTCTACAGGTCAGGAATCCTCCTGGGCCGGCGGCGGCATTGTTTCTCCGCTCTACCCCTGGCGCTACAGCGCCGCGGTGACGGCGCTGGCGCATTGGTCACAGGACTTCTATCCGGGCTTTGGTCAGCGGTTGCTGGACGAGACGGGTATCGATCCCGAAGTGCATGTCACAGGGCTGTACTGGCTTGATCTGGATGACGAGGGCGAAGCCCTGGTGTGGGCAGAGCGCGAAGGGCGTCCGCTCCGGTCGGTGGATATCGCGGAGGTCTATAGGGACGTGCCCGTGCTGGGAGGTGGTTTTGAGCAGGCCATCCATATGCCGGGGGTGGCCAATGTGCGTAACCCGCGCTTGGTCAAGGCGCTGCGAGCGGCTTTGGCAGCCATGCCGAATGTGGATGTGCGTGAGCATTGCGCGGTTACCGGGTTTATCCAGGAGGACGGGCAGATTCGTGGCGTGACCACGGCGGATGGAGAGATTCGCGCTGATCGCGTAGTGCTCGCTGCCGGTGCCTGGAGTGGAGCGTTGCTCAATACGCTTGGGCTGGAGTTACCGGTCGAGCCGGTGAAGGGGGAGATGATTCTCTACAAGTGTGCCGAGGATTTTCTGCCGAGCATGGTATTGGCCAAGGGGCGTTATGCGATTCCGCGCAAGGATGGACATATCCTGGTCGGCAGCACGCTGGAGTACGCCGGATTCGACAAGACGCCGACCGATAACGCGCTGGCAAGCCTCAAGGCTTCGGCCGAGGAGCTGCTGCCTGCGCTCCGGGACGCCGAAGTGGTAGGGCATTGGGCCGGTTTGCGGCCTGGCTCACCGGAAGGTATTCCCTTTATCGGCGAGGTTTCCTCGCACCCCGGGCTCTGGCTCAACTGCGGACATTTCCGCAATGGCTTGGTGCTGGCGCCGGCATCCTGCCAACTGCTGGCCGATCTGATGCTGGGGCGTGAGCCGATCATCGATCCAGCGCCCTATGCCCCAGCGGGGCGTCTGGGGCGCTGACGGGGCAAGGCGTCAGTCGATGCCCAGCTTCTTCAGGCGATAACGCATTGAGCGGAAGGTCAGGCCCAGGCGCTGGGCCGCGGCGGTGCGGTTCCAGCGGGTTTCTTCCAATGCCTGCATGATCAGCTTGCGTTCGATGTCCTCGAGGTAGTCCTCGAGGTTGTCGATCTGCGCCAGGCTGGCTTCGCCACTTTCGTTACCGGGACCGCTGGCGTCGGCCAGGCGCAGATCGTTCGGAGTGATCTGATCGTCCTCGCACAGGGTGTAGGCGCGTTCGAGCATGTTTTCCAGCTCGCGCACATTGCCCGGGAAGCGATAGTTCTTCAGTTTTTCCAGTGCGTCGGGGTGCAGTTTGGCTGCTGCAAGGCCGGTGCCTTCGGCCAGGCGCGCGAGCATCACCTCGGCCAACTGGGCGATGTCCTCGCGGCGCTCGCGCAGTGGCGGTACGCGCAGTTCGATGACGTTGAGGCGATAGTAGAGGTCCTGTCGGAAACGCCCGGCGGCGACTTCGGCGGCCAGGTCCTTGTGGGTGGCGCAGAGGATGCGTACATCGACCACCACTTCCTGCTGACCACCGACCGCACGCACGGCCTTTTCCTGGATGGCGCGCAGCAGCTTCACCTGCATCGGCAGCGGCAGGTCGGCGACTTCGTCGAGGAACAGGGTGCCACCATTGGCTGCCTGGAATAGGCCCTGCTTGTCTTCGATGGCGCCGGTGAAGCTGCCTTTCTTGTGACCGAAGAACTCGCTCTCCATCAGCTCCGAGGGGATGGCGCCGCAGTTGACCGGGACGAAGGGCTGCTCGACGCGAGGACCCTGTTCGTGGATCAGACGGGCCACCAATTCCTTGCCGCTGCCCGATTCGCCACTGATGTAGACCGGCGCCTGGCTGCGCGAAAGTTTCTGAATCTGCTTGCGCAGGGACTTCATCGGCGGGGAGTCGCCGAGCAGGCGGCTGTCGACCGGAGTTTCTTCTCCTTCGGGGGAGCGAATGCGCAGAGCGGTGGCGACCAGTTCGCGCAGCCGGCCGAGGTCTACCGGCTTGGTGAGGAAGTCGAAGGCTCCGGCCTTGAGCGAGTTGATCGCGGTATCCAGGCTGCCATAGGCGGTGATCATTGCCACGGGGACTTGCGGATGGCGCTGCTGGATGTACTGCACCAGATCCAGGCCGGTGCCGTCGGGTAGGCGCATGTCGGTCAGGCACAGGTCGAAGGGCTCGCGCGCCAGCCACTCGCGTGCTTCCTTGACGTTGCGGGCGCTGCGGGTATCCAGCTTCATGCGTCCGAGGGTGATTTCCAGCAGTTCGCGGATATCGGGTTCGTCGTCGACGATCAGGGCTCTCTGACGGTTCATGTTCAGCTCAGTTTGCGCGGATGGGCGAAGGTGATGCGGAAGCAGCTGCCGCCCCCTTCACGAGGTTTGTAGTCGAGGCGGGCCTGGTTGCTCTGGCATAGCTCGCGGGAGATATACAGGCCGAGTCCGGTGCCCTTGTTTTCAGTGGTGTAGAAGGGCTCGAAGATGTGCTGCTCCTGCTCGGGCGGCACGCCGGGGCCGTCGTCGAGAATCTCCAGCACCGGCAGGTCGCTGAACTCGTCGCGGAACAGACGCAGCCAGACCTGGCCGACCCGGTGTTTCTGCGCGCTGTAGCGCAAGCCGTTCTGTACCAGGTTGGTCAGCACCTGGGTCAGCTGATGGGGGTCCATGCGTGTTTGCAGGCTGCCACTCTGGGTTTCCAGATGGATTTGCCGGTCGCTCGGCGCCGAGCTGCGAAATTCGCTGGCGAAGCGGTGCAGCCAGTACTTCAGGTCCAGCAATTGTGGCTCGGCCTGACGTCGGCGCGAGAGCTGCAGAACGTTCTCGATCACCAGATTCATGCGCTTGGAGTGATCCTGAATGATCTGCGCCAGGCGCTGATCGGGGCCTTGCAGATCTTCGGATTCCTGCAACAGCTGCGCGGCGTGGCTGATTGCACCGAGCGGGTTGCGGATTTCGTGGGCGATGCCTGCGGTCAGGCGGCCGAGCGAGGCCAGTTTCAGCTGTTGCGCCTGCTGGGCGATCTGCGAAATGTCGTCGAGAAAAACCAGGATGTGCTGTTCTTCTCCGCGCTGCAGGGAGATGAAGCTGGGCTGCAGCATAGGCCCGTCGACCTGCGCCTGCAGGCTGTCCGGGCGCAGGGTCGGGTTGTGCAACCACTGTTGCAGGCGCTTCACCAGCTCGGGGCAGTACGGGTCGATGATCTTGCCGGTCAGTTCGCTGCGGCCCAGCAGCTGTGTCGCGCCCTGGTTGGCCAGCAGCACACGATGCTGCGTGTCGAGCACCAGGATGCCGGTACGCATGCGCTGCAGGATCTGTTCATTGAGCTCCTCCAGATTGGCGACGTCTGCCGCGCGTTGCTCGGCCAGGCTTTCACTCAGGCGCAGGCGGCGGGTGATGCCTTGAATGAATAGCGCACCGGCGAAGCATAGGGCGCCGAGGGCGCCGGCCTGCACGTACTGGGCGGCAGCGGCGGGGCGGCTGAGGCTGAGATAGAAGGTCAGGTAGATCAGCGCCATTGCGGCAATGGCGGCGATCAGCAGGCCGATGCGGCCACGAAGCAGGATATTGGCGATGGCCACCGCCACCACCAGCAGGTTGCCGATGCCGCTGGGTGTGCCGCCAGCTGCGTAGAACAGCGCGGAGAGAAAGATCACATCCACCAGCGCCAGGCTGAATAGCTGCATCAGGTGCTTGGGGCGTTGCACCAGTACGGCAATGAGGATGTTGAGGATCAGGTAGACCCAGCTGCCGGTACGAAACAGCTCGATATGCACCACATCCAGAAGCTGCTCATCAAGGTTGCTGGAGATCAGCAGTACCAGCGCCAGACCGATGCTCAGGCGATAGAAATGATAGAGCCTGAAAATGCGTCGCCCCTGGGTTTCGCCTTGCAAACTGTGATCAGCGGTCACCGGTGCGTGGGCCTTGTTCGAGATGGGCCTGGCTGCAGTACCACTGCTGATCCTGGCTCAGGGCAAGGGGTTTGGGGACATGCACGCCGCAATGTGCGCAGCGCACCATAGGCGCAGCTGTTTCTTCGGCGGGGCCAGTGCTCTTGGGGTTGCTGATGAAGCGGCGCCAGATCCAGATCGCTGCAAAGATGACGGCAATCCAGAACAGCAGGCGAATAAGGCCCATATCGTGCTCTTCTGTTCATTTAAAGCCCGCAGTTTAGCCAAGCCGAAGGCATCGGCACAGTATCCGCAGGGCAGCTTGTGAGCTGTTTCCGAGCTATATCTGCGCCCAGGGCGACACATTCTTGCCAGAGGGGCAGGAAACGCCAGGCAATAAAAAGGGAGGCCGAGGCCTCCCTTTTCACCGGCAGCTGCGATCAGTCGAACAGACCGAAGGTCAGACGGCTCCAGATCGAGCGCTTCTTGGCGGTTTCGCCGGTCTTGGCATCCTGCTGCAGTTCGGCCGGGATCTGCTGCTCGGCGTCTTCGTACTGGCGAATCACGTCCTGGCTGGCGCGGGTTTCGCCCGGCGGCAGCGGTGTGTCGGTTTCGATCAGGCCGAGGGTGGCCTTGGCCAGCCAGGAACGGTTGTCGGCCTCTTCCTCGCGCGGCACGAACTTGCCGTTCTCCAGGCTCGGGTGATCCGGATAGTTGAGCTTGAGGGTTTCCAGGCTGGTGGCAGCCAGGTCGTCCAGCGCCAGACGCTGATAGGCCTCGGTCATGATCGCCAGACCGTCACCGACCGACGGAGTTTCCTGGAAGTTCTCTACCACGTAGCGGCCACGGTTGGCGGCGGCGACGTAGGCCTGGCGGGTCAGGTAGTAGTGGGCGACGTGTACTTCATAGGCGGCCAGCAGGTTGCGCAGGTAGATCATGCGCTGCTTGGCATCCGGTGCGTAGCGGCTGGTCGGGTAGCGGCTGGTGAGCTGGGCGAACTCGTTGTAGGAGTCGCGCGCGGCGCCCGGGTCACGCTTGGTCATGTCCAGCGGCAGGAAGCGCGCCAGCAGACCGCGGTCCTGATCGAACGAGGCCAGGCCCTTGAGGTAGTAGGCATAGTCGACATTGGCGTGCTGCGGGTGCAGGCGGATGAAGCGCTCGGCAGAGGACTTGGCCGCTTCCGGTTCGGCATTCTTGTAGTACGCGTAGATCAGCTCCAGCTGCGCCTGCTCGGCATAGCGACCGAAGGGATAGCGCGATTCAAGCGCCTTGAGCTTGGAGATGGCCTGGGTGTAGCTGCGGTTGTCCAGGTCGGCCTGAGCCTGCTGGTACAGCTCCACCTCGCTGAGGTTTTCATCGACCTCCGGCTGCTTGGAAGAGCAGGCGGCGGTAAGGGCGAGGATGGCGATCAGCAGCAGGTGTTTCACTTGCATGGCGGCTTGCGTCCCTGTGACGGCCGCGCGGCCGTCCTGTTATGATGAGCGCCCCCGGAAAACCCTGGGGCAAAGACGCCGTATTTAACCACAAGCCTGTCGCCGAAACCAAAGGCCAGGCTCCCGCCGTTGCCTAAGTGCCTGTTCAACGTTTCGCGAGCTAGAGCAATGCAAGGCAAAACAGTGAGGATCGGTCGGAGTCGCCTTCGACTGTACGAGCGGTAATTGAGCATGACTCGCTTCGCTCGCCCCTATAGGGGCCGCACTGAAGTGCGTTAGCCGCAAGCGACGTTCTGAGCCTGTTTTCAACGCAGCAGGGCCAACGCGCAGCAAACTTTGAACTGGTTCTGAAGATGACTTCTATAGACAAGCAATTGATCCAACTCCAGGCCGTCGTCCCCTTCGAACAGGGCGGCCAACGCCTCGACCAGGTGGCTGCGCAGTTGTTTGACGAGTACTCCCGTTCGCGTCTCTCCAGCTGGATCAGGGAAGGCCGCCTGACCGTCGATGGTGCCGTGGCGCGCCCGCGCGACACCGTGCATGCCGGCTCGACGCTGGTGCTCGATGCCGAGCAGGAAGCGCAGGGCGAGTGGATTGCCCAGGACATCGAACTGAACATCGTCTATGAAGACGAACACCTGTTGGTGATCGACAAGCCGGCAGGCCTTGTGGTGCACCCGGCTGCGGGGCATGCCGACGGCACGCTGCTCAACGCGTTGCTGCATCACGTGCCGGATATCGTCAACGTGCCGCGTGCCGGTATCGTCCATCGTCTGGACAAGGACACCACCGGCCTGATGGTGGTGGCCAAGACCCTGCAGGCGCAGACCAATCTGGTCGAGCAGCTGCAGAAGCGTACGGTCAGCCGCATCTATGAATGCATCAGCATCGGCGTGATCACCGCCGGCGGCACCATCGATGCGCCGATCGGGCGCAGCTCCAGCCAGCGTCAGCGCATGGCAGTGACCGATGGCGGCAAGCCAGCGATTACTCATTACCGGGTGCTGGAGCGCTATCGCTCGCACACTCATGTGCGGGTCAAGCTGGAAACCGGGCGTACCCACCAGATTCGCGTGCATATGAGCCATGTCGGTTACCCACTTGTGGGCGATCCGGTCTACGCCGGGCGCTTCCGCATTCCGCCGGCGGCCAGCCCGAGTCTGGTGCAGAGCCTCAAGGAATTTCCGCGCCAGGCCCTGCATGCGCGCTTCCTCGAACTGGATCACCCGGCCACTGGCAAGCGCATGAAGTGGGAGTCGCCGCTGCCGGATGATCTGGTCTGGCTGCTGACCCTGTTGCGTCAGGACCGCGAGGCCTTCGTCGGGTGAGTGTTCACGACTGGCTGACGCCCGACTGGCCAGCGCCCGCCAACGTGCGCGCCTGCGTCACCACGCGCAGCGGCGGGGTCAGCAGCGCACCGTTCGACACCTTCAATCTCGGCGATCATGTCGACGATGATCCGGCAGCGGTGGCGAGCAATCGTGCCCAATTGGTCGATGCGCTCGGGTGCCGGCCCGCCTGGATGCGTCAGGTGCATGGCATCGTTGTGGCGCCGGCTGATCCTGCCGTGATCATCGAGGCCGACGGCAACTGGACGAGCACGCCCGGTATCGCCTGCACGGCCATGACCGCCGACTGCCTGCCGGCGCTGTTTTGCGACCGTGCCGGTACCCGTGTGGCAGCGGCGCATGCCGGCTGGCGCGGTTTGGCCGGTGGCGTGCTGGAAGCGACCGTCAAGGCGTTGGACGTCGCCCCGCAGGACCTGCTGGTCTGGCTCGGCCCGGCCATCGGTCCGCAGGCATTCGAGGTGGGCGCCGAGGTGCGCGAGGCCTTCGTGCAGCAGCATGCCGAGGCTGCCGATGCATTCGTGCCCAGCATCAACGCCGGCAAGTTCATGGCCGATATCTACCAGCTGGCGCGCATTCGCCTGGCGGCCAGGGGCGTGACTGCCGTCAGTGGTGGTGGCCTGTGTACCTACAACGACCCGCGTTTCTACTCCTATCGCCGTAGCGCCCGCACCGGGCGTTTCGCCTCGCTGATCTGGCTGCAGCCCTGAGTTTCGGCGGTGTAACCCGCTTCGGTCGGTGATGGCGTGGGCGTTCTAACTCCCGATCACCGTTATCAATAGTGCTGTGCCGAGCGAGACGACCGGTCATATGCTCGTCGCCATGAACAGCACTCGACTCGACAAGCGCGACCTGATCCTGAGCAAGGGCGCCGCGGTGATGACCCGGCGCGGCTATCACGGCACCGGTGTGCTGGAAATCGTCCAGGCGGCCGGGATTCCCAAGGGTAGCTTCTATCACTACTTCGCCAGCAAGGAAGACTTCGCCCTGCAGGCGCTGGCCTTCATCTATCGGCCACGCCTGGCGCGTTATGCCCAGGCGCTGAACGAGCCGGCGTTGAGCCCGCGTGCACGCATCCTCGCTTACTACCGCGATCTGCTGGCGCATTTCGCCCGCCAGGACACGCCGCAGTACCACTGCTTCATCGGCAGCCTGAGTTTCGAGATGAGCGAGATGCTGCCGGCGATCGGTGCCGAGGTTGCGGCCATCCAGCAGGCGTCTGTGGACATTCTGCGTGACTGTCTGGAGCAGGCGCAGGCGGCCGGTGAACTGCCGGCCGACGAAGACTGCGGCAACCTCGCCACCTTTATCAGCGACGCCTGGCAGGGCGTGCTCGCCCGCCTCAAGGTGGGCCGCACTCTGCAGCCGCTGGAAGCTTTCGTCACCCGCCTGGAGCGTTTGCTGCAGGCCTGATTACCGTTCAACCCAGAGGAAAGATGATGAGCGCTCCCGTTCAAGCCCTGTTCGCCCCGTTCCGCCTCGGTAACCTGGAGCTGCCGACCCGTGTGGTCATGGCACCGATGACCCGTTCCTTCTCGCCCGGTGGCGTGCCCAACGCCAAGGTCGTCGAGTACTACCGCCGTCGCGCTGCTGCCGGCGTGGGCCTGATCATCACCGAGGGCACCACCGTCGGCCACAAGGCCGCCAATGGCTACCCGAACGTGCCGCGCTTTTATGGCGATGATGCCCTGGCCGGCTGGAAGCAGGTGGTCGACGCCGTGCATGCCGAAGGTGGCAAGATCGTGCCGCAGCTCTGGCACGTGGGCAACGTGCGTCGCCTTGGCACCGAGCCGGACGCCAGTGTTCCGGGCTATGGCCCGATGGAGAAGCTCAAGGATGGCGAAGTGGTCGTGCACGGCATGACCCAGGCCGACATCGATGAGGTGATCGCCGCCTTCGCCCAGGCTGTGCGCGACGCCAAGGCCATCGGCATGGATGGCGTGGAGATCCATGGTGCCCACGGCTACCTGATCGACCAGTTCTTCTGGGAGGGCAGCAACCAGCGTACCGACCAGTACGGCGGTGACCTGGCGGCGCGTTCGCGTTTCGCCATCGAGCTGATTCAGGCCGTGCGCGCTGCGGTTGGTCCGGACTTCCCGATCATCCTGCGCTTCTCGCAGTGGAAACAGCAGGACTACAGCGCACGCCTGGTACAGACTCCGGAGCAGCTGGAGGCCTTCCTCAAGCCTTTGTCCGAGGCCGGCGTGGACATCTTCCATTGCTCGACCCGTCGTTTCTGGGAGCCGGAATTCGAAGGCAGCGACCTCAATCTGGCCGGCTGGACGCGCAAGCTGACTGGCAAGCCGACCATCACTGTCGGCAGCGTCGGGCTGGATGGCGAGTTCCTGCAGTTCATGGTCAAGACCGACAAGGTGGCCGAGCCGGCCAGCATCGAGAACCTGCTCGAACGCCTGAACAAGGAGGAGTTCGACCTGGTGGCAGTGGGGCGTGCCCTGCTGGTCGACCCGGACTGGGCGCTGAAGGTGCGTGAAGGGCGTGAGCAGGACATCCTGCCGTTCAGCCGCGAGGCGCTGACTTCGCTGGTCTGAGCCAGTGATTGAAGGGCGTCGCGAACCGACGCCCCGTTTTTAGCCCCGGCACATCGGGGCTTTTTTATGTCTGCATGTTTTGCCTGGATGTACTGGCAAGGCGGATGTCACTCGCCCTGCCGGAAGGCTCGCTGCTCAGGCAGATGGGCTGCCTGATGTTGCATCGCTGTTGGCCGATCAGCGCGACGCGCATAGACGCAGCGTTCATGCACGCGGTGCCAGTCCGGGCCATGCAGTGAGGGTGGCATTCTGGCGGCGTTTACAGGTCTGCGAGCAGGGCGTGAAGCTGTTCGCGCAGCCAGATATGCGCCGGGTCGTGCTGTTGCTGGCGATGCCAGATCAAGCTGATCTGCACCGCAGGCATGTCGAAGGGCAGCGCTGCCACCTGCAGTTCGAACAGTGCTGCGAAGGTTTTCGCCAGACGTGCCGGTACGGTGCCGAGCAGTTCGGTTCGGGCGACGATGGCGGGAATCGGCAGGTAGTTGGGCAGGTGCAGCGCTGCCTGGCGTCTGACCTTGGCCGAGCCGAGCACGATTTCCAGCGGCGAACCCCGTCCCGCGCGTGGCGTCACGATCACATGGCGCGCCTGCTGGTAATCCCTGAGCTGCAGTCCTCCGGTGAAGGCGGGATGATCCTTGCGCCCGATTACGACCAGCGCCTCTTCGCGCAATGGGGAATAGTGCAGGTCGGGCGAATCGAAGTGCAGGTAGTCGATGGCCGCGTCCAGAGCGCCGTTTTCCAGACGTGTGAGCAGATTGTCGGCATCGTCGCCGTGTGCCACGACCTCGACCAGCGGCGCGACCTGCGCCAGATGCGCCTGCAGTATCGGCAGCAATGCGGCCTGAGCGTAGTCATTGAGTGACAGGTTGAATGTGTGCGGCGCCTGCACATTGAAAGGCTCCGCCGGGCTCAGGCCAGACTGCAGCAGCTGCAGCGCCTGGCGCACGGGTGGGTAGAGCGCCGTGGCGCGTGCGGTCGGAGACATGCCCCGCGCGTGTCGCAGGAACAATTCTTCGCCCAGCTGTTGACGCAGGCGGGCGAGGGCGTTGCTCACCGTCGACTGGCTCAGGTGCAGGCGCTCAGCGGCGCGGGTCAGATTGCCCTCCTGCATCAGGGCATCGAAGACCAGCAGAAGATTGAGATCGAGCTGGCGTAAATTCGAGATCATGAATAATGCTCTTTTCAAATATCCATTATTCAAATGATTTAGGCCGGGCCTAGACTGCTGTCAATCCACAGGAGAACGCCATGGCCTACAACAATGACAATGCCCAGGCTTTTCGTAGCGATTACCGGGCTGGTATCCACCCGCTGTACAACCCCTGGCTGCACGCTGTATTCGTGCAGACCTACGGCCTGCTCTGCATCGTCTGGCTGTGGAGCACGCTGGAGTCCGTGGCTCCCTGGCAATGGCTGCTGGTGCCGGCCACGCTGGTGTTCTTCAGCTGGGGCGAGTATCAGGTGCACAAGCGCCTCGGGCACAACAAGACGCGCTTCGGCAAACTCTTCTACAAACGCCATACCGGCGATCACCACAGCTTCTTCGTCGAGACGCTGATGCCCTACGAAACGCCGCGTGACTGGCGGGTGATCCTGTTCCCGGCCTGGCTCATCGTGCTGTTCAGCCTGCCTACCTTCGCCGCCTGGTGGCTGCTGTCTCAGCTCGACGGCAACCTCGCCGGGCTGTTCGCCGGCAGCATGCTGCTGGGTTACATGACTTACGAAGTGGTGCATGCCTGTGAGCATCTGCCGGCCGAACATCCTGTTTCGCGCTTGCCGTGGATTCGCCAGATGCGCCGTCTGCATGCACTGCATCATCGTCGTGAACTGATGCACTCGCGCAACTTCGGCATCGTTCATCCGCTCATGGACTGGTTGTACGGGACGCTGCACTGGGAGCCTGAGCCGACTCATCAGCAGAATCGTCAGCAGCACCGCATCCGCATCGATCTGCCGGCCGAGCAGGTTCTGGAATATGCCGCTGCACCCTGTCACTGGCCCGAATGGCATCCGTCGTCGCTGCGCATCTATGGGCGCGAGGGTGCGCTGTTAGCCGGTGAGGGCTTCGAGGAGGACATTCATGCCGGCGGTCGTCCCGGGCATCTGCGCTGGGACGTGCTGGACTATCAGCCAGCCCGGCGCTGGCAGGCCAGCGCGCGCGGCGACAATGGCCTGCAGCTGCTGCTGACTTACGAGTGCGTAGGGCTCAAGAATGGCTGCGAGTTTGTGCGCACCCTCGAGTATGGCTTCGATAACGGCCTGATGCGCCTGGCCAATTACCTGTTGTTGAGGCGGCGCGTCGAACGTGAGTCGTTGGCCTCCATGCAGGCCTTACGCGACGTCCTTGCGCGTACTTAACGCCAGCTCGCCACGCTCGCGCACCCAGAACAGCGTGGCGCCGGCCACTGCGGCCGGCATCATCAGGATGTTCAGACCGGGCACCAGCAGCGCGGCGTAGGTGATGCCGCCGAAACTCAGGCTCTGCCAGCGCTTTTCGCGCAGCCAGGCGAGCATGTCCTGCCAGCTCATCTTGTTGTTGTCGGCCGGGTAGTCGATGTACTGCACGGCCATCATCCACACGCCGAACAGCAGCCACAGCGGCGCGGCGACCAGGTTCACCACAGGGATGAAGCTGAGGATCAGCAGGCCGATGGCGCGGGGCAGGAAGTAGGCCAGCTTGCGCATCTCGCGGCCCATGGTGCGCGGCACCATGGCCGCCAGTTCCCCCCAGCTGAATGGCGGGAAGTGGTCCTCGCCGCGCGCCACCACCTCGACCTTCTCCGCAAGAAAGCCGTTGAACGGGGCGGCGATGATGTTGGCCAGCAGGGTAAAGGTGAAGAACACCATCAGCAGCACCAGCACCACGAACAGTGGCCAGAGGATGTACTGCAGAAAACTCAGCCAGCCCGGTAGGGTGGGCATGAAGGTGTCGACCCAGCTACTGAACTGCTGCACGGCGAAGCCGATCAGGGTGATGAACAGGATCAGATTGACCGCCAGCGGCAGCAGAACGAACAGGCGCAGGCCGGGGCTGAGGACCAGCCTCAGGCCTTCGCGCAGATATTGCGGGCCGGAGAGAACGGGAGCGGCGGGCATGGCGATCTCCTGAGTGGTTGATGCGCGCGACCATACCGACTTCGCTGGCGCGGTGAAAGTTCAGAGATGCAGCGGGCAGTCATAGCCGGATTCTATTCGCGGAATTGGTAATGGATATTTCCGCTGGCCCGGCGGCCTCGATAGCCTTGCGCACAGCTTTCTTTTGCGGGGCTCTCACCCTTCAAGCCTTCCCCTAGCGCTTCGAGAGTCCCTTTTTATCCGACCTGCCGGCCTCCGGGCCGACAAGGAGTTAGCGATGACCGTTCGTTACGCCCGCGTCATCATCCTGGGCTCCGGCCCGGCGGGCTACAGCGCTGCCGTCTACGCGGCGCGCGCCAATCTGAAACCGCTGCTGATCACCGGCCTTCAGGCTGGCGGTCAGCTGACCACCACCACCGAGGTGGACAATTGGCCGGGCGACCCGCACGGGCTCACCGGCCCGGCGCTGATGCAGCGCATGCAGGAGCATGCCGAGCGCTTCGAGACCGAGATCGTCTTCGATCACATCAATGCCGTGGACCTGGCCGGCAAGCCGTTCACCCTGATCGGTGACAGCGCCACCTACAACTGCGATGCGCTGATCATCGCCACCGGTGCCAGCGCACGCTATCTGGGCCTGCCCAGTGAAGAGGCGTTCATGGGGCGTGGCGTTTCTGCGTGTGCGACCTGCGATGGTTTCTTCTATCGCGGCCGTGAGGTAGCAGTGGTCGGTGGCGGCAATACCGCGGTGGAAGAGGCGTTGTACCTGGCCAATATCGCCAGCAAGGTCACCCTGATTCATCGTCGCAATGCCTTTCGCGCCGAGAAGATCCTGCAGAACAAACTGCAGGAGCGCGTGGCCGAGGGCAGGATCGAGCTGCAGCTCAATGCCGAGATCGACGAAGTGCTGGGCGACGCCAGCGGCGTGACCGGTGTGCGTCTGAAGCAATATGGCGGTGCTTATCGCGAGCTGAAGGTCGATGGCCTGTTCGTCGCCATCGGCCATACGCCCAATACCAGTCTGTTCGAAGGCCAGCTGGCGCTGAAGGGCGGGTACCTGGTGGTCAACGGCGGGCGTGAGGGAAATGCCACCGCGACCAGCATCCCTGGGGTGTTCGCCGCCGGCGATGTCGCCGACTCGGTCTACCGCCAGGCGATTACCTCAGCCGGTGCCGGCTGCATGGCGGCACTGGATGTGGAGCGTTATCTCGACGGGCTCTGAGCGCAGGCCGTGGGGCAGGGCCCGTTATCGCGAGATGGCGGGGCTTTTCGTGGGAGACGATGCCCATGTTGCATCTGCTCGTCCTTCAGCGGCTACAATGCGCCCCCTCCTTAGTGCGCCGAACAGGTCGCCTGTATGAACAGTACCACTCAGTCTGGCACCGTTTATCTTATCGACGACGATCCCCTCATCCTCCAGGTGCATGCCGAGTTGCTCGGCTCCATCGGCCTGGCGGTATACCGCTTCACTTCCTCGCCGGCCTTCCTCGACAGCTACCGCCCCGGCGCCCACGAGTGCATCCTCAGCGACTTGCGCATGCCGCTGATGGGCGGTCTGCAGCTGCAGGCAGAACTGCTCGAGCGCGGCGTGGAGACGCCGATCCTGTTCATCACCGGCCATGCCGACGTGGCCACCGCGGTCGAGGCCATGCGCCGCGGCGCCTTCGATTACATCGAGAAGCCGGTGCACGGCCAGCGGCTGCTGGACCGGGTCAACGCGGCTCTGGCGCTCAGCGTTGAACTTCACCAGCAGCGGCTGCAGCGTGAGTTCCGCGAGGCACGTCTGGCGTTGCTCACTCCGCAGGAGCGGCGCATCGCCCAGGGGGTGGTGGAAGGCCAATCCAGCCGCGAGATCGCTGAACGCGCCGGTTTGAGCGTGCGCACCGTGGAGAACCATCGCGCGCGGCTGATGGAGAAGCTGCATGCCAGCTCGGTGGTGGAGCTGGTGCGCCTGCTGCTGTGAAGTAACTCCCCCCGCATGACCTGAGTAGTTCCACTCATGGCATAAAGCTATTGCCTGCCGACAATGGCGCTCCTAAACGGACGCTGGAACGGAGCGGGCATGCGACACGCGAATGCGGCACGGGCACTGGCCCTGGCTAACCTGGTCATCTGCGCCATCCTGGCCGAATCCACCTGGCTCGGTCTGGGGTGGGGCGCGCTGGGGCTGGTTGCCACCCTGCTGCTCTGTCGCCAGCCGCCGAGCCGCGAGCAGGCGAGCAACCTTCAGTCTGTAGAATCCCGGCCGCGCGTCGATGAGTCGTTGCGCCAGCTGGTCGGCGGCGTGCTGCCGCTGTGGGGGCAGCATCTGCTGTTGGCCCGTGGGCAGATCGGTGAGGCCATCAATGGTCTGGCCGGCGGTTTCGCCGCTCTCAGCCAGCGTCTGGTCAGTCATTCACCGCAGGACAGTCAGGCTCAGAGCGGTCGCGCCATCGAGACCATCCAGCAGGCTGAAAGCGGCTTGCAGCAGATCACCGCTGCGCTGCTGCAGACTCAGGAGTACCGTGCTCTGCTGCTGGCCGAGATAGACCGCATCGCCAGCTACACCAACGATCTGAGCCGCATGGCCGGACAGGTCGGCAAGATCGCCGACCAGACCAACCTGCTGGCGCTCAATGCCGCCATCGAGGCTGCCCGTGCCGGGGAGGCCGGGCGTGGCTTCTCGGTGGTCGCCGACGAGGTGCGCAAGTTGTCCAGCGAGTCGGGCGAAACCGGCAAGCTGATCCGCCAGACCGTCGACACCGTCACCGAGGTAATCAACAAGGCCCAGGAACTGTCGGCTTCCTTCGCCGAGCGCGAGCAGGTGGTGGTGACCGAATCCCAGCAGCGTGTGGAACAGATCATCGGCGATTTCAACCAGACCGCCTCGATGCTGCAGGGCTCTCTTTTCGAGCTGCAGGAGGAGCGTCTGCTGGTCGAGGCCGAGATCAATCAGCTGGTCATGCACCTGCAGTTCCAGGATCGGGTCGACCAGATCATGGGCCATGTCGGCGACGACATGCAGCACCTGACCCAGGCTGTAGCTGAGCAGGCCGAAACCGGCGAGCTGCCGGCGGTGAGCGACTGGCTGGCGCGCCTCAGCAGCACCTACACCACCCTGGAACAACACGAGCTGCACGGGGGCCGCAGTGCGGCACCGGTCAGTTCCTCCAATTCCATCACTTTCTTCTGAGTTGAGACGACATGAGCAAGACGATTCTGGTGATCGACGACTCCGCGAGCATGCGACAGATGGTCGGCCTGACCCTGCGCGGCGCCGGTTACACCGTTGTTGAGGCACAGGACGGCAAGGATGCGCTGAGCAAGCTGGACGGACGCAAGTACAACCTGATTATTTCTGACGTGAACATGCCGAACATGGATGGCATCAGCTTCGTTCTGGAAGCGAAGAAACAGCCGGCCTACAAGTTCACACCGGTCGTCATGCTGACCACCGAAGGCAGCGACGACAAGAAGGCCCAGGGCAAGGCCGCCGGCGTACGTGCCTGGATCGTCAAGCCGTTCCAGCCGCCGATGTTGCTCGACGCTGTCTCCAAGCTGGTGATGTGACCATGGAAACCTGTTCCGAGAGTCGCCTGCGGCTCGGCGGCAGCTTCACCATCGAGCGCGCCGCCGAACTCAAGGAGCTGCTGCTGATGGATATCCAGCGCCAGCAGCCGGACAGCCTGTGCCTGGTCGGTATCGGCGAGATTGACTGCGCCGGCCTGCAACTGCTCCTGGCCCTGCGCCGCCACCTGCCCGACGCCCCCTTCATTGCTCCCAGCCCGGCCGTCGAGCAACTGCTCGAACGCCTGCGCCTGACCACCCTGTTCGACTGAGGACGCCCAATGGACATGCAATCCGTTCGTAGCGTGCTGCTCGACGAGGCCCGCGAGCTGCTGGTCGACATGGAGCAGAGCCTGCTGGCCGTGGAGAGCGCCGGCGCCGATGCCGAGCGCATCAACGCCATCTTCCGCGCCGCCCACACCCTCAAGGGCTCATCGGGCATGTTCAACCTGCAGCTGGTGGTGGACTTCACCCACCTGATGGAAAACCTGCTGGTGCGCGTGCGCAACGACGAGCTGGCGATGAGCGCGGCGCTGATCTCGCTGCTGCTGAGCTGCGGCGACTACCTCAGCCGGCTGTTCGACGAAGTGGCCGCCGGCCGTGACGAACATGACCCGGACCCGGCCGAGCGTGCCCGACTGTGCGCGCAGTTGAACACCTACCTGGACGGCGCCCCGGCCGCCGCGGCCCAGGCCGCCTCCGGCCAGGCGAGCGCCGGCTCCGCGCAGCGCTGGCGCATCGAGCTACGTCCGCAGCCCCAGGTGCTGGCCTACGGCCTGGACCCGCTGGCCTTCGTCCAGTACCTGGCCGACAAGGGCGAGCTGCTGTCGCTGCAGATCCTCGACGAGCAGCTGCCTCCGCTGGCCGAACTGGACCCGGAGAGCTGCTACCTGGGCTTCGTCCTCGAGCTGCGCAGCGATGCCAGCCGCGAGAGCCTGGAGCAGGCGCTGGAGTTCATCGCCCAGGACTGCGCCATCGACATCGAGTGTCTCGACCCGCCGCCCGCCCAGGAGCAGGCGGCCGAGCGTCTGGCCGAGGTGGCGGACACCGGTCGCGCCCGGGCCGCCGAGCAGGTGTTCATCAAGGTCGATGCGCGCAAGCTGGACGAGCTGATCAACTCGGTCGGCGAACTGGTGATCCGCAGCTCTGCCTGCAACACCCATTGCGCCGGCCGCCAGGACCCGGAACTGAGCGAACTGCTGGCCGGTGTCGGGCAACTGGTCGAGCAGATCCGCGACCGCGCCCTGAACCTGCGCATGGTGCCGATCGGCGAGGTGTTCCAGCGCTTCCCGCGGGTGGTACGCGACGTCTGCGCCGAGCTGGGCAAGCGCATCGAGCTGAAAGTCAGCGGCGCCGAGACCGAGCTGGACAAGTCCATGGTCGAGAAGCTCAACGACCCGCTACTGCACATCGTGCGCAACGCCATGGACCACGGCATCGAATCCATCGAGGAGCGCCGCGCCGCCGGCAAGCCGGAGCAGGGCACCCTGTCGCTGAACGCCTACCACCGCTCCGGCAGCGTGGTGATCGAGATCAGCGACGACGGCCGTGGCCTGAACAGCGAGCGCATCCTGGCCAAGGCCGTCGAGCGTGGTTTGGTAGCCGCCGACGTCCAGCTGGCCGAGCGCGACATCCACAACCTGATCTTTGCCCCCGGATTCTCCACCGCCGAGAAGGTCACCGACCTGTCCGGTCGTGGCGTGGGCATGGACGTGGTGCGGCAGAACATCGAACAGCTGCGCGGCACCGTGGAGATCCACAGCGTGCCGGGGCAGGGCTGCACCTTCCGCATCAACCTGCCGCTGACCCTGGCGATCATCGACGGCTTCCAGGTGGCGGTCGGCGATGCCGACTTCGTGTTGCCCCTCGACCTGGTGGTCGAGTGCCTGGAGTTCGACGAGCAGCCCGGCAGCCAGGTGGTCAACCTGCGCGGCCAGCCGCTGCCCTACCTGCGCCTGGCCGAACGCTTCGGCGTCGGCCGGCGCCAAGGCGCCCGCGAATGCCTGGTGGTGGTTCAGTGCGGCGAACAGCGTGCCGGCATTGTCGTCGACCGCTTCGTCGGCGAGATCCAGGCGGTGATCAAACCGCTCGGCCGTCTGCTGGACGGCATGCGCGGCCTGGCCGGCTCCACCATCCTCGGCGACGGCAGCGTCGCCCTCCTGCTCGACATACCGGCGCTGGTCGCCAGCCCGGCTCAACTCACTCTCTGATCTGACTCAAGGCACTCCAATGAACTGGTTCATGAAACTTTCCCTGGCCAAGAAGCTGCTAAGCGCCTTCTTCACCTTGGCGATCATTGCGGCGGCGATGGGCCTCTACGGGCTGAACAACATCGTCGCCGTCGGCTCGTCCATGCATCGCATGTACGAAAACAATCTTGTGGCAACGGTGAAGGCACAGGTCGCTTACCGCGAATACCTGATCTACACCCGGACCGTCATCCGCTTCCTCACTCAGGAAGGGGAGGCGCGCGAGGAAACCGTCAAACGCTCCATCGAGTACCGTGAGAGAGCCCAGACCGCGTTCGACGAGTATCGGCAGACGAATATGTTGCCTGCCGAAGTGGCCATTGCCGACAAGATCCAGCAGGGCCTGGATACCTATATCAAGGGTGTTCAGGAAGCGCTGGCGCTGGCAAGGGCCGGTCGTGCGGACGAAGGGCTGGCGCTGGTCAACGGCCCGCTGCGTCCGATTGCTCACAAGATCGAAAGCGACTTCGGTGACCTGGTTGCCGAAATGACGCGGCAGGCTGGAGAGGCCGATCAGAGTGCCATCGATACCGTCGCGACGATGCAGGTGGTGATGGGCGTGATAATCGCGCTGACCGCGCTGATCGCGATTATCTTCGGCGTGTTCCTGGCCCGAGTGATCGTCCGCCAGATCGGTGGCGAGCCCGACTACGCCCGTGAAGTGGTGCAGCGCATCGCCCAGGGCGACCTGACCGTCAAGGTCGAGCTGCGCAAGGGCGACGAGGACAGTCTGCTGGCCGCCATGAACGGCATGGTCGAGCGCCTGACCGAAGTGATCGGCCAGGTCAGTTCCTCGGCCGAATCGCTGGCTTCCGCCTCCGAGCAGGTGTCCGCCTCCTCCGGCACGCTGAGCCAGAACGCCACCGAGCAGGCTTCCAGCGTCGAGGAAATCAGCTCCTCCGTGGAGGAGGCTGCCGCCTCGGTCAGCCAGAATGCCGAGAATGCCTCCCTGACCGACAGCATGGCCACCCAGGCCGCCAGCGCGGCCAAGGAAGGCGGCGAAGCGGTGCGCGAAACCGTCGAGGCCATGAAGTCGATCGCCGACAAGATCGGCATCATCGACGACATCGCCTACCAGACCAACCTGTTGGCGCTGAACGCCGCCATCGAGGCCGCCCGTGCCGGTGACCACGGCAAGGGCTTCGCGGTGGTGGCCGCCGAGGTCCGCAAGCTGGCCGAGCGCTCCCAGGTCGCAGCCCAGGAGATCGGTACTCTGGCCGGCTCCAGCGTGAAGATGTCCGAGCGCGCCGGTGGCCTGCTCGAGGAAATCCTGCCGTCGATCGACAAGACCGCCGACCTGGTCAAGGAAATCGCTGCGGCTTCGCAGGAACAGCGTGCCGGGACCGAGCAGATCAACCTGGCCATCGTCGAGCTGTCGAAGAGCACCCAGGCCAACGCCTCGGCCTCGGAGGAGCTGTCTGCCACCGCCGAGGAGATGAGCAGCCAGGCCCTGCAGCTGCAGAGCGTGATGGGCTTCTTCAAGACCGCCAAGGCGTCCGAGCGTCGCGCTCCGCGTGCTCCGCAGGTCGCTGCCCCGCGTCCGGCCAGCCCCGCGGCGGCTGCTTCCTCGTCGGTCGACGAAAGCCTGTTCGTGAACTTCTAAGGAACCCCGGACATGGCTGATTCCGCTCAAGGGCTGGAGCTCGTGCGCCAGTACCTGATGTTCAACCTCGGTGGCGAGACCTATGGCGTGGGTATCCACGCCATCCGGGAAATCATCGAATACCCGGGTGTCACCACCATTCCGCTGGCGCCGGCCTTTCTGCACGGCGTGATCAACCTGCGCGGCGCCGTGGTGCCGGTGCTCGATCTGTCGGTGCGCTTCGGTCGCGAGCCGACCGTGATCAATCGCCGGACCTGCATAGTGGTGGTCGAGGTGGCGCAGGGCGAGGCCCTGCACATGCTGGGCGTACTGGTCGATGCGGTCAGCGAGGTGCGCGAGGTGGAGGCCAGCGAGGTGGAAAGTCGCCCGCAGTTCGGCACCGGCCTGCGCAACGACTTCGTCACCGCCATGCTGCGTCGCGAGCAGGGTTTCATCCCGATTCTCGACGTGGCGGCTGTGCTCTCGCTGGGCGAGCTGGAAAGCCTGATCGAGGCCGGCAACCAGACCCCTATCGAAAGCTCGGACGGCTGATCCCATGAAGCCGCTCAGCCCCGAAGCGTTTCAACGCATCCAGGACTGGCTGTACAGCAGCGCCGGGATTCTTCTCAGTGCACAGAAGCAGTCCCTGGTGGTGAGCCGGTTGTGGCGGCGTCTGGAGGCGCTCGGGCTGGCCGACTTCGACGCCTATCTGGCGTACGTCTTCGGTCCCCAGGGGGCGGGCGAGCGGGCCGAGATGCTCGATCGCCTGACCACCAACGAGACCTACTTCTTCCGTGAGCCGGGCCATTTCGCCCTGCTCAAGAACCGCATCCTGCCCAGCCTGCACGGCCGCACCCCCCGCGTCTGGTGCGCGGCGGCGTCGACCGGCGAGGAACCCTACAGCCTGGCCATGCTGCTGAGCGACCAGCTCGGCACCAGCTGGCAGCTGGCCGCCAGCGACATCTGTGGCCGGGCGCTGGAAAAGGCGCGCTCGGGTCTGTACCGCATGGAGCGGCTCAACCTGATGCCCGAGGACTACCTCAAGCGCTTCTGCCGGCGTGGCACCGGCAGCTATGAGGGCATGCTGCTGATCGATCCCACGCTGCGCGGTCGGGTTCGCTTCGTTCAGCACAACCTGCTCGACAGATGGCCGGAAGCCGATGACTTTGACGTGATCTTCCTGCGCAACGTGCTCATCTATTTCGATCAGCCGACCCGCCAACGGGTCCTCGACCACTTGTGCAGCGTGCTGCGTCCCGGCGGCTGGCTGATCATCGGCCACTGCGAGTCGCTGGCCGGTCTTTCCCTGCCGCTGCAGCAGCAGGCGCCCTCCGTCTATCGTCGCGTCAGCGAGCCGAACAGTGAGAGGATGTCGGCATGATCAAGGTGATGATCGTCGATGACTCGGCGGTGGTGCGCTCCATGCTCCGCGAGCAGCTGGCCAGCGAGCCGGACATCGAGGTGGTGGGCGTGGCCCCGGACCCGCTGTTTGCCCTACAGAAGCTCAAGACACTGTGTCCCGACGTGCTGGTGGTGGACGTGGAAATGCCGCGCATGGACGGGCTGACCTTCCTGCGCCAGCTGATGCAGGAAAATCCGATCCCGACCATCGTCTTCTCATCGCTGGCCGCGCAAGGCTCGGCGATCGCCCTGGACGCCATGGATGCCGGTGCGGTGGCCATCCTCTGCAAGCCGGGGATGGGCGTCGGCCAGTTCATCCAGGAACAGCGGGCCCAGCTGGTGCAGACGGTGCGTCAGGCGGCCGGGGCCCGGTTGCGCCAGGTGGCGGCCCGCCAGCAGGCGCCGGGCGGCAGCACGGCGATTCAGGCGCGCAGTACCCTGACCCAGAGCCAGACCACCGACGCTATCGTCGCCCTGGGCACATCCACCGGGGGCACCCGCGCCCTGGAGTACCTGCTGACCCGCCTGCCGCGCGACTGCACCGGCCTGGTCATTGTTCAGCACATGCCGGCCAACTTCACCCGCCAGTTCGCTCAGCGCCTCAATGCGGCCTGTGCCATCGAGGTGCGTGAGGCCCAGGACGGCGATAGGGTGATCCCCGGGCGGGCGCTGATCGCCCCCGGCGGCCTGCACCTGAGCGTGCGGCGCAACGGAGCCCAGTACCAGGTGCAGGTGCAGGACGGGCCTCCGGTGTCACGGCACAAACCGTCCGTCGACGTGTTGTTCCGCTCCCTGGCCCTGGCTGCCGGTCGCAACGCGGTAGGGGTCATAATGACCGGCATGGGCGATGATGGCGCGCGCGGCCTGAAGGCCATGCGCGAGGCGGGCGCCCTGACCCTGGCCCAGGACGAGGCCAGCTGCGTGGTGTTCGGCATGCCCAAGGAAGCGATCCGCCTCGGCGCCGTGGAGCAGATCTGTAGTCTGGACGAGATTCCCCAGCGAATTGCCCACTTCGGGCAGAAGCTCTGAACTTAAGAGAACCCGTCATGTGTACAGCCTTGCCCGAACTGCCGGAAGATATCCGCGGCAGGAGGGTTCTGATCGTCGAGGACAGCCCCTTCCAGCGTGAGCTGCTGAGCGCGCTGCTGCGCGAGCTGGGCTTTCGCGAACTGCATGCGGTGGCCGAGGGCAGCGAGGCGCTGGCCATCCTCCGCGACTGCCACGGCTGCCTGCCGCTGCTGCTGCTCGACCTGGAGATGCCCGGGATGAACGGTTTCGAGCTGCTGCAGCGGCTCGGTGAAGAGCAGATACGCCCGCAGGTACTGATCGTCACTGCCCGCGAGGAGGCCCTGGTGTCCACCGTCGAGGGCATGCTCCACGCCGCCGGGGTGCCGCTGCTCGGCAGCCTGAGCAAGCCGATCAGCGGCGCCGACCTGCACCGCCTGCTGGCTGCCGCTGTGTGTCCGGTCGAGATGGCACGGCGGCCGGCACCGCCCCGGCGCAACCTGGACGAGGCGCAGCTGGTGGCGGCCGTGCGGGGCGGCGATATCCAGCCCTACTACCAGCCCAAGGTCCACCTGAAGAGCGGCCGGGTGATCGGCTACGAGGTGCTGGCGCGCTGGATCGAGACCGATGGAACGCAGATCCCGCCGGCCGACTTCATCCCCATGGCCACCGGCTGCGGGGGGCTCGGCGAGCTGACCTTCAGCCTGGTCGATCAGGTGCTGGGGCATCTGCAGCGCCTGCGCGACGACTCGATCAGCATGGCCTTCAACGTCGACATCAGCCTGCTCGCCAACCGCCATTTCGTCGATGATCTGATCCGCCGCGTGGCCTTGGCCGGCTGCCGTCCCGACCAGTTCGTGCTGGAGGTCACCGAGAGTGCGCTGATGGACGATCCGATGATCACCCTGGCCTCGGTCGGCCGCCTGCGCCTGGCCGGCTTCGGCCTGTCCATCGACGACTACGGCACCGGCTTCTCCACCCTGCGCCAGCTGTCACGGCTGCCCTTCACCGAGCTGAAGATCGATCGCGCCTTCATCCGTGACGCTGAGAGCAACCGCCGCGCCCGGGCCATCCTCAACTCGGCCATCGAGATGGGGCGCCAGCTCGGCCTGCCCTGTGTGGCCGAGGGCGTGGAAAATCGCGAGGAACTGCTATTGCTCGAATCCCTCGGCTGCCACTCGGCCCAGGGCTACCTGCTGGCCCGGCCGATGCCCGCGGAGCAGCTGTTTTCCTGGCACCTGGAGCGCAAGGCGTGCCGCGCACTGTCCGCCTGGCTCGGCGAATGAAGGCGTTTCTTTCCCGCAATGGTCATTTCCGCACCCTGGCACCGCTCGGGGTGTGCCTGTTGCTGGTGCTGCTGAGCCTGGCCGCGCTGCGGGTGATCGACCAGCGCGAGGCTGCGGGCGAACGCCAGCAGCTGGAGATCTACCTGCATGCCGCCAGCGATCTTGCCTTGATGTGGCAGCTGGGGCACCAGCGCGCCGTGCGCGGCATGGCCAGCCTGCCCGAGCTGCACTTCTGGTTCGATAACCGCTCGAGTGCCGCCGACGGCGCCGCCGATGCCACGCTGCGCGCCCTGTACCGGGCCCAGGGCTATCTCGGCCACGGCCTGTTCGACGGCGAGCTGCGCCCCCTCGGCGGCCACGGTCTGCTCGAGGCTCCCGCGGTGGTCGAGGCCATGACTCCGCTGCTGCAGCGTGCCCAGCACCAGGGCGCCAGTCTCGGCCACTTGGCCGGAGCCCATGACCTGCTGGTGACCTGCGCACGCATACCTGTGGAAGGCCTGGGTTCCCACGGCGCCCCGGTGCTGTGCCTGCGCCTGGGCAGCGAGCAGAGCCTGAAGCCCAGCCTGGACCGCCTGGCCTCGCCGTTCATGCGGGTGTTCGCCCTGGATCACCATGGCCACCACAGCCCGCCTGCCGGCAGCGAGGCGCCCGATGTGGCCGGCCTCAGCGAGACGGACGGGCGCATCCATTACCTCGAGCCCTACCAGAACAGCCGTGGCGAATGGCTGATCGGTGCGGCGCTGTGGCTGGATGAGCTCAGTCTGGGCCTGGCCGCGGAACGCCATACCGATGCCCCGGGCTCCGCCTACCCGCTGTCGCGCAACCTGGTCCTCGGCCTCTGCGGCCTGGCCATCCTGCTGGTGCTCTGGCTGACCCTGCGCACGCGCCGCGACCGCCATCGGCTCGCCGAGCGCGAGATGCTCTACCGCCAGGTGCTCGACCATCTGCCGCTGGTGGTGCGCATCCGCGACCTGCGCGGTCGGGTGCGCCTGGAAAACCGCCTGGCGCGGAGTACGCCGCAGGTCGCCCGGTGGAACGATCTCGACCTGCACGCCGGTGACGGTGCGCTGCCGCCCCTAGCGCAGGCGGTCCGCGATGCACAGCGAGGTGTGCTGGCCTATGGCAGGTCGCATGAGCAGCAGGTCGAAATGGGCGACAGCCAGGCCCCGGACTACGCCGCCTACCGAGTGGTGGGTTTCCCCATCCTCGACCTGCAGGGCGAGCTGCGCGGCCTGGGCAGCCTGGCCGTCGAGGAAACCGCCCAGGCACGCGATCGCCACGCCCTGGCCGAACTGGCCGCCGACCTCGAGCGCCAGGTGCAGGAGCGCACCGCCGAGCTGGTGGCGGCCAAGGACCAGGCCGAGGCGGCGACCCGCGTCAAGGCCAACTTCCTGGCCAACATGAGCCACGAGATCCGCTCGCCGCTCAACGCCGTGGTCGGCCTCACCCACCTGGCCAAGCGGCTCACCGACGAACCGCGCCTGACCGGCTACCTGGACAAGATCCTGCGCTCGGCGGAGCACCTGCTGGATGTGGTGGGCGACATCCTCGACTTCAGCAAGATCGAGGCGGGCAAGATGCAGATCGAGCGGGTCGGCTTCTCGCTGCAGCGGTTGGTCTCCAGCGTGGTCGACATGGTCTGGGAGCGCGCCCGCGGCAAGCAGCTGCAGCTCACCGTGGACATCGACGCGCGGCTGCCGGCGCAGTTCTTCGGCGATCCGCTGCGGATCATGCAGATCCTGATCAACTTCATGGACAACGCCATCAAGTTCACCGACAGCGGCAGCATCTCGCTGCGGGTGCTGCTGGAGGAGCACGCCGGTGACCACTACCAGCTGTGCTTCGAGGTCCAGGACAGCGGCATCGGCATGCCGGAGGAGCGGGTCGCGGAGATGCTCGAGCCGTTCCAGCAGATGGATGACTCGACCTCGCGCCGCTATGGCGGAACCGGCCTTGGCCTGGCGATCTGCGCGCAGCTGGCCAGCCTGCTCGGCGGTCGCCTGGTGATCCGCAGCGTGCTCGGCCAGGGCAGCCTGTTCGGCCTGGTGCTGAAGCTGCAGGCTACCGAGGATGCTGCGCCGGGTGACGCCGGTGGCGGCCCGCAGGGTCTGCCGCTGCAGGGACGCCACGTGCTGCTGGTGGAGGACGATGCGCTCAACCGTGAGGTGGCCAGCGAGCAGTTGGCGGCCCTCGGGCTGCGCGTCAGTCAGGCCTGCAATGGTGCCGAGGCGCTGCAGCAGCTAAGTACCGATGCGAGTATCGACCTGGTGCTGATGGACGTGCAGATGCCGGTGATGGACGGCCTGGAGGCCACCCGTCGGTTGCGCCCGCTGCTTCCGGAGCTGCCGGTGATCGCCCTGACCGCCAACAACCTCAGCGGCGACCGCGAGCGCTGCCTGGAGGTGGGCATGAGCGATTACCTGGCCAAGCCGGTAAACCCTCGCCATCTGGAAGCGGTGCTGGAGCGCTGGCTGGGTCGTAGCAGTCGGGACACCCGAGCGCAGCCGGCGAGCACTGCAGGCGCAATGCCGCGGGCGACGCTACCGGCCATCGAAGGCCTCGACCAGCGCGCAGCTCTCGAACGGCTGCTGGGCAACCACGACCTGTATAGGCGTCTGCTGCTGCGCTTTGCCGAGGACTGCGGGCAGACTGTGAGCGAGCTGCAGGGCCATCTGGACGAACAGCGCCTCGCGGAGGCCCAGGCCCTGCTGCATCGCCTGCGTGCACTGGTCGCCACCCTCGGAGCCGACCGGCTGGAGGGCCTCTGCCTCGACCTGGAGACGCGACTACGCGAGCGCGGTGTCTGGCGGGACTGCCAGGCGGCCTTCGTAGCCGAGTTTGCCCGTCTGCATCAGGCCGTCTGCGACGCTCTGCAGCCATGATCCAGTCGCCAAGACCATGCGTGACGCAACTAGCGGACCACGTCGGTGCGGCTTATCGCATTGCTGTGAATGCCTATTGGTAATGCTCGAGGTGATGTGAAGCGTGCCGGGAGGATTTTCTGGCGAGCCGCGGTCGATTCAATCCGGCCAATTCCAAGGCGGCTCGTCGAGCATGCCCTGTCCGCGGATACAGGTCTGGCCGAGCTGCTTGTCCAGTTCCAGGGTGTTGCATTCGGGGCTTTCCCTGAGCGTGGCGATCAGTCGGCTGGCGTGAGACACCACCCAGACCTGGGTCTGTTTCGAGGCGGCGATGATCAGTCGCCCCAGTGCCGGCAGCAGGTCCGGATGCAGGCTGGTTTCCGGCTCGTTGAGCACCATCAGCGACGGTGGCCGCGGTGTGAGCAGGGCGGCGACCAGCAGCAGGTAGCGCAGCGTGCCGTCGGACAGTTCGGCAGCGCTCAGGGAGCGTAGCAGGCCTTCCTGGCGCAGCTCGACGGCGAAGCGTCCGCCGGCCTGGAAGTCGATATGCAGGCGGCTGCCGGGAAAGGCGTCGTCGATGGCGGCGTTCAGCGCGTCGCGGTCGCCGATTTCGCGAATGGTCTGCAGCGCCGCGGCCAGGTCGCGGCCATCGTGATGCAGCACTGGCGTGCGAGTGCCCAGTTGCGGCTGGCGCGCCGGGGCGTCGGCATCGCTGCGAAAGTGATCGTAGAAGCGCCAGCGGCGGATGGTTTCGCGCAGCTGGAACACCTCCGGGCAATTCGGATCGTTGCCGATCTGGTCGAACAGACTGTCGTAGTTCGGCACATGCTGGGCCAGTACCTGCCAGCTGCGCCCCTCACGCAGGCGCACCAGCGGCCCGCTGCGGTCCACCAGCAGCGAGGAGGGGCGATAGCAGGGGCCCGCCCAGATGCATTCACGCTTGATTTCCGGGTCGAGGGCAAAGGCCGAGTTGCTTGGCTCGGGGAGGCCAAGGGCGATCGCATAGCCGAAATCCTCGCCGGCAAAACCCAGATGCAGACGCATCACGTTCTGCCGTGGACCGCCCTGTACCGGCACGTCACCCTTGAGCATGCGCCGGGAAATCTTCTCCGGCCCTGCCCAGAAACTCGATTCCAGCCCGCCTTCGCGGGCCAGCGCGTTGACCACGCCACCCTGGGCGGTTTCCGCCAGCAGGCGCAGGGCGCGGTAGAGATTGGATTTGCCGCTGCCGTTGGCGCCGGTGATCAGGTTGAGCCGGCCCAGCGGCAGGATCAGGCGGTTGATCGAGCGGTAGTTGGCGACGGCGAGGGTGTGCAGCATGCGGGTGTCGTCCTGACGGCGGGATCAGCGGCCATAGCGTGGCGAAAAGGCCAGCCAGGCCAGCACCGGGTAGCAGAGATAGTGCAGGCTGAACAGAAACAGGCCCATAGGGCTTGGCGTGTCCTGCATGTACATCATGCCCAGCAAACCCAGATAGAGCAGGCCGAGTATGCCGCCATAGAGCAGGGTAAAGCGCCAGCGCTCGGCGTTGCCCGGTGCGCGCCCGTTTCGCCAGTGAAATGCCAGCGCCAGACCGGCGGCGATGGCCGCAGCGATCAGCAGGGTGGTGAACACGCCGCCCAGGCGCACGAAGGTGCGCAGCAGCAGGTTCAGCACGATGGCCGCGATTACCCCGGCAGCTGCGTAGTAGCGCAGTTGCACGCCCTGGCTCACAGGTTCTGCACCAGGCCGAAGCGTTTGCGCAGAACGCGTTCGAGCAGCGCCTTGGGCAGCAGTGTGGCGAGCAATGGCAGGGTGCGGCTGCCATTGCCCAGGCGCAGCAGGCGCGGACGATTGTCGCGCTGCACGGCGGCGAGCAGTTGCGCGGCGAAGTCGCTGGCCGGTGTCGGGTTGTCCTGCGAGGCGTTGGCGCGGGCGCGGATGCCCTCGCGCAGCGGCCACCAGGGCGACTCCTGGCTGATCAGCGCCTCGGCCTGCTGGCTGGCGTTGGCGCCGAAGCTGGAGGCGATGGCGCCGGGCTGCACCTCCATCACCTCGATGGAGAAGGGCGCCAGTTCCATGCGCAGTGCGTCACTCAGCGCATGTACCGCAGCCTTGGACGCGCAATAGGCGCCGGCGAAAGGCGTTACCAGCACGGAGGAAACGCTGCCGATATTGACCACCAGGCCGCGACTGCGGCGCAGCAACGGGAAGAACGCGCGGGTGACGCCGACGATGGAAAACACGTTGGTTTCGAACTGTCGCGCCATGGCGTCCACGCCGCCGTCGAGCAGCGGGCCCATGGCTCCGTAACCGGCATTGTTGATCAATACGTCGAGGCCACCGATTTCCTCGCTCAGGCGCGTGGCCAGTTGCTGCAGTGCCTCGGCATCGTTGACATCGAGCCGCACGGCATGGAATCCGGCCAGCTGGAGGGCGGCGACGTCGTTGTCCTTGCGTGCCGTGGCCCACACCGCGTAACCGGCGGCCTTGAAGGCATCGGCCAGAGCGCGGCCGATGCCGCTGGAGCAGCCAGTGATCAGTACGCTGGGTTGAGACATGACGAGGTTTCCTGGCAATGGATGTCGGGTATGTGGGCGCGAGCAGAGCTCGTTGCTGTGGGTTAACGGATGAACTTGCCTTGCAGGCGCTCGGCGCGAAACTCCAGCGTAGCCGGGCGATAGCCGCTGCGCAGGTCGGGCAGGGGCATGCAGTCGCTCCAGCTGGCGCCAGGCAGCAGTTCGCCCGGGCCACTGTAGCGCGGCGATTCATAAAGGCGTTGGGCCAAATTGGTGGCATTGCCGGGCCGGTAGGCCGCGACTTCCCAGCGCAGCTCCAGCAAGGCGGCATCGCTGCCGTTCTTCAGCTCGACGGCCAGCGGGCGGTCGGCAGGGCAGCGTTGCGGGTCGTGGTTCAGGCGCAGTTCGAGATGGGCGAGATGGCGCTCGTCACGACCCTCCTGCCAGAGCACCCAGGTGGCCACCAGGCCGAGACCGATCAGCGCGGCCATGGACACCGGCAGTGCCTTGGTCGGGTAGCGGATCAGCAGGATCAGCCAGGTGATGACGAGTACGACACCGAACAGCATGAGAGCAGCCCTTGTGAAAGTCTGCGTTCATCCTACACAAGCTGTCAGGTCAGGGTAACCGCGTGGGCTGTAGCAGGGTGTGACAGCTTCCTTCATCGATGGGAAAGGGGGCGGGGAAGAGATAGCCGCAAATGGCGTGGGTGTCCTGGCCCTCTCCCCCAGCCCCTCTCCCATGAATGGGAGAGGGGAGCTCGCTGCGTATATCCGGGATTGCGTCCGGGCTACGAACAGCTCAGTGTGCGGCGCCGGCGGCTACTGCATCGCTGCGGCCGTACACGTCTTCCAGGCGCTCGATATCGTCCTCGCCCAGGTAGGTGCCGGACTGCACTTCGATGATCTCCAGCGGGATCTTGCCCGGGTTGGAGAGGCGGTGCACCGAGGTCATCGGGATGTAGGTGGACTGGTTCTCGGTGAGCAGGAACTCACGGTCGTCGCAGGTCACCTTGGCGGTGCCGGACACCACGATCCAGTGCTCGGCACGGTGGTGGTGCATCTGCAGCGACAGCTGCGCGCCCGGCTTGACGGTGATGTGCTTGACCTGGAAGCGGCCGCCCATATCCACCGAGTCGTACGAGCCCCACGGGCGGTAGACCTCGCAGTGGTTCTGGGTCTCGCAGCGGCCCTGCTGGTCGAGCTTGCCGACCAGCTTCTTGACGTCCTGCACGCGGTCCTTGTGCGCCACCATCATGGCGTCCTTGGTTTCTACGACGACTATGTCGTCCAGGCCCAGCACCGAGACCAGCTTGCCGTTGCCGTGGATCAGGCAGTTGCGGCTGTCTTCGACCACCACGTCGCCCTTGGTGACGTTGCCGGCGTCGTCCTTGGCGTGCACTTCCCAGATCGACGACCAGCTGCCGACATCGTTCCAGCCGGCGGAAAGCGGCACTACGCAGGCGCGGCTGGTCTTCTCCATCACCGCGTAGTCGATGGAGTTGTCCGGGCAGCAGGCGAAGGTGGCCGGGTCGATGGTGATCTGCGTGTCCTCGCGCTGGCTGCGTTCCAGCGCCAGCAGGCAGGTGTCGTAGATGTCCACGTCGTGGTGCTTGAGCTCTTCCAGGAAGCGGCTGGCGCGGAACAGGAACATGCCGCTGTTCCAGTAGTAGTCGCCGCTCTTCACGTACTCGGTGGCACGCTTGGCGTCGGGCTTCTCGACGAAGTTGGCGACGCGCGCGACACCATCGGGCAGGGTGCCGTCGGCCTGGCCGCGGATGTAGCCGTAACCGGTTTCCGGACGGTCGGCGGGCACGCCGAACAGCACCATCTCGCCTTTTTCCGCTGCCACGGTGGCCAGCGCCAGGGCCTGGCGGAAAGCTTGCTGATCGTCCAGCACGTGATCGGCCGGCAGCACCAGCATCAGCTCGTCACGGCCTTCGGCGACCAGTTGCAGAGCCGCCATGGCCACGGCTGGCGCGGTATTGCGGCCGAAGGGCTCGAGCAGCAGCAGTTGCGCCTGCTGGCCGATCTGCTCCATCTGTTCGAGCACGATGAAACGGTGCTCCTGATTGGACACCAGCACCGGCGGCTGCATGCCTTCGATGGAGAGGCGCTGCAGGGTCTGCTGGAACAGCGTCTGCTCACCGGTCAGGGCGAGGAACTGCTTGGGATACAGCTTGCGCGAAAGAGGCCAGAGTCGCGAGCCGCTGCCACCGGAAAGGATGATGGGGGTCATGGTTGTGTCTCTCCTGAACGATTGATCAAGTGGTTTGCCCGTGTCGTGTCGGTGCGACGTGTACCCGCCGTTTTCCTTGTTCTAGAAAGTCCGCTCACTGCATTAACCGTCGATGGGGCGCTTGACCCACACCGGCGAAAACTTGCCCTGGCCGCCGGTGACGAACAGGCTGACCACCTCGCCGCGCTCCAGCGTCACAGGCTTCAGGTCGGCGACCTTGCGCTCGCCGTCGAACAGTGCCAGGCCGACCTTGACCGGGTTGATCTCGCGGTCGCCACGGCCGTCCGGTTTCACGTCGGCGACCACGGCGGTCTTGCCGTCGGCGGTCTTCAGGCTGAGGGTGCTGTCGGTCAGGTTTTGTACGCGCAGCAGGGCTTTCTGCCGGCTGGTGAAGGGCGGCTCCTCGACCAGGCGCGGCTTGTCGCCGGTCTGGCTGACCAGGGTGTAGTAATGCTCGGCTTCCAGATCCACCGGCATCTGCGCGTTGCCGACCTGGGCCTGATAGCTGCCGGCCGGGAGGTACTTGAAGTCGCTCGAACCCAGCGGCGCGATCTGCTTGAGCTGGGTCTGGCCGACGCTGACATCGAGTTCGGCGCTACCGGCGTTGTAAGCGCGGACGAAGGCCGAGCCCTTGGGCGCCTTGGGACCGTAGAGGGCACCGTCATCGGCCTGTGCCTGGATCATGCCGAGGCCCAGAGCCAGGGCGCAGGCGCCCAGGGTGAAGCGGCGTAGGGTGGTTTGATTGCTCATCGGATAGTCCTCCTTGGGGGATGAATCAGTGACTGGCAGAGGCCAGCCCCTGGCGCTCGCCGCCCTCTTTGAGGGCGGCGAGCCATTGCGGGTCGAAATCGGTGAAATCGCTGGTCATCGGCAGGTAGCGCTCGGGAAATTCCCAGATCACCAGCTGCGGCGGGTTGTTCTCGAATTCCTCGCTCTGCAGGTACTTGAGCATCGGCACCAGCGGGCCGACGCCTTCTTCGGCGTGGTTGGTCAGGTCGCGTTGCAGGTGCTGGCGCAGGGCACCGGCGAAATTCCAGGCCGGGTTGGCGCTGTAGCTGGTGCCGACCAGCGTTACCGGCAGGTCGCGATCGCCGAACAGGTCATCGCCGCCATCGTCGGCTGCATAGGTTTCACGCTGCTGCAGGCGGTCGGCCTGCGGCATCAGGCTCTCGAACAGCGGGGCGAGCGGCAGGAAACGGGTCAGGTCGCCCTGATGCGTGCGGGTTTCCACGGTTTCGGTGACGAACTGCTGCGGCTCGCCGCGCAGCTGCATGGCGCTGTGCACCACCTCGCTCAGCGCTTTGGCCGCGACGTCGGCGCCTTCCGGCGTCCAGTGGGTGTCGGTACGCAGGAACACCGGCGCCTCATTCTTGGCCGTCTGCAGCGGTTCGAGCAGGTCCGGCGCGGCGATCCCGGCGTTGCGCACCGCACGGTGAAAGCGCGGATACAGGCTGCGCTGCAGGGCGCTGGGACGATGGCTGCCGGTGTGTTCCGGGTACAGGCGGGTCTTGGCCGGGACGATGGCCAGCAGCAGCTGGACATCGCGTTCTTCCAGCTGGCGCTGCACGCCGCGGATCAACGCCAGGTTGTCGCGCATCTGGCGCTGGCCGTCGGCCACCGGATCGAACTCCTCATCCGAGTACAGCCAGCCGTCCTCGCCGATCACCAGGCCGCTGCGGCCTTCACCGAAGAGCAGGTATTCCACGGCCGCCCAGAGGTTGATACCCGCCTGCTTGAGCGGGAAGTTGTCGTCGTAGTGACGCTCGATGCTCTTGGCCAGGCCTCCGTCTAGCACGCTCGGCCGCGTCGGCATGTGGTAGTCGGCGAGCCTGGTCAGGGCGAGCAGGCTGGTCGGCAACAGCAGCAGGGCGAACAGCACGACGTAGAAGGTCTTGATGGGGCGATTCATACTTGGCCTCCGCTCAGAACTGGAAGTAGAGGAAGGGGGAGTAGCTCTGCGCCGAGAGCTTGAGCAGCGACACGCAGAACAGCAGCAGAAGCGCGCCACGCAGGGCCACCATGCGCAGATCGATGGCCTGCAGGGCGACGCCGGCGCTGGCCAGGGCCAGGCCCGCTTCATGGCCGCGGCTGGCGAGGAACTGGCGCGCGCCGCAGATTGCGATCACCACCCAGGCCAGCACCAGCGTGACCATCTGCAGCCCGGTGATGCGCGCCAGGGTCAGCTCGCTCAGGTGCCAGTCGGCGAAGCTGAACAGCGCGGCATACATGCGCCCGGCCACCTCCAGGTTCTCGGCGCGGAAGATCACCCAGCCGAGCATTACCAGCAGCAGGGTGAAGACCCACTTCAGCGGGTTGAACACTGTCGGTGCAGCCTTCACACCCAGGGCCCGTTCGATGGCCAGCCAGATGCCGTGCCAGGCTCCCCAGATCAGGAACGTCCAGTTGGCGCCGTGCCAGAAACCGCCCAGCAGCATGGTCAGAAACAGATTGCGGTAGGTGTTGAAGGTGCCGTGGCGATTGCCGCCCAGGGGGACGTAGAGGTAGTCGCGCAACCAGGTGGACAGGCTGATGTGCCAGCGCCGCCAGAACTCGGTGATCGACTGGCTGATATAGGGCTGGTTGAAGTTCTCCATGAAGCGAAAGCCCATCATCAGGCCCAGGCCGATGGCCATGTCGCTGTAGCCGGAGAAGTCGAAGTACAGCTGCGCGGCGTAGGCGATCATGCCCAGCCAGGCGTCACCGGTGCTGGGGTTTTCCAGGGCGAAGCAGTGGTCGACCAGCGGCGCCAGGCTGTCGGCGATGAACACCTTCTTGACGAAACCCTGCATGAAGCGCGTGGCGCCTTCGCTGAACTTGTCGAGGCTGTGGGTACGGTCGGTGAACTGGTCGGCCAGGTCCTTGTAACGCAGCACAGGGCCGGCGATCAGCTGTGGGAACAGGGCGATGAAGGCGGCGAAGTTGATCAGGTTGCGCGTCGGTTCGGTGTCGCGGCGGTACACGTCGATCAGGTAGCTGATCGACTGGAAGATGTAGAAGGAGATGCCGATCGGCAGGATCACCGAGGTGAGCACGAAGGGCTCCAGCCCCATGGATTCGAGCACGGCATTGATGTTGGCGACGCCGAAATTGGCGTATTTGAAGTAGCCCAGGGTGGCCAGGTTGCCGGTTACCCCGGCCACCACCCAGCGACGCGCCGTCTGGGTGCCGACGTGGGCGTGAATGCGCAGGGCGAAGAGGTAGTTCCACATCGTTACGGCGGCGAACAACAGGAGGAAATCCACCCGCCACCAGGCATAGAAGGTGTAGCTGCCGATCAGGATCAGCAGGTTACGCCCGCGATTCGGGCACAGGTAGTACAGGCCGAGGAAGATCGGCAGGAAGAGGAACAGGAATACGTTGGATGAAAAGACCATCCGTGCTTCTCCGAAAATAGCCGGGGCATCACCCCCCCTTTCCCCCCCACGAGTGGAGGGTTTGTTTTTGCCCTGCTTACTGGGCGCAGGGAGTGGCTCTTGCCCTCTCCCCAACCCTCTCCCGTGAATCGGAGGGGGCGCTTGAACGGTGTGTAGCTTTCTCACCTCGTCCGCTGAAGCGCCCTGGGCTCTGCGAAGCGCTGGGCGCATGGCGGGGCGGGATAGAGGGTTGGTCGCCCCCGCGGGGCCACGCTTAGCTGTCCTGGTCGAACACCTTGCTGATCTCGCCGCCGAGCCGGGTGTTGTTGAATGGCCCCATGCGGTCACGCCGGGCCTGGATCTGCGCGCTGCAGCTGTAGACGCTGCAGTACGGCGCCAGCCAGGCGTACTTGTAGTCCTCGCGCATCTCCTTCATGTCCTGCTTGGCGCCGGCGCGCTTGGCAAAGGCCGATGGATCCTCGGCACCCTCGAGCACGCCTTCGGCCAGGCGCTTGAGCGCTTCGTGGTTGGTGCTGCGCAGGTCGACACCGTTGGCTTGAGCGAAGGCGGCGATCATCGCCAGCGGCGGCAGGCTGTAGTTGTGATACGACAGGGCGCGCTGGCTGCGGTTGATCTCGTTGGGCAGATAACCCTCGTCGTCCACCTGGTTGGCGGCGATGCGGAACTGGTCCACCGACCAGTCGAACAGGTCGCGTCGGTCGCTGATCACTGCCACCGCCATCACCGACCAGGCCGACCAGTAGCTGTGGTTGTTGATCTTGCTCAGCGGCAGGTTGCTCCAGTCCTCCACGGTCAGCTCGGCGAGGCTGACGAACCAGCGCTCGATGCGCTGGCGCTGCTCTGGGTAATCGGCCAGCGGCTGCGACTCGGAGAACTTCAGGCGCAGCCAGGCCCCGGCCAGGCTGCCCAGCGCCCATTTGCGCATCGACTTGCCGGTGTGGTTGAGCGCCGGCGCTTGCAGCGCACCGGCCTGGGCCCACCGGTCTAGTGCGGCGACCACGCAGTCGAGCTGGCTGCGCTTGCCGTTGCGCATGTACTGGGTGATCAGCCTGATGGCTTCCGTCTCCAGCTCGGTAATGGCCTCGGTCTGCTCGCGGAAGTCGCTCTCGGCCGCTTCATTGAGCGTGGCGCGGGCGCTGTCGGAGCCCTCGTACTTGCTGGTGAATTCCAGCTCGCCGGTGTAGGGCGTCGGCAGCTTCGGGCAGGCCAGCTCCTTACTGCCGGCCTGTCCGGCGGCCGCGGCGTAGTAGCCGGCCGGCGGCTGCAACGCCGCGAATGCCGGTCCACAGAGCAGAATTCCGCTCAGGGCCAATGGGATCAGTCGTGTAGGCATGGGGCCTCCTCAGTCTTGCGCGGTGCGTTGGGCGACCTGCTGGGCGCCGCTGGGGCGCTGGCACAGGCTGGCCTGGACTTTCAGGTCGTCCGCGCTGTCTTCGGGCTTCTGGATTTCCAGGGCAAAGAAGTTCTGATCACCCCAGCCCGGCTCGTTACGCAGTTCCACGGCGAAGCGGCCGTCGGTGTCGACGGTGTCGGGTTTCTCCAGCTTGAGCTGCTCGCGGCGGCCGTTGAGGTACCAGATGGTGGCGTCGACGCGCTTGACCGACGGGTCGCTGAAGCGCAGGTCGAGCTGGTGGCGGTTGCCGCGCAGGGTCAGCAGCTTGTTCTCGCCATTGACCAGCACCTCGTTGCTGCCCGGATGCAGGCGCTTTTCGCTGCTGAGCAGTTCGGTCTGGCCGCTGCAGCCGTTGTTCAGGGTGGCCATCAGCTGCCGGTGAATCTTGTCCGAGGCCAGGTCGTAGAGTGGCGAGAATTCCCAGATAAGGATCTTCGGCGGGTCGTTCTGGAACGAATCGCTGGCCAGGTACTCGAGCATCGCCCCTTCCAGGCCGCCACCCGGGAAGGCTGCGTTGAGCACGTTGGTGCCCAGGTGCTGTTCGAGGAAGCCGCCGAAGTTGTAGTTCTTGCCGCTGTGGCTGGTGCCGACCAGGGTGATCTTCGGGCTGCTGTCGTCGCCGAATAGCGCGTCGCCATCGCTGGCGTCCTTCGGCTCGGTGACGAACTGATCGACGTACTGCACCGCATAACCGGTGCCGCACAGCTGGCTGGCGACGTTCTGCATGGTGCCGGTCTTGCCCATCAGGCCGATGCGCTCGGTGACGAATTCCTTCTGCGGAATCTCGTCGAAACCGGGAATGCGCCTGACCGTCTCGGCCACCAGGCGCGCGGTGCGCTCGGCGCCGTAGGGCGTCCAGTGCTGGTCGCGGCGGAAGTAGAACTCCTTGTCGCTGTCCTCGTCGGTCAGCGGCGTCAGGTCCGGCACCCAGATACCCAGCTGTTCGAAGCGGCTCAATGCCTGGCGGTAGTTGCGCAGCGCCTTGTCATAGTCGAAGCGCTGGTAGTCGGCCGGGCGCAGCTTGCTGCGATTGACCAGGCCGCGGGTCGGTTGATAGACCACCACCAGTTCCACGCCGCGCTGCTTGAGACCGTCGCGCAGCTCCTTGAGGCGCTGGTAGCCGGCCTCGGTGGTGCCGAACTCGGTGCGCAGATCTTCCACGCTGCGGAACAGCCAACCCTCGTCGGCATCCATGAGGGTGATGAAGTTCTTCATGTAGCTGGTGGTGTAGCGGCTGGCATCGTGCGCAGCCGGGCACAGCGAGCAGCAGTCTTCCACCTGGTATTGCGGCGCCTGGCGTTCTTCGGCCTGCAGCGCGCTACCGAATGCGGCGCAGGTCACTGCCAGGGCCAGGGTCTTGAGTTTGTATGCAGTCATGGGAGGCCTCGTCAGTTGGTCATCGGCTCGGGCTCGATCGGATCGATCAGCACGGGCAGGCGCTGGCGCACCATGAGGTCAAGGATTTCGTCCTGCTTCTCGCCGAGAATGCCGGCGAGCTGGATGCCGCTGCTCTTGCGCGGCGCGAGCATCTTCACGCGGTACAGCTCGACCGACAGCGGCGAGTCGATGTTGATCGGGCTGGAGCCGTTGCCGGCCAGGGTGCCGCCGACGATGATCATCGAGATCTTGGTATCGAAGGGGTCGAGGTCCAGGTCGCGGTCGGTGTCGGACAGATCCTTGATGTGGCCGTACACTCCGGTGAGCTGGTTCATCGCCGCGAGGTTCTCGTAGAGGCGGATGTTCTCGCTGTTGCGGATGCGAATGCCGTGGCGCCGGTTGCCCAGTACATGGTTGCCCCACAGCAGGTTGTCGCCGCTCTCGTACAGGGTGATGCCGTCGGAGTGGTTGCCGTGCACGCGGTTGTAGGCGATCAGATTGCGTTCGCTGTTACGGTCGATGACCACGCCGGAGAGCTTGTTGTCGTAGCTCTCGTTGTTGATGATCCAGCTGTCGTTGACCTCGCGCGAGATGATGATGCCGTGCTTCTTCTTGGTACCGAACACGGTGTTCTCGGCGATGATCAGGCCATGCGAGCGGTCGTGCGGGTCGATGCCGTAGACGATGTTGTCGCGGTAGGTGTTGCCCTTGATCACCACGTTCTGCGCTTCGTAGCAGTAGAAGCCGTACCAGTGATCGACGAACTCCGAATCGATCAGCCAACCGGTCGGCTCGTCGCGCTGGAGGCGCTCGTGCATGTTCGGCGTGTACTGGGTAATCGATACCCCGTAGGACTTCGAGTTGCTGTAGCCCAGGCTGGTGATCACGCTGCTGGCGATATACAGCTCGCTACCGCCCCAGGACACCAGGAAGGGGCGGAACTCCTTGCCGTTGTCGCGCATGCTCGCCGGGCCGTTGTCCGCCTCGCGCCAGGCGGTAACGCGGGTGTCGGTGATGAACATCAGGCCGTCGTTGACCAGGAACGAGCCGCGCTCCTGCGACAGGCGCAGTTCCCGGGTTTCCTTGCCGATGTGCAGCGCGGCACCCTCGGCCACCACGATGGGTAGACGAGCCAGGTACACGCCTGGCTCCTGCTCGGCGAACTGGCTGTCAGGCAGCGCCTTGGCCAGATCCTGGGCGGTGACCAGACCGCCTTCGATGAAGATCGCCTGGGGCATGCCCTGCTGGCGCTTGATCCATTCGCGCAGGCGTTCGTTGCCGCCGGTGAAGTCCTTCAGCGCGTCCTGGCGCAGCATGCGCCGCACCACCACATCGCCTTTCTTGCCATGCGGAATCTTGGCCAGCACGGCTTCCCTGGTGTAGCCGGACAGCTCCGGCAGCTCGGGCGCTTCCATATGCAGTTCGCCCGCCGGTGCGCTGCGCACGCGGTAGTCGAACTGGTGTTGCTCAGGATTGGCCTGGGCCAGCGGCGCGGTGAGGCACAGCGCGCTGAGCAGCAGGGGTAGGGCTAGTCCGTTGGATTGCATGATCCGATCCCTCAGAAGCGCCAGATGAAGTCGACGAAGGCGCGGTGCATCACCGAGTCTGTGCCGCTGCCGTAGGCGTCGCCCGGCAGGAACACGCCGGCGCGCAGGCGTACCAGAGCCGAACGGTCGTCGAGCTGTTCGGCGACGCTGGCCGGCAGCAGGCCCTGCTTGAAGTAGCGGGTCAGCACCAGGTCGACTTCCTGGCCGATGTCTTTCTCGCCAGCGACCAGCGGCGCGGTGATGCCGCTGTCGCCGACATCCTGATCGCCATCGACACGCCAGAAGCGGTGATAGACGACGCTGGCGTCGTAGTCCTCGCCCAGCTGCCAGGAGCTGAACGCGCTGGCCACCTGCAGGTTCGACAGTTCGCCGCGAAAGGCCTCGCCGTAACGGTGCAGGCGCGATTCGACGCCGGTGAAGTTGGCGCGGTTGCTGTGCAGGCCGGTCTGCATGAACTGGCGCGACTTGCCTTCATCGCCACCGCCGCTGCTGCGGGCATAGGCGGCGCCGATCTTCCAGTTGTCGTCGAGGCTGTAGCGCAGACCAAGGTCCATCGCCCAGGCGTCGACATCCTGGCTGCGCGAGCCGCTGGCGATGCGGTCGTTGCCGACCACTTCCTGCTGCAACTGATCGGTATCGCCCTGCAGCCAGGTCAGCTGCGCCCAGTAGTTGAGGCGGTTGCGCGAATTGCGCTCGAAGAAGCCGCCATCGGCGTGCAGGCCAAACCAGGTCAGGTCGCCGGTGTAACGCTTGCTCAGCTCGTCGACGCGCTCGCCGGGGTTGGCCAGATGACCGTCGTCACGGCTGTGGTGCAGCTTGGCGCCGATGCGGTGGCCCGGCGTCCACTGATAGTCGAGGCCGGCGAAGAAGTGGCGGCGGTCCTCGTCTTCGGGGGTGAGGTCGTCGAGGTCGGTGCGGTAGTCGGAGAAACGCTCGGCAACGCCCACCGTGGCTCGCAGCAGGGTGGTGTCGAAGGTCCAGTTGAGCGCTTCGATGTTGGTGTCCCACCAGGTGCCTTCGTCACTGCGCAGGCGCTGGCGGCCGACACGCAGATGCTCGCCGGGGTAGGCGGTGAGGCCTGCGTAGTCGACCCAGAACTCGCGCATGGCCAGGTAGCTCTTGTCCGGCTGGCGCGCGTCACTGCGCTGGGTGCTGTCTTCGCCGTCGTCCTGCAACGGGTCGGTTTCGATGGTATCGGTGGCGGTCACCGCCTGGCCCATGGCGAAGGCGCTCCAGTCGCCGCGCTCGCCGTAGGCCCAGGGGCGCAGGTCGAGACCGATACCGCTGACGTCGCCGCCCTCGCGGGTGCCGAGGTCACGGTCGTCTTCCGATTGCGCGGTGATCTTCACATCCACGCCGAAGTTCTTCGGCGCATCCGCCGCCCAGGCAGCACTGGCTGCCAGCAGGCTGGCGCTCAGCCCCAGCTGGCTGACGATACGGTTTAGCTGCATGCGTGCTTCCCTGTTCATGGCTGGCTGACCTGCAGAGCGGCCTGCTGCTGCAGGACGATGCCGCGGGCATCACGCTCCTCGCGCAGCAGGCGTTGGCCTTCGGCCAGTTGTTCCGGGCTCAGGCTCTCGGCCACCGCGTGCGCCAGCTCGAAGGTCGGCGGTGTGTTGCGCGGCAAGGCCAGCTGGCTGAAGACATAGGCGTTGACCGGGTTGGGCTTGACCCCGCGGCCCTGGCTGAACATCTGCGCCAGGGCGAAGTCGGCACTGAGCTGGCCGGCGCGGGCGGCGCTGAGCAGGTGGTCGAGCGCCTGCTGGGCGTAGACCTCGCCGAGGTAGCCGCGCAGGTAGATCTGCCCCAGGTAGTAGTTGGCGCTGGGCTCGCTGGGAGCAGCCTTGCGCAGGTGCTGTTCGGCTTTCTTCGGCTGCTGCGGCAGCAGCTTGCCTTCGTAGTACAGGCGTCCGAGCAGCAGTTCGGCACGCGGCAGAGCGGCTTCGCGACCCTTCTCCAAGTAGCCGAGCAGGGTGTCGATATCGCCCTGGCCCGGATAGTCGTAGAGCAGGCGCGCCAGGCTGACCCAGGCGGCCGGGTAGTCGGGCGCGATGGTCTCGAGCAGGTCCTGCGCCTGCTGCGGTTGTGGCTGGCCCAGCTCGGGATCGCTGAGCACCTGCGCCACGGACTCGACCTGATTGGGCGAAACGCGGCCGGCACGATAGCCCGCCAGCAGCTGGTCGATCAGCGCCTGGCGGTCGTCTGCGCGGTTCTGCTTCTGGTACACGGTGGCCAGCTCGGCGTAGCAGGCGTCGTTGCTGGCCAGGCGCGCCTGGCAGATGCGCTCGATCTCGCCCAGGTGCTGGTCGTAGGTTCCGTCGTTGCGATACAGAAGAATCTGCGCCAGTTCTGCCTGCGGCAGACCCTGCTGGCGCCAGTCCTGGATACGTTGCGCGAGGTTCATGGCGGGAAAGTCCTGTGGGTAGAACAGGTAGAGTTCGGTCAGTGGCAGCAGCGCACTGGGCTCGCGGGCCTGGGCTGCGCTCTCCAGCAGCTCGGCTGCTTCCTGGCGCTCGGCCAGGCTGCTGCCGGGCTTGCGCGCCAGCAGCTTGCCGAGGCGCGCCTTGGCACGTGGCGAGCCGTCCAGGGCCTGGCGATAGATGCGCTCGGCCTCATCCAGATCCTGGGTCTGGCCATTGGCGGCGTAGATGTCGGCGAGGCCGATCTGCGAGTCGCTGTAGCCCATCTCGGCGAGCTGGCGGAAATGCCATTCGGCAGTCTGCTGATCACCGCTCTGCAGGGCTTCGCGGGCCAGGCGCTCATCCGGCAGGCCGGCGCAGCCGGCCAGGGTGGCGCTGACGGCGAGGCCGAGCAGGGCAGGGCGAAGGAGGGGCATGCTCACGGCGTGACCTCCTTAGCGACCTGCCGCGACAGCGCGGTCGACCAGCCAGCTCAGTGACGGGCCGCGGTCGATGACCACGTCCACCGGCTGACCGGCGAGGCTGGCCGGCAGGGTGTCCTGCGGCTTGATAACCACACGGATGTCCGAGCTCAGGCCGCCGTCATGCAGCGCGCTGCTGACGATCTCGCCGTGACGTGCGCTGTCTTCACCGGCCACCTTGAAGGTCACCGGCGTACCGGGGCGTGCCTGTTCCAGATGGCGGTAGGAGAAGCTGGCGTTGACGGTGGCGACGCCATCCTGCGGCACCAGTTCGAAGATCACGTCGCCCTTGCTGGCGAATTGGCCGTCGGCCACCAGTTGGCGAGAGATCTTGCAGTTGCACGGGCTGGTCAGGGTGCCCTGCATTTCGCGGGCGAACAGCTCTTCGATCTGGCTCGGTTCGAGCTGGTCGTCGCCCAGGTGACCCTTGAGCATTTCCAGCATGCTGGTGGTGAAGGTGGCGACCGGCGCACCCTTCTCCACGATGCCGTCAGGCTGAACCAGTGCCTGCACGCTGCCTTCACGCGGCATGGTGACCTGCAGCGCCGGCAGGCTGATCTGCGCCGACTGCGCGTGGGTGACGAAGTACAGGCCGTAGATTGACTTGCCGATGTAGCCGAAGGCGGCCAGACCGATCACGAAGATGGCGGCGCTGAAGGTCACGGCGCGCAGACGCCCGAACATGCCCATGCCGCCGCCGGAGCCGTTCTTGCGCGTCTTGGTGAAGTTGTCGCGCTGGAGGATGTGCAGCACCTCGCCGACGTTGACCAGCTCACCGGCCAGGTGGCTGCTGATCAGGTGGCGCAGGGCTGCGGTTTCACGTGCGCCGAGGCCGTGGAACTGGCAGCCGACGCGGTTGTGTTCCGGCTGCACCGAGGTGACCTGGAATTCGATGTCCAGGCCCAGTACCAGGCTGTCGAGCTGAAATTGCAGCTGGCCGCGGTGGAAGTCCCCGACCTTGTGCTTGGCGTTGTCGCTGGTGAAGCTGAAGCCGCCGGCAGAGACATCCAGCAGGCGCGCATCGATGCGTTCGCGCTGGGCATTGGTGTAGCGCAGACGCCCCGGCAACTTGACGCGGGCATGCTGGCGCTGGGCTTCGGACTCATGGACGACGTTGAGATTGGCGACGGAGTTCATGGTGGCTAGTTCCTATTCGAGTAGGGTCATACCAGCGCCAGCAGCGCGGCGATGAAGACGGAGGCAGCAGAGAAAGTCATGGCGCGCGACGACCAGCTGTTGAACCAGTTGGCGAAGCTGGACAGGCCGCGGTTGAGCTTGGTGTTCTGGCGCGTCCAGGACTGCTGGTCGAGGCGGAAGAACACGTAGATCTTCACCAGCGCGCCGACGATCTGGTTGTAATAGAGCAGCGCCGGATAGGCCGGGCCGATGCGGTGTCCGGAGAGCATCAGCAGCAGGGTCAGGATCAGTCGCGTGGTACCGATCCACAGCAGGTAGATCAGCAGGTACATCACGCTGTACTTGAGGCTGGCGATGATCGCCACGCACAGACCCAGCAGGCAGGTCCACATCGATACGCGCTGGTCGAACAGCACCAGGGTGGTGAAGGCGCCGAGACGACCCAGGCCCAGGCGCAGGGCGCGCGAGTTCTGCCGCAGGTTGTTGCCGTACCAGCGGAACATCAGCTTGCGGCTGGCCTTGATGAAGCTCTTTTCCGGCGGGTGCTCGACCGTGTTGATGGCGGCATCCGGCACGTAGAAGGTGTCGTAGCCCAGGCGCATCAGGCTGTACCAGCTGGACTTGTCGTCCCCGGTGAGGAACTGGAAGCGCCCCAGACGCCAGTGCTCGAGGTGATCGGCCTCGACATCGCGAATGAACTCGGGATCGGTCACCACGCTGGCGCGGAATACCGACATGCGTCCGGTCATGGTCAGCACGCGCTTGGAGAGCGCCATCGAGCACATGTTGAGGTGGCGCTGGGCGAAGCGCAGCTTGTGCCATTCGCTCATCAGGTAGCTGCCGCGGACTTCGCAGAACTCGTTGGTGGTCAGCCCGCCGACATTGGGGAAGAGCTTGAACCAGGGCACGCACTTGCGTACCACTTCCGGCTCGAGCACGGTGTCACCGTCGATCACCGCCACCACTGCATCGCGGTCCGGCATCTGCCGCGAGATGGCGCGGAAACCGTGGGCCAGACCATCACGCTTGCCGGTGCCGGGGATGCGCACGATGTCCAGGGTGACGTGCGCCGGCGGCTCGGCCTGGGCCCAGAGGTTCTTGATCAGCAGCTCGTCGGAGAGCTCGACGATCGAGCACACCACGGTGCAGGGATAGCCGCAGTCGATGGCTTCGCGAATCACCGAGCGATAGACCATGGCAGTGGTCAGCGCCTCGATGCGGAAGCTAGTGACCAGCAGGAACACATGAGAGGGGTCGGCGTCCTTGCCGAGTTTTGTAACCTTGCGGCGGTACCAGGGGTACACCAGGTAAAGAAATAGGCAGCCGCGCACGAAGTGCATGGCGCCCATGGAATATCGCCAGATGCCGACGATGCCGATCAGCAGGAGGAAATCCCGCGACTCGGGGTCGAACACCGTACGCGGCAGGGCCAGTGCCAGCAGCATCAGCAGGCTGAGATAGAACATCCAGCCGGTGGTTTGGTTGAGGCCGTTCTTGAGCTTGTCCATATGCGTCTCCGGGCACCTGCACGCGCTTGGCGTGCAGGTGCGCTCGGGTCCTTACCAGCAGATGCCTTCGGCCACGCCATTGCTGGCGTGGGGCATGAAACCGACCAGGTCGATCACCCGCTTGCCGCTCGGCGCCTGCTCGGCCAGTTGGGCGAATCGCTCGTCGCTGTTGCCCAGGATGATGATGTCGGCCTTGGCCACCACGTCGTCCAGATCGCTGTTGAGCAGCGAGGAGACGTGCGGGATCTTCGACTCGATGTAGTCCTTGTTGGCGCCGTGTACGCGGGCGTACTCGACGTTGCGGTCGTAGATGCTCAGGTCGAAGCCCTTGCCGATGAGCATTTCCGCCAGCTCCACCTGCGGACTTTCACGCAGGTCATCGGTGCCGGCCTTGAAGCTGAGGCCCAGCAGCGCGACCTTGCGCGAGTCATGGCTGGCGATGATGTCGAAGGCCTTCTGCACCTGGGCGGCGTTGCTGCGCATCAGCGAACTGATCAGTGGGGCTTCCACGTCCAGGCTGCTGGCGCGGTAGTTCAGCGCACGCACGTCCTTGGGCAGGCAGGAGCCGCCGAAGGCGAAGCCGGGCTTCATGTAGTACCTGGAGAGATTCAGCTTGTGGTCCTGGCAGACCACGTCCATCACCTCGCGACCGTCGACGCCGACTGCCTTGGCGATGTTGCCGATCTCGTTGGCGAAGGTGACCTTGGCCGCGTGCCAGACGTTGCAGGTGTACTTGATCATCTCGGCGACTTCGATGTCCTTGCGGATGATCGGTGCGTCCAGCTCGCTGTAAATGCTTTCCAGCAGGTCGCCGGAGGTCTTGTCCAGCTCACCGATGACGGTCATCGGTGGAAAGTCGTAGTCCTTGATCGCGGTACTTTCGCGGAGGAACTCGGGGTTCACTGCCAGGCCGAAATCCACGCCGGCCTTCTTGCCCGAGCAATCCTCGAGAATCGGCAGCACCACGTTCTTGGCGGTGCCCGGCAGTACGGTGCTGCGTACCACCACGGTGTGGCGCTCCTGTTTGTCGCGCATGGCCATGCCGATCTCGCGGCATACGCCTTCGATGTAGTTCAGTTCCAGATCACCGTTCTTCTTGCTCGGGGTGCCGACGCAGATGAACGACACATCGCTCTCCAGCACGGCAGTGGCGACATCGGTGGTGCCACGCAGGCGGCCCTGACGCAGACCCTGTTGCAGCAGTTCTTCCAGGCCCGGTTCGACGATGGGCGATTTGCCATTGTTGATCAGGTCGATCTTGTTCGCGGAAATATCCACGCCAATCACATCGTGACCCCGTGCCGACAAACAGCCGGCACAAACGGCACCTACATAACCCAAACCGAAGATACTGATTCGCATGGTATTCACCTCATCCGTTTGATGCAGTTTCAAATACTGGCCAGTTGGCCAAAACTAATCCGAGAACTTGCTTTTCGACTGTTAGCAAATTCATTCAGGCATAAGTAGAAAGCGGTGCCTGAGTCGGCACCAAGTGCGGGCCTTATATATAACGTGGCCCTTTGATGTTATTGCTTGCGCTTCGCTTGAAGGCTCTGTTTCGGTGCTCTTGCGGGTCGATCTGTCTCCGTTTGGATTACATAAACTTTCCTTCGGATGAAGCTGCTTGGCACTGCGGGCAGTTTCTGGCTATGAAAAGTTATGTATTGAAAAGTGTTACGGGCTGTATGAGTGGCGGCACTTTCGGATAGTTCCTACCGTTCGTCCTGAAGCTGAACGGGAGCTGAACGGGTAATTTGATCGCAATATGGTGGCAACTTGCAAAATGCATGATGGCAAGCTGCAAGTTAATTAACGTGAAACTATCCGATAACTAAGCGCACGGATAAGTTCTGCGAAAAGTGCGACCGCGCTGAAACTGTGATGCCAAACAGGTTTTTGAGAATCAAACGCAACGGGGCGGGAATTTTCGTCTGCCGCTGCGCTCGGGGCGCCGGGAGGCAGCGGAGGCGAAGAGGGGAAAGAAAGGCAGGAAGTTGTTCAACGCAGCGGCCAAACCCATGCAGTAACCGATGAGCGGTGCACGGGTTCGGCCGGATCGGCGGTCAGTCTTGCGGCTGGTCGCGCAGGAAAACCAGGCTATCGGGTTTGGAATGCTCGGCCGAATAACGGTAGCCCTGATAGTTGAAGTCCTTCAGGCCTTCGGGATTGTTCAGGCGTTCCTTGATCACGTAGCGCGCCATCAGACCACGGGCCTTCTTGGCATAGAAGCTGATGATCTTGTACTGGCCGTTCTTCAGGTCCTTGAACTCGGTGTCGATGATGCGCGCGTTCAGGGCCTTGCGCTTGACCGCGCCGAAGTACTCGTTGGACGCCAGGTTGAGCAGCACGTCGTCCCCCTGAGCGACCAGCGCTTCGTTCAGCCAGCCGCTGATGCGCTCGCCCCAGAAGGCGTACAGGTCCTTGCCACGGCTGTTGACCAGCTTGGTGCCCATTTCCAGGCGATAGGCCTGCATCAGATCCAGCGGGCGCAACACGCCATACAGGCCGGACAGCATGCGCAGGTGCGCCTGGGCGAAATCGAAATCGTCTTCGGAGAAATCCTCGGCATTGAGCCCGGTATAGACGTCGCCCTTGAACGCCAGCAGCGCCTGCTTGGCGTTGGATGGGTTGAACGGCCGTTCCCAGCTGCCGAAGCGCGCGGCATTGAGGCCGGCGAGCTTGTCGGACAGGCCCATCAGTTCGGCGATCTGCGCCGGGCTGAACTCGCGCAGCTGCGCGATCAGTTCCTGGGCGTGGTCGAGGTGTTCGGGTTGGGTGAAGCGCGGGGTGGCAGGCGGGGTCTCGTAATCGAGGGTCTTGGCCGGTGAAATCACCATCAGCATGTGCAAGGTCTCCAGAAAGCGTGACGGCGATTCTAGAGGTCAGGGGGCGGCAAGACCACCTATCGGGGCGATTGAGCCAGGCAGCGTCGATGGCTTCGCAGACGCATTCTTTGCTGAAGGTCGGCGGAGGGCAGGAGCATTGTGAGGTAAGCGAGGGCTGCACCCAATTGGCGCGGCGTGCTGCATGTGGGGGCGGGTAAGCGAAGCGTGGGACAACAGGTAGGACTTAGGACTGTAACGGGGCGCTGGCGGTGCGCCAAGCGTTATCTGTCGCGTCTGCAAATAAACCTGCAGGCCGAGAAAAAAACGTTTTTCTGTCATGGGAATTGGAGTAATAAAAAAGCAAGACCGCCGAAACCTGCAGACAGGTGGCGGCCATTGGCCCTCACCTTGCTTGCCACCTTTCGGCCCCGATCTGAAAAGTCGGCGGTCTCTGTCCGGCGCAGCACCGCCCAGGTATTGCGTCGCCCGGCTATTACAAGAAGGTGACCGAGTATGGATGACCACGGACGCTCCAAGCCCACCGCTCCAACCCTCTACGCCCTCGACACCAATGTTCTGATTCACGACCCCAACGCCTTGCTCAACTTCGAAGAACACCATGTCGCCATCCCGATGACGGTGCTGGAGGAACTCGACAAACTGAAATCCGGCAAGCACGGCGTCGCCGCCGAATGTCGTCAGGCCATCCGCCTGATCGATCAGATTCTCGCCGGTGCCGAACCCGAGGACGTCGAATACGGGGTCCCTATCCAGCGTGGCAAGAGCGGTCCCTGCGGTCGTCTATCGATTCTCATGAGCAAGAGCGCCGCGCCGGTCACCTGGCTGCCGGAAGACCTCAACGACAACAAGATCATCAACCAGCTGGTGGAGCTGAAGACCCGCAATCCGGGGCTGTCCGTGGTGCTGGTGACCAAGGACATCAACATGCGCCTGAAGGCGCGTGCCTGTGGCATCGACGCCGAGGACTACCACACCGACCAGCTGGTCGATGACGTCTCGCTGTTGTCGAAGGGCTATCACGACATGCCCGGCTCGTTCTGGGATCGCGTGAGCAAGGTGGAGACGCGTCAGGACCACGGTCGCACCTGGCACCGCGTGCAACTCACGGACAACCTGCCGTCGGCCCACATCAACGAGTTCATTCTCGATGAGCAGGGTTTCGTCGGCTGGATCAAGGCGGTCAAGGGTGACGAACTGGTGATCCTCGACATGCACCAGGAGCCGCTGCTGCATCAGGAGGCCTGGGGCCTGAAACCGCGCGACATCCATCAGGCGCTGGCACTGTTCGCGCTGCTCGACCCCGACATCCATCTGGTCAACCTGTCCGGCTCTGCCGGCTCGGGCAAGACCATCCTGGCGCTGGCTGCCGCCATCGAGCAGACCATGGTCAGCAAGCGTTATCGGAGGATCATCGCCACCCGCAGCGTGCAGGGGCTGGATCAGGAGATCGGTTTTCTGCCAGGCACCGAAGCGGAAAAGATGGAGCCCTGGCTCGGCGCAATCACCGACAACCTCGAAGCACTGCATATGGAGGACGAGAACACGCACGGCAGCGTCGACTACATCCTGCAGAAGGTGCCGCTGCAGTTTAAGTCGCTCAACTACATACGCGGACGCAGCTTCCAGCAGAGCCTGATCCTCATCGACGAGTGTCAGAACCTCACCCCGCACCAGATGAAGACCATCATCACCCGCGCCGGCAGCGGCTCTAAGGTGGTGTGCCTGGGCAACCTGGCGCAGATCGATACCCCCTATCTGTCAGCGCCCAGCTCGGGCCTGACCTACCTCACCGAAAGGTTCAAGGACTTCCCCCACGGCGTTCACATCACCCTGCAAGGCGTACCGCGCTCGATCCTGGCGGAATACGCGGAAACCCATATGTAACTCCAGCTGTTAAACACTGACGCCCCTGCTCGCAAGAGCAGGGGGCGTTTCAGTCAGCATCAACGAATTTCCATAGGTCCCGTGGGAGCGGCTTCAGCCGCGATGATCGCGGATAAATCCGCTCCTGCAGAAGCGAGCATTTGGCTCCCTTCTCTCGCTTGCGGGAGAGGGGGCGTAGCTCGAATGAAATCCGGAGATTTTTGCAGCTCTGGCCCCGGATTTCATCCGGGCTACGAAATCCTGACCCGCGGGTTTACAATCGGCCGATTCCCGCCAGGAGCCTTCCCGTGCTGACCCACCTCGATTCCCAAGGCCGCGCACACATGGTCGACGTCACCGACAAGGCGACCACCTTCCGTGAAGCCACCGCCGAAGCGCGCGTGCGCATGCTGCCCGCCACCCTGCAGATGATCGTCGCCGGTGAGCATCCCAAGGGCGATGTGTTCGCCGTGGCGCGCATTGCCGGCATCCAGGCGGCGAAGAAAACCAGCGACCTGATCCCCCTGTGCCACCCGCTGATGCTCACCGGGGTCAAGGTCGAGCTGAGTGCAGAGGGCGACGACACGGTGCATATCACCGCGCGCTGCAAACTGTCCGGGCAAACCGGTGTCGAGATGGAGGCACTGACTGCCGCCAGCGTCGCCGCGCTGACCATCTATGACATGTGCAAGGCCGTGGATCGCGGCATGGTCATCGAGCAGGTGCGCCTGCTGGAGAAGCTCGGCGGCAAGAGCGGTCATTACAAGCTGGAGGAACAAGCATGATCCGCGTGCAGTATTTCGCGCGCTATCGCGAAGCCCTGGGCCGTGACGATGAACAACTCAGCGGCGACTTCGCCACCCTCGACGATCTGCGTCTGCATCTGGTCGCCCGTGGCGGCGAGTGGGAAGTGCTGGGCGAGCAGAACCTGATGTGTGCGCGCAACCAGGAACTGTGCAGTCTCGACGAGCCGCTGGCCGAGGGCGATGAAGTGGCCTTCTTCCCCACCGTGACCGGCGGCTGATAACAGCAGCAACGGTTGATTACAGCTCCTTCAAGCGAGACATAGCGCATGACCATCCGCGTACAGGCCCAGCCCTTCGATCCCGGCACCGAGCTCAACGCCCTGCATGCCGCCAACCTCGGCATCGGCGCGGTGGTCAGCTTCGTCGGCTATGTACGCGACTTCAACGAGGGGCGCGAAGTCGGCGGCATGTTTCTCGAACATTTTCCCGGCATGACCGAGAAGGCCCTGACCAAGATCGCCGATGAAGCGCGCGAGCGCTGGCCGCTGCTGGGTGTCGAGATCATTCACCGCATCGGCCGTCTGGAGCCGGGCGAGCCCATCGTCTTCGTCGGTACCAGCAGCGCCCATCGCCAGGCGGCGTTCGATGCCTGCAATTTCGTCATGGACTACCTGAAGACCCGCGCACCCTTCTGGAAGAAGGAAGACACCAGCGAAGGCCCGCGCTGGGTCGAAGGCCGTTGCAGCGACCAGAGCGCTGCCGAGCGCTGGCAGAAACCCTAAGGCTTCTGCCGTGCGGTGCGCCCGGCGCTGGCGATCACCTGCACGCCTACGCCAGCGCCAGATGTACCCGCAGGGCAATGGGGATCAGCATCAGCAGCACGCCCAGGCCGAGCACGCGTATACCCCACTCATGCTCGCGAAAGTTGAAACCGACTCCCAGCAGCAGGAAGCCCCCGATCAGCAGCACCAGCATCAGGTTAAAGTGATCCATCGCTCTTCTCCGCTTCCCGGTCTTTGTTACAGCCTAGCCCCTCCGTCTGCCTCGGGGGCTGACCTGCGGCAATGAATGCCTGACTCGATTGGCGACAAATTGCGTCTTGATCGGTCGCTGTCTCGCCGCATGGCCTGCTTCATACTGCGCGCAGTCATCGTCAAGGATCGTCCATGCGCCTGCTTCCCTCACTCCTGCTCGCCGGCCTGCTGGCCACCACACCGCTGCACGCTGCCGAGCGCAGCTTCACCATCCTGCACAGCAACGACTGGCAGTCGCGTCTGCTCGGTTTCGGGCCGAACGACGAATACACCCCGGCCACGGTGAACGATGACGGCACCGTTGGCGGCGTCGCGCGCCTGGCCACCTTGTTGAACGAGCGCCGCGCGGCAGCCGGTGACGAGCCTCTGCTGCTGCTCGATGGCGGCGACTTCACCATGGGCACGCTGTTCCACACCGTCGCCCGTGAGATGGGCAGCGAACTGCGCCTGATGACCGAGCTGGGTTACGACGCCGCAGTGATCGGCAACCACGAGTTCGACTTTCGCCCGGCCGGCCTCGCAGCAATGATCAATGCCGCGTACAAGGCCAAGGGCGATGCGCTGCTGCCGCTGCTGTCGAGCAACATGCGGTTCGATCCGGCGAGCAAGGCCGACGACAGCCTCGAGGCGCATGCCGAGGCCGGGCGCATCCTGCCGTATACGCTGATCGAGCGCGGTGGAATCCGCTTCGGTCTGTTCGGGCTGCTCGGCAACGACGCTGTCGCGGTCAGCCCGATGATCAAGCCGCTGACCTTCGCCGACCCGGTAGCCACCGCCAGGGAAACCGTGGCCAAGCTGCGTGAGCAGGGCGCCGAAGTGGTCATTCTGCTGTCGCACATGGGCGTCACCCAGCAGAATGACGGCAGCTGGCGCGGCGAGGAGGTGGAACTGGTCGAGCAGGTGCCCGGCATCGATATCGTTGTCGGCGGCCACTCTCACGTGGCGCTGCCGCAGCCGGTGCTGGTCAACGGGCATACCCCGGTGGTGCAGGCCGGCTCGGAAATCCAGTACCTCGGCGAACTGCGCATGACCATCGGCGATGACGGCGTACCGCGTGTGCGCGACTACCGCCTGCATGCGGTCAACGACAGCATCGTTGGCGACGCGACCATCACTGCCAGGGTGGAGGACTTCAAGCAGGTAGTCAGCGAGCACATGCTGGCACCGAAGGGCTACGGTTTCGACCAGCAGCTGGCCAAGGTCGACCAGAGCCTGGGTCGCGATTTCAGCGAGCACAGCCTGTCCAATCTTGTCACCGATGCGCTGCGTCATGCGGTGGATGCGGACTTCGGCTTCACCGGCAACGGCACCATCCGCGATGACCTGATCAAGGGCCGTAACGGTGTGCAGGGCGTTTCCGATCTGTTCCGCATTGCCCCGCTGGGTATCGGTCATTTCGACGACGAACCCGGCTACCCGATGATCAAGGCCTACTTCACCGCCCGCGAGATCAAGTCGCTGCTGGAGGTGCTGCTGCTGGCCTATCAGCTGCGTGACAGCGACAGCTATTACCCGCGGGTTTCCGGCGTGCGCTTTACCTACAACCCCTGGCGCGTGCCGTTCGACCGCATCAGTCGCCTCGAGATCGGCGACCCGGTCAAGGGCTACCGCGATCTGGATCTCGATGACACGCGCCTCTACAGCATCGGCGCGACCAGCTACGTCGGCAGTTTCACCTGGCTGGTGCCGGATCTGACCAAGGGCCTGCTCAGCGTGACACCCAAGGATGCCGAGGGCCGCCCGCTACCGCGCATCGAAGATGCCATCGTCGACCAGGACCCGGATACCGACGGCGTGCAGGAACTCAAGGAGTGGCAGGCGCTGCTCGATCACATCCGCAGCCTGCCGGATCTCGACGGCGACGGGCTGGCCGACATCCCCACCACCGGCGTCGCTGCCGAGGTGCGCATGATTCGTGCGCCCAGCCTGCATCCTGCGGACATGTTCCGTCTCGCCGGGCCGCTGCAGTGGGGCACCAGTGCGGTAGTTCTGGCTTGCGTGTTGCTGATCCTCTGGCTATTGAGTCGCCCGCTGCGCCGCCGGCGTTGAGTATCTAGGGCGCGCCTGCGTACCGAATGCGGTACGCATGGCACGCCCTGGCTTGCCCCGCAATCTTGCCAAGCCTGGCCTGCCTCCGTATGGTGCAAAACCGCCTGCTTCGGAAGCTACGCAATGATCTTTCCGCACTGTCCGCTCGCCGATCGCGCACAATCGACCAATTCCCGCTCGGATAAGAGCCACGCCGCTGGTGTGGCACTCGCCTTATGAACGCATTCAATCATTCGCGCCCGCTGGCGCTGTTCGGCCTGCTGCTGGCCAACCTCTGCTGGTCCGGCAATGCCCTGGTGGCACGCGCCTTCGCTGGCGATATCGCCCCCTTCACCCTGTCATTCTGGCGCTGGTGCCTGGCGCTGGCGCTGTTGTTGCCCTTCGTCGCCGTGCCGTTGTGGCGCCATCGCGCGGCGGTTGGCAATGCCGGCTGGCGCCTGCTGGTGCTTGGCGGCCTGGGCATCGCCGGTTACAACTCATTGCTCTACAGCGCAGCGCAGACCACGGCAGCGATCAATATCTCGCTGGTCAACACCTGCCTGCCGCTGGTGACCTTCATCGGCGCCGGTCTGCTGCTCAACGAATGGCCGGCGCGACGTGCCTGGTGGGGCATGCTGGTGGCGGTGCTGGGCCTTGTGGTGCTGATCAGCCAGGGACAATGGAGCCGCCTGGCCAGCCTGTCCTTCAATCGCGGTGACCTGATCATGCTGCTCGCCGTGGTCGACTGGGCGCTGTACTCGCTGCTGCTGCGGCGCTGGGCCGCCTACCTGCAGCCGATTCCACCACTGGCGCTGCTCGGAGTGTTCATCCTGCTCGGCGTGCCGCTGATCCTGCCCTTCTATCTATATGAGCTGAGTCAGGGCGCGCACCTGACAGTCAACGTCGCCAACCTCTCGGCCATCGCCTACACGGCGATATTCGCCTCGCTGCTGGCCTACCTGGCCTGGAACCACGGTATCCGCGTGATCGGGGCGGCCAAGGCGGCGCTGACCAACTACCTGATGCCGGTGTTCACCGCGTTGCTGGGCTGGGTACTGTTGAACGAGAGCCTGCAGGTCTATCACTGGCTGGGTGCGGCGATGATCTTCGGTGGCGTGCTGCTGGCCACGCGGCCAGTCAAGAACGCCTGAAATATCTGCGCCTCTCTTCCGCTTGCGGGAAAGAGGCGGGGAGAAGGGGGTTATTCCGGCTTCATCATCACGAAGGCCTCACCGCCTTCGCGATCATGCATGAGGATGAACGGCTGGCCGGCGATCATCATTTTCACCGGTGCCTTGCGCGGCACCGTGGTGCCGGCGTTGACTGCAGCTGCGGTCAGCAGCTGGCGAGTCAGGGTGTCATCCTGCTGAGGCTCGCTGGTGACCACGCACTCGTGGCTGACCTTCACCTGAATGCTCAGGCTCTTGTCCGCATTGAATCCGATGGTGGCAAAACCCATATCGGTCATTTCGGTGATGCCATGCTGCAGCGCCACGCGATGCGCCTCGGCGAAGCTCGGCGCCGTCCTCAGGCAGATGTCGCGAAAGGCCTGCACCACCGGCGAGGTAACCGGCATCGGAGGCTGCGAACCCAGATTGGCGCAGGCACCGAGAAGGCCAGCGCTGACAAGCAAGGCGAGCTTATTCATCACATCATTCCTTAATGGAGTGGTTCAGGGTTGCTGGCAAAGGTCATGCCCCAGCAACTGCGAGGCCAGGCCCCGGGCCAGATAGGTTTCCACCACACGTCCATCGCCACACTCGGTCTTGTGACCGATGGCGATACCGATGGATAGCAGGACGAATAGCGCCAGGCCGATATTCTGGATGGGCGTCATGACAGGGCTCGTTTGGCAAACAATGGGCAGAATGAAGAGACGGTCAGGGGATGGCAAGACCCAATGTACCGCTGTGGATTAGTCGGCGCTGTGAGGCAATACTGGCAATCACGCAAAACAGGCAAGGGATTGTGCAATGAAGAAGCTGATCATCATTCTGCTGCTGGGCGCCGCCTTCTGGCAGTTCTACCTGAGCAAGCCCGGCAACCCGATCATCAGCAATATCGCCAGTGATGGTTCACTGATGGACAACCCGGTGGTCAACCAGCCTGGTACGTCCAGCCTCTCGCTGGACAAGTTGCGTTCCTCATCCTCGCTCAGTCAACCCGCGGCTCAGGTGGCCAGCAGCAACTATCGCTGCGATGGCCGCACCCACTGCTCGCAAATGACCTCCTGTGCCGAAGCCACCTTCTTCCTGCGCAACTGCCCGGGCACCAAGATGGATGGCGACAACGATGGCGTGCCCTGTGAAACGCAATGGTGCAGGCGCTAGGGCAGGGTGACCGCCAGGCTGCTGAGCGCGACCTGAGCGAGCAGCAGCCAGGCAACTGCGCTGATGATGCCCAGGACGCTGTAGCCGATGACGATGCAAATCGCGATCTGCTTCCACAGACCGGCGAAGCGGTTGGGTTCGTTGCGATGGTGCAGCGGCATATCACGCTCCGCCCGCAGATCGTCGAAGTCGTCTCTCGCTCTCAAGGTGCTCTCCTGATTCATGGGCCAGCGCGCGGCGGCGCTGCAGCCTGCTGGGGGCGAATTTTCCGGCATCGCCCGACGGCCCCGCAAGCGCCACCCGAGCAGTGGCGAGTTGAACCGATGGGCCGGAAAGCAGCAGTTGAGCACGTCGCCGCTGCTGAAGCCTAAGCGATTGATAAAACGTAAATTTATCGATGATGTGGGGTTGACAGCGATGGGCGAGACGCGGACAATGCGCGCCGTTGGCTACATAGCTCAGTCGGTTAGAGCGCAGCATTCATAATGCTGATGTCCCAGGTTCAAGTCCCGGTGTAGCCACCATAAATTTCAAGGGGTTAGCGCAAGCTAGCCCCTTTTTATTTGGGCCGGTGTCCCCGAACTGTCCCATTCTTGTCTCAGCCCAAGCGATGGTGTGGACAAGCCAGACTCGGCGCGAGGTGTGAATAGCGCATCGTCATCTTTATATCGCCATGGCTCAGGATGCGCTGCAGGGTGACGATATTCCCGCCCTGCATCATGTAGTGGCTGGCGAAGGTGTGGTGGATCATCTGCCCTGGCGTATGCAGGCCGGTGCGCTCATAGGCCTTGCGGAAGGCTGACCTGTAGGCGCTGAACAGCCTGACCGCGAGATGCGCCTACAGAACTCGAACTTACTGGTATCCAGCTGCTACCGAGGGATATGGCGCTTCTTCATAATGCCCGGTCCGGCAGCCGCCACTCGGCAATTCCACATCCCAAAACAACAAAACCCCGCCAAGGCGGGGTTTTGTCTATGCGCTACCTACAACGATCAAACGTTGAAGCGGAAATGCATCACGTCGCCGTCCTTGACGATGTAGTCCTTGCCTTCCAGGCGCCATTTGCCGGCTTCCTTGGCGCCGGCTTCGCCCTTGTAGGCGATAAAGTCGTCATAGGCGACCACTTCGGCGCGGATGAAGCCTTTCTCGAAGTCGGTGTGGATCACGGCGGCGGCCTGCGGGGCAGTGGCGCCGATGCGGACGGTCCAGGCGCGCACTTCCTTCACGCCAGCGGTGAAGTAGGTCTGCAGGTTGAGCAGCGAGTAACCGGCGCGGATCACGCGGTTCAGGCCCGGCTCTTCCATGCCCATGGTTTCGAGGAACATCTGCATCTCTTCGGGATCGTCCAGTTCGGCGATCTCGGCTTCGATCTTGTTGCACACCGGCACGACGATGGCGCCTTCTTCTTCGGCGATGGCTTTTACCACGTCGAGATGGGGGTTGTTCTCGAAGCCGTCTTCGGCGACGTTGGCGATGTACATCACCGGCTTGGTGGTGAGCAGGTGGAAGGTCCTGGCCAGGCGCTTCTCTTCGTCACCGAGGTCCTTGAGCAGGCTGCGCGCCGGCTTGCCTTCGGTGAGGTGCGGGATGAGCTTTTCCAGCAGGGCTTTCTGCGCCACCGATTCCTTGTCGCCGCCCTTGGCGGTACGGGCAACGCGCTGCAGCTGCTTCTCGCAGCTGTCGAGGTCGGCCATGATCAGTTCGAGGTCGATGATCTCGATGTCGCGCTTGGGGTCGACGCTGTTGGCGACGTGGATGACGTTCTCGTCTTCGAAGCAGCGCACCACGTGGGCGATGGCGTCGGTCTCGCGGATGTTGGCGAGGAACTTGTTGCCCAGGCCTTCACCTTTCGACGCTCCCGCTACCAGGCCGGCGATGTCGACGAATTCCATGGTGGTGGGGATGACCTTCTCGGGCTTTACGATCTCGGCCAGCGCATCCAGGCGCGGGTCGGGCATGGGCACGATGCCGCTGTTCGGCTCGATGGTGCAGAAGGGGAAGTTTTCTGCGGCGATGCCGGACTTGGTGAGGGCGTTGAACAGGGTGGACTTGCCGACGTTGGGCAGGCCTACGATGCCGCAGTTGAATCCCATGGTGTGTCCCTCGGGGGAAAGGTGGTTACTTGGTGGCCTTCTGGCTATGCAGTTTGCGCATGGCCACGGTCCAGTCGCCGGCGAGTATTTCCGGCAGGACCTCCAGGGCGAAGTCGATGCTCTTGTCGAGCAGTTCCTGTTCGCTGCGTGGGGCGCGTCCGAGCACGTAGCCGGATACCAGGCTGGCATGCCCCGGGTGGCCGATGCCGAGCCGCAGGCGATGGAAGTTATTCTGGTTGCCGAGCTGGGCGATGATGTCGCGCAGGCCGTTGTGCCCGCCGTGACCGCCGCCCTGTTTGAGCTTGGCGACGCCGGGCGGCATGTCGAGTTCGTCGTGGGCCACCAGGATTTCTTCGGGTTTGATCTTGAAGAAATTGGCCAATGCCGCCACGGACTGGCCGCTGCGGTTCATGTAGGTGGTGGGGATGAGCAGACGAACTTCGCGCCCCTGGTGGTTGAACTTGCCCACCAGGCCGAAATACTTGCGATCAACGCTGAGGTTGACGCGCTGGCTGGCGGCCACGCGCTCAACGAAAAGGGCCCCCGCATTGTGCCGGGTCTGGTCGTATTCGGGGCCGGGGTTACCCAGGCCAACGATCAGTTGTACGGCAGTCATACAGGAGCCCTTTTGAGGAAATCGTCCGGCGTGATCGCCTGCCGGACGGGTTCCGCGCTGCGATTACTCGGCAGCGCCTTCGCCTTCTTCTTCAGCCTTCACGCGGGAGGCGTGAATGTTGGCGATGGCCAGGTCGTTACCGTGGGCCAGAGCCACCAGCTCAACGCCTTTCGGCAGCTTCAGGTTGGACATGTGGACAGTCTGGCCAACTTCTACGGCAGCCATGTCGACTTCGATGAATTCCGGCAGGTCTTTCGGCAGGCAGGAAACTTCGACTTCGTTGACGGTGTGGGAAATCTCGCCACCTTGCTGCTTCACACCAACGGAAGTGGCTTCGTTGATGAAGTGCAGGGGGACGTGAGCGCTCAGCTTCTGGCCGGCAACGACGCGTTGGAAGTCAGCGTGCAGGACGAAGCCTTTGGCCGGGTGGCGCTGCAGGGCCTTGATCACGACGCTTTCTTTGGTGCCGTCAACGTTCAGGTTCAGAACGTGGCTGAAGGCAGCTTCGTTTTCCAGCAGCTTGGCCAGGTCTTTGGCCAGCAGGCTGATGGATAGCGGGGCTTTCTCGCCACCGTAGATCACGGCAGGAACCATGGACACGTTACGACGCAGGCGGCGGCTCGCACCTTTCCCCAGGTCGGAACGCACTTCAGCGCTCAGGGTAAATTCAACAGTCATTTCACTTCTCCAAAATAACCAAACCGCCTTGTGGCTTGCGACCAGCCTCGGGCGGTAGGGCAAAAAGCCCCGCGCGAGGCGGGGCAGTGTGATCTGGCCTGTTCCGCTTAGCGGAACATGGCGCTGATCGATTCTTCGTTGCTGATACGGCGGACCGCTTCGGCAACGACCGGGGCGATGTCGAGCTGGCGAATGCGCGAGCAGGACTGCGCCGCAGCGGACAGCGGGATGGTGTTGGTCACCACCAGCTCGTCCAGCGAGGAATTTTCGATGTTCTCGATGGCGCGGCCGGACAGCACCGGGTGGGTGCAGTAGGCGTAGACCTTGGCGGCACCGCGCTCTTTCAGCGCTTTGGCGGCGTGGCACAGGGTACCGGCAGTGTCGACCATGTCGTCGACAAGGATGCAGGTACGGCCTTCGACGTCACCGATGATGTGCATCACTTCGGACTGGTTGGCCTTCTCGCGACGTTTGTCGATGATCGCCAGGTCGACGCCGAGGCTCTTGGCCACGGCGCGGGCGCGAACCACGCCACCGATGTCCGGAGAGACGATCATCAGGTTTTCGAAACGTTGATCCTCGATGTCATCGACCAGGACCGGGGAACCGTAGATGTTGTCCACCGGTATGTCGAAGAAGCCCTGGATCTGGTCAGCGTGCAGGTCGACGGTCAGCACGCGGTCGATACCGACCACGGTGAGCATGTCGGCAACCACTTTGGCGCTGATCGCCACGCGAGCGGAGCGCGGACGGCGGTCCTGGCGGGCGTAACCGAAGTAGGGGACAACCGCGGTGATGCGGGTAGCCGAGGAACGACGGAAGGCATCGGCCATCACGACCAGTTCCATCAGGTTGTCGTTGGTTGGTGCACAGGTCGGCTGAATCAGGAAGACGTCCTTGCCGCGGACATTTTCGTTGATTTCGATCATGACTTCGCCGTCGGAAAACTTACCGACCGAAGCATCGCCGAGGGGAATGTGCAGCTGACGTACGATCCGTCGCGCCAGGTCGGGGTTTGCGTTCCCCGTGAAGACCATCATCTTGGACACGCGCAGTACCTGCCGGCTGAGGGTATACCTGGATGGGTATGGAAAATGGCAGGGGCGGCTGGATTCGAACCAACGCATGCCAGGATCAAAACCTGGTGCCTTACCGCTTGGCGACGCCCCTATATTCTGTGTCGAATGCTTTTGATCCGGTTTCCGATGCCTCCCGGAGGAGGTTATGGCAGGGGCGGCTGGATTCGAACCAACGCATGCCAGGATCAAAACCTGGTGCCTTACCGCTTGGCGACGCCCCTGTATCGTATAACCGAATGCTGAGCATTCACTTCTTGGCCTGTGCCTGAAGCCGTCGGTGCAGCATCGAGATGTTGCGACCTTGAGCTACGAAGCTCGGCAGAGTGCCTGGAAGATGGCGGGCGACTTTATCAGCATCGTCCCGATTTGGGAAGCTCCCAAATACGCAAGCTCCAGTGCCGGTCAATCTAGCTGAAACAAATTTGTTCAACAAGATCAAAGCGTTACGAACTTCGGGGTAACGCTTCTCTACCACCGGCTGGCAGTCGTTTCGACCACCCCCCGCAAGAAGGCTGCGAACTTTAATGGGCGGCGTATCCCGTGTCAACTCGGGCGAGCCGAAAACTTCTGCTGTGCTTACAAAGACTTGCGGCACGGCGACGAGGAACCAGGGTTCATCCAGTTCCACCGGTGTCAGGCGCTCGCCAACACCCTCGGCGAAAGCGGCGCGGCCGCGCACGAATACCGGTACGTCGGCGCCCAGGCTCAGGCCCAGTTCGGCCAGGCGGTCTTCGCCAAGCCGGGTGTTCCACAGGTGATCGAGGCCGACCAGCGTGGTAGCTGCATCCGAGCTGCCACCGCCGATGCCGCCGCCCATGGGCAGGCGTTTGTCCAGCCAGATGTCGGCGCCCAGCGCGGTGCCCGAAGCCTGCTGTAGAAGCCTGGCGGCGCGCACGATCAGGTTGCTGTCATGCGGCACGCCTTCGATGGGCGTGTGCAGGTGGATCTCGCCATCCTGGCGCACGCTGAAACCGAGTTCGTCGCCATGGTCGAGAAACTGGAACAGGGTCTGCAGCTCGTGATAGCCATCGGCGCGGCGACCGAGGATGTGCAGCATCAGGTTGAGCTTGGCCGGGGCGGGCAGGATCAGTTCGGCTTGGGCGGGGATGGCGGTCATGGTCGTGGCAGGGGCGTCGTCGTGAGGCATGAGGCGATTGTATTCGGGAAATGCATCGGCAGTTGCGGTGAGTCAGAGGAGCATCGCGGCTGAAACGGAACGCCGACCAGCCGCTCCTGCAAACACCACGGCCTCCCCCGTAGGAGCGGCTTTAGCCGAAATGCCGGTTCGTAGTCCGGATGCAGTCCGGGGCTAGGTGGCGATGGTTCCCGGATTTCATCCGGGCTACGGCTAACCGCTCTTCCGTAAACGGGGGAGAGGGGAACTGACCGTGCATTCTCTACTGTATCGGCGGCTCGCGGCTGAAGCCGCTCCTGCAGGGTGGGTTTGGTGCTCGCGCGCAGTAAAACGAGGTTACTGCCCCAATTGCCGCGGCTGCCAGTCCTTGATCACCAGGGTCACTTCCAGGTCCTGGCCGTAGAGCTTCAGGCGCTCCGGCAGGGCATAGCCGTTCTGTTCGGTGTAGCGCAGGTACTCGACCTTCCAGCCGTCCTGTTGCAGCTGCGACAGGTGGCTTTCGCCATCGAGGGTGATACGACTGCGGCTGTCCGGGGCGGGCAGGCCGCGAATCCACCAGAGCAGGTTGGACACCGGCAGATCCAGGCGTAGCTGCTCGCGCAGCAGTGCCTCCGGGGATTCGGCGCGGAAGCGGCCGCGGTTGGATACTTCCAGCAGGATATCGCCCGGGCGGCCAGTCAGGCGCGCGGCGCCACCGCCCAGCGGGCCGGACAGGCGAATGTCGTAGTAGTCCTGGCGCTGCAGCCAGAACAGCGTGGCACTGCCGGAGTCGCGGGGGGCACGGATGCCGATCTTGCCATTGATCTGCCAACCGTCGAGCTGGCTGATCTGCTGTTTGTGGGCCTTCCACTGGTCGGGGTCGCCCTGACCTTCCAGCGCTTCGCGCGAGGTAAGGCCGGCGCAACCGGCGAGCAGGGCGATGAGGCTGAATACGAGCAGGTGACGAAGCATCAGAGGGTCTCGGAACCGGTCAGGCGCAACAGGGTGTCGCGCAGGATGGAGCTGTCGGGCGTCGCACTCAGGGCTTCGCGCCAGACGCTGCGGGCTTCACGCTGCTTGCCCTGAGCCCAGAGCACCTCACCGAGGTGGGCAGCGACTTCGTGGTCGGGGAATTTTTTCAGCGCCCGGCGCAGCAGACGTTCGGCCTCGTCGAGATTGCCCAGGCGATAGTTGACCCAGCCGAGGCTGTCGAGAATTGCCGGATCATCCGGGTTGAGCTGGTGCGCCTTGGCGATCAGCTCGCGCGCTTCTTCGTAGCGCGTGGTGCGGTCGGCCAGGGTGTAGCCGAGGGCATTGAGCGCCATGGCATGTTCCGGCTCGCGTTCGATGATGTAGCGCAGGTCGGTTTCCAGCTGGGGCAGATCATCGCGTTTTTCTGCCAGCATGGCGCGGGTGTAGAGCAGGTTCAGATCATTGGGGTACTGCTCCAGGCCCTCGCTGATGGTCTTCCAGGCCGGCTCGATCTGGCCGCTGTTGCTCAGCCCTTCGGCCTCGATCAGGTACAGCTGGATGGCGTAATCCGGCTGGGCATCGCGGGCCTGGGCCAGGCGCGCGCTGGCTTCTTCACCGCGTTGCTGGGTGATCAGCAGCTCGGTCTGGCGCTGCTGGGCCGGCAGGTAGTCGTTGCTCGGGCCGACCAGGGCATATTCCTGCAGGGCGCTGTCGCTATCGTTCAGCGCCTCGTAGGCACGACCGAGGTTGTAATGGGCAGCGTCGACATGGCTGCGGCGTTCGACCAGCTCTTCCAGGTAGACGATGGCCTCTTCCCAGGCCTCGGCTTCCAGGCACACCAGCGCCAGGGAGAAGCGCAGGTCGTCGTCGTTGGGGTTTTCATGCACCAGCTTGGAGAACTCGCCCTTGGCGTCGTCGAGGCGGTCCTGTTCCACCAGCTGGCGCGCATAGGTCAGGCGCAGGCGCTTGTCGTCGGGGTTCTTGCGAATGCCCTTCTGCAATAGCGGCAGGGCTTCGTCGCCACGGCCGAGGCTTTGCAGCAGGCGCGCGCGCAGCAGGATCGGCGACACCTCGTTGCTGCTCGCGGCGCTGTCTTCAAGCAGCTCCAGGGCTTCTGCGGCGCGCCCGTCCTGTTGCAGGAGGATGGCCTTGCCGAACAGCAGCTGGCTGTTGTCCGGATTCTTCGCCAACAGGCGGTCGAAGCCCTGTAGCAGTCCGGCGCGGGTGTCCGGGTCGGTTTCCGCGGCGGACAGGGCAAGGAAGTCGAAGTGAGTGTCGCCCTGGCGTTGCAGCACCTGCTCCATATAAGTCATGGATTCGTCGTAGCGACCTGCGCGGGCCAGCTGCACGGCAGCGGCGCGTTGTGCATCGATATTGCCGGGGGCGTTGCGGGCCCAGATCAGCGCGCTTTCCAACGCAGGCTGTTCGGCACCGAGGTATTCGGCTATGCGGAACGCGCGCTCGGCGACGCCAGCATCGCCGGTGACCTGCGCCTGCTGCACATAGTTGCCGAGGGCGATGTCGAAGCGGTTGCGTTGCCCGGCCAGCTCGGCGGTGAGCAGAGCGAACAGGGTTTCCTGGCTGAACGAGCCGTATTCGCTCGGTTCAGGCTGGGTGATCTGATCGGCTTCCTGCACCGGCGGCGTACCGTCGGGTTCGCTGGGGGCGAAGGTTTGGCAGCCGCTGAGGAAAGCGAATGCGGTGAGCAACGCGAGGGGTCTGTTCATAGTGCCTTGTCGTGCGTTATTCCGGGGCGGGGCCGTACTGGCCCGTGCCCTGCAACGTTCGCGGCATCATGACACAAGCCTTGGAGCAAGCCCACTGGCCAGGAGGATGCGGCGAACCGTCTATTGGGACAATAGGTCGCGGTAGTTGTTCTCTCGGGGGCGAAGTAGGACAATTGCCGGCTTCCGTATTGCCCCTCAGCGACCCTGCATGGCCTTTATCGCCCTCGGTATCAATCACAAGACCGCCTCGGTAGAGGTGCGCGAGCGCGTTGCCTTCACCCCGGAGCAACTGGTCGAGGCGCTGCAGCAGCTGTGCCGACTGACGCCCAGTCGTGAGGCAGCGATCCTCTCTACCTGCAACCGCAGCGAGCTGTACCTGGAGCAGGAGCAGTTGAGCAGCGACGAAGTGCTGCAGTGGCTGGCCGATTATCACCGCCTGAGCGTCGACCAGTTGCGTGCCTGTGCCTATGTGCACAGCGAGCAGGACGCCGTGCGCCACATGATGCGCGTGGCCTGCGGTCTGGATTCCATGGTGCTGGGCGAGCCGCAGATTCTCGGTCAGCTCAAGTCCGCCTACGCAGTGGCGCGTGAGGCCGGCACCGTCGGCCCGCTGCTCGGGCGCCTGTTCCAGGCCACGTTCAGCACCGCCAAAACCGTGCGCACCGATACCGCCATCGGCGAGAACCCGGTGTCCGTGGCCTTTGCCGCAGTCAGCCTGGCCAAGCAGATCTTCGCAAACCTGAACCGCAGCCAGGCGCTGCTTATCGGCGCCGGTGAGACCATCAGCCTGGTGGCGCGTCACCTGCATGACCAGGGCGTCAAGCGCATCGTCGTCGCCAACCGCACCCTGGAGCGTGCCAGCCAGCTGGCCGGGGAGTTCGGTGCGCACGCGGTGCTGCTCTCGGACATTCCGGACGAGCTGGTCAACAGCGACATCGTCATCAGCTCCACCGCCAGCCAGCTGCCGATCCTCGGCAAGGGCGCGGTGGAGCGTGCGCTGAAGAAGCGCCGGCACAAGCCGATCTTCATGGTCGATATCGCCGTACCACGCGATATCGAACCGCAGGTGGGCGAGCTGGACGATGTCTACCTCTATACCGTCGATGACCTGCACGAGGTCATCGAGGAAAACCTCAAGAGCCGCCAGGGCGCGGCGCAGGCTGCCGAAGAACTGGTCGCCGCCGGCACCGAAGACTTCATGCAGCGCCTGCGCGAGCTGGCCGCGGTGGACGTGCTCAAGGCCTACCGCCAGCAGGCCGAGCGCCTGCGCGACGAGGAGCTGGCCAAGGCCCAGCGCCTGCTGGTCAACGGTGGCAATCCCGAAGACGTGCTGGCGCAGCTGGCGCGCGGCCTGACCAACAAGCTGCTGCACGCGCCCAGCGTGCGGATGAAGAAACTTACCGCCGAAGGGCGCGTCGATGCGCTCAACCTGGCCCAGGAATTGTTCGCCCTCGACGAGAGCGCGCCGCAGGACAAAGGTCTGCAATGAAAGCTTCACTGTTGAACAAGCTGGACAACCTCAGCGACCGCTTCGAGGAACTGACGGCGCTGCTCGGCGACGCCGAGGTGATTGCCAAGCAGAGCCAGTTCCGCGCCTATTCCAGGGAGTACGCCGAGATCGAGCCGGTGATCGCCACCTTCCGCGAGCTGCGCAAGGTGCAGGGCGACCTAGAAGACGCCCAGGCGCTGCTCAAGGAAAGCGACCCGGATCTGCGCGAGATGGCCGAGGAAGAAGTGGCACAGGCCAAGGAAGCGCTGGCCAGCCTCGAAGACAAGTTGCAGCGCATGCTGCTGCCCAAGGACCCCAACGACGGTCGCAACGTCTACCTGGAAATCCGCGCCGGTACTGGCGGTGACGAGGCGGCGATATTCTCCGGCGACCTGTTCCGCATGTACTCGCGTTATGCCGAGAAGCAGGGCTGGCGTGTCGAGGTGCTGTCGGCCAACGAGGGCGAGCACGGCGGTTTCAAGGAAGTGATTGCCCGCGTCGAGGGCGACAATGTCTACGCCAAGCTCAAGTTCGAGTCCGGCGCCCATCGCGTGCAGCGTGTGCCGGAAACCGAATCCCAGGGCCGCATCCACACCTCCGCCTGCACCGTGGCGGTATTGCCGGAGCCGGACGAGCAGGCCGCCATCGAGATCAATCCGGCCGATCTGCGCGTCGATACCTTCCGCAGCTCTGGCGCCGGTGGTCAGCACGTCAACACCACCGACTCGGCGATCCGCATCACCCACATTCCCACCGGCACCGTGGTGGAATGCCAGGAAGAGCGCTCCCAGCACAAGAACCGCGCCAAGGCCATGGCCTGGCTGGCGGCCAAGCTGCAGGATCAGCAGGAGGCGGCTGCGCACAAGGAAATCTCCGAGACGCGCAAATTGCTGGTGGGCTCGGGGGATCGTTCCGAGCGCATCCGCACCTACAACTTTCCGCAAGGCCGGGTGACCGATCACCGCATCAACCTGACCCTGTATTCGCTGAGTGAAATCATGGCCGGTGGCGTGGAGGCAGTGATCGAACCGCTGCTGGCCGAATACCAGGCCGACCAGTTGGCGGCGCTGGGCGACTGAGTGCTGCGGTGCGCATGGCGCGCCGCTACCCTTGCGCTGACATTCCTCTCTCCGGCAAGTCGGAGAGGGCAAAATGCCGGAGCCCGGATGCAATCCGGGGACTGATTTCCCGGATGGCATCCGCGCTACGAGAACACCATGGCCACCATCGAAACCCTGCTCGACACTGCCGACCTTCCCGACTCGCCCACGCCACGGCTGGACGCCGAGCTGCTGCTGGCGGCCGCGCTGAACAAGCCGCGCAGCTACTTGCGGACCTGGCCCGAGCGTGAGCCGGATGCCGATCAGCTGGCGTTGTTTCAGGCGAGTCTGCAGCGCCGCCGCCAGGGCGAGCCGGTGGCCTATATCCTCGGCCATCAGGGCTTCTGGAGTCTGGATCTGGAAGTGGCGCCGCACACCCTGATTCCGCGCCCGGATACCGAGCTGCTGGTGGAAACTGCGCTCGACCTGCTGCCGGCGACGCCGCTGGAGGTACTGGACCTCGGCACCGGCACCGGCGCCATCGCCCTGGCCCTGGCCAGCGAACGTCCGGCCTGGCAGGTGACCGGTGTTGATCGTGTCGAGGAGGCAGTGGCCCTGGCCGAGCGCAACCGTCAGCGCTTGGCACTGGGAAATGCCGGCTTCCTGCTCAGTCACTGGTTTTCCGCGCTGGCCGGGCGGCGTTATGGCCTGATCCTGAGCAACCCGCCCTATATCCGCGCCGACGACCGACACCTTGCCCAGGGGGACGTGCGCTTCGAGCCGAGCAGCGCGCTGGTGTCGGGCAGCGACGGTCTGGACGATATTCGTGCGATCATCCAGGCCGCGCCGGAGCACCTGCTGCCGGGTGGCTGGCTGCTGCTGGAACATGGTTTCGACCAGGCCGGCGATGTGCGACGGTTGCTCGGCGACGCCGGCTTCGCCGAAGTGCATAGCCGGCGTGACCTGGCAGGCCTCGAACGCATCAGTTTGGGACGTTTCGACCGTGAGTGATCAGATGCTGAGCGATGACGAACTGCTGCGCTATAGCCGGCAGATTCTGCTGAAACAGATCGATGTGGAAGGGCAGCTGCGCCTCAGGCAGGGCCGCGTGCTGATCGTCGGCATGGGCGGGCTGGGCTCTCCGGTGGCGCTGTACCTGGCCGCCGCCGGCGTCGGTGAGTTGCACCTGGCCGACTTCGATACGGTGGACCTGACCAACCTGCAGCGGCAGATCGCTCACGACACCGCCAGCATCGGCCAGGCCAAGGTGGATTCGGCCATGGCGCGCCTGGCAGCGATCAACCCGCATATCAGGCTGGTGCCGCATCGTCAGGCACTGGACACCGATTCGCTGGTCGCCGTGGTGAGCAACGTCGATCTGGTGCTGGACTGCTCGGACAACTTCGCCACCCGCGAGGCGGTCAACGCCGCCTGCGTCGCGGCCGGCAAGCCGCTGGTGTCCGGTGCGGCGATCCGCCTGGAAGGGCAGTTGTCGGTATTCGATCCGCGCAACGCGGCCAGCCCCTGCTACCACTGCCTTTACGGCCATGGCAGCGAAGCCGAGCTGACCTGCAGCGAGGCCGGGGTGGTCGGTCCGCTGGTTGGCCTGGTCGGCAGCCTGCAGGCGCTGGAGGCGCTCAAGTTGCTGGCCGGTTTCGGTGAGCCACTGGTGGGCCGCCTGCTGCTGATCGACGCGCTGGGTACGCGTTTTCGCGAGTTGCGGGTCAAGCGTGACCCGGCCTGCGGTGTTTGCGGCGATGCCCAGTAACGCGCCGGTTGGCGTTTTCGATTCAGGCGTCGGCGGCCTGTCGGTACTGCGCGAGATTCGCCAGCTGCTGCCCCACGAGACGCTGCTTTACGTGGCCGACAGCGGCCATGTGCCCTACGGCGAGAAAAGCCCGGAGTACATTCGCGAGCGCTGCGTGGTGATCACCGAACATCTGCTGGCACAAGGTGCCAAGGCGTTGGTGCTGGCGTGCAATACCGCGACTGCCGCTGCGGCTGCAGAGTTGCGCGAACGTTATCCGAATCTGCCCATCGTCGGCATGGAGCCTGCGGTGAAGCCTGCCGCGGCAGCCACGCGCAGTGGCGTGGTCGGCGTGCTGGCGACCACCGGTACGCTGAAGAGCGCCCGATTCGCCGCGCTGCTTGATCGCTTCGCCAACGACGTGCGGGTAGTGACCCAGCCCTGTCCCGGGCTGGTGGAGTGCATCGAGGCGGGAGAACTACAGGCGCCGACCACGCGCGAACTGTTGCAGGGCTATGTGACGCCGCTGCTGGCCGAGGGTTGCGACACGCTGATTCTAGGCTGTACCCACTATCCCTTTCTGCGTCCGTTGCTGAGTGAGCTGGTACCGGCGTCGGTAACGCTGATCGATACCGGTGCGGCAGTGGCGCGGCAGTTGCAACGCCTGCTCTCGCGTAACGATCTGCTGGCGACGCTGCCGGCCGGGGAAACGCGTTACTGGAGCAGTGGGGAGCTGGCGCAACTTCGCCGGGTTTTGCCGATTTTACTAGGTGAAAAGGCCCAGGTTCTTTCGATATAGTGAATTTTTTTCCGATCAGGCTATCCCTGTTATCGGATGCTTCTATATTTTTGTCACAGCCTGATAAAAACCCTCGCTAAAAAGGAATGACTCATGAAGAAGTTGTATGCCTTTGCCGCAGCAACAGCCCTCACGTTCGGAACTCTGGGTGCTGCGCAGGCCGCGGATGTAACCGCGGCCATTGGTCAGAGTGGCGACTCCACAATGGTTTATCGTTTGGGCGCGCAGTGGGACTGGAACCATAGCTGGCTGGAAAGCAGCTACGGCCGTCTGACTGGCTATTGGGATCTGGGTTACACCTATTGGGATGGTGACGATACGGCGAGCAACCACAGCCTGTCCTTCGCCCCGGTATTCGTTTACGAGTTCGCCGGGCAGAACGTGCGCCCCTATATCGAAGCCGGTATCGGCGTCGCTGCGTTCTCCAGCACCGAGCTGGAAAGCAACGATCTGGGTTCTTCCTTCCAGTTCGAGGACCGTATCGGTGTCGGTCTGCGCTTCGCCGGCCAGGAAATCGGCCTGCGTGCGATCCACTATTCCAACGCCGGCCTGAAGAAGCCCAACGATGGTGTAGAGGCCTATACGGTGCATTACCGCATGAGCTTCTGAACAGCCCTCGACGAAGCAGCGACAAGAACCGCCCCTCCATACGAGGGGCGATTTCGTTTCAGGTACCGCTCAGATCATCGGGTCCCAGCGCTGCGACCAGTCGGTGTCTTCGGCGATGATCTGGCGCAGCAGGTCGAACGACTGCTGCAGCACTGCCGAATCACGCTCGCGGGAATACACCAGATAGGTCGGGTAGCTGAACTCGGGCGCACGGGGCACGCGCTTGAGCACCTTCTTGTCCAGGTAGCTCTGCACCACCCGCGTGCGGAAGTAGCCGGAGCCGCCATGTTCGAGGATGTACTGCAGGGCCAGCGGCCCGAGGTTGAAGGACACCGCTGCCTTGGCCTTGTCAGGTAGCGCGCTGTCGTGCTGCAGGCGAAACGCCTCGCCCCAGTCGATGTACACGTAGGGCTCCGGATTCTTCGCCCGCACCAGGATCAGCTTTTCCTCGAGCAACTGCTCCACCTGCATGCCCGGCCAGTAGTGCGGCTGATACACCAGGGCGGCGTCCAGTACGCCCAGTTCCAGCTGGCGCAGCAGCTCCTGGCCGGCGGCGATGTGGGTGTGCACTGCGTATTGGTCGATATGGGTGCGGATGCGGCTGACCCAGCGCAGCATCAGCGGGTTGCACAGGCTGACTTCGCCGCCGATGTGGATGACGTTGTGATAGCCCTCCGGCAGAGGCAGGTCGCGCTGCGCCGCCTCCCAGGTCTGCAGTATCTGGTTGGCGTAGGCGACGAAGGCTTCGCCGTCGGCCGTCAGCTTGGCCCCGGCACGGTTGCGTACGAACAGCGTGCAGTTGAGGTGGCCTTCGAGTTTCTGGACGCGAGCGGTGACGGCCGTCTGGGTAACGTGCAGGCGTTCGGCGGCAGCAATGAAACTGCCGCTGCGAACGATTTCCAGAAAGGTGCGGGTCAGATCGATGTCCATGGCGTGGCGGGCTCAGCAAGCGGGCAGACAGGCAGTGTAAGGGCTGCTATCGCCGGCGTCATGAGTTCACGCAATCACTCGAAGTGGGCCAGCAGCTCTCTTTGCAACGCCGCAATCACGTCCGTCTGGGTGATGACGCCCACCAGCTTCTCGTTCTCCAGTACCGGCAGGCAGTGCAGGCCACGGTCGGACAGCACGCCGATCAGCTCGACCACGTGCGTGTCGACGTCGGTGCAGCGTACCGGGCTGGTCATCAGATCGCCCAGGCGCGGACGGGGCCGCCGCCTGAACAGGCCGATGCGCTTTGGCAGGCGGCGATGCAGCGGGGCGATCAGGTCGCTGAGGCTGACGATGCCGACCAGTTTGCGGTTGTGATCGAGGATCGGCAGCGCCTTGAGATGGTGGTGACGCAGCAGGTGCAGGCCCTGCTTGATGCTGGTGCCCGGCGTGGCGCAGATCAGGTCGCGTGACATGACCTGGCCGGCGCGGATGTCGCCCATGCGCCGGCGCAGCGCGTAGCGTTCGGTGCTTTTCACGATCATGGCGAGGTCTTCGCGCGTCACGTCGACAAAGGCGCCGAGTTCATCGAGCGCCTGATCGAGGTCGGTGTCGCGAATGCCCACGCGCTCACCGGGCACCGGGTCGCGGGTGTGGTGAGTATCGGCCGGCGGTGTGGTCTGGCGCGGGTAGCGCATGCCGGTGAGGTTGTTGTAAATCAGCGCGCTGCCAAGCAGACCCAGCGCCGCGGTCACCACCGTCAGGGCCGGGTACCAGACCTCTATGCTCGGCGCTGACGGCGCGAACACCATGCAGAAGGCGATGGCGCCGCCCGGTGGATGCAGGCAACGCAGCGGACACATCAGCAAAAGACTCAGCGCTATCGCCAGAGCAGCGCCGGGCAGGCTGTGACCGATCAGCTGGCCGACCAATACGCCAACCAGCGTTGCACACAGATAGCTGCCAACAATCGACCAGGGCTGCGCCAGTGCGCCGGAAGAGACGGCGAACAGCAGTACCGCCGAGGCGGCCAGCGGGCCGGAGAAATGCACGGCCAACTGCGGGCCGAACAGCTGGCTGCACAGCCAGGTGGTGAAGACGAAACCCAGGCTGGCGCCGAGTGCCGCGCGCAGCCATTCCCGAGGGCGCGTGTGCGGGGCGTCGGGGAGAAAGGCGATGCACCATTGGTGCAGGCGTGATGATGTGTTCATGGTATCCGGTAAAAAAAGAGGGCTCCTCACTGCTGAAAAGCCCGTAGGGTGCCGCAAGCGGCACGTCGGGACGCCCGTCCCTGGGCGAGGAACGTCAGGCGAGCAGGTGCTGTTCGACCTTGTTGCCGCAGACTTCGACCGGTTGCGTGGTGATCTCACAGGGGCGGCCGGTGGCTTGCGTCATGCGCGCCGCAGCTTCGGGATCGTCGGCAAAGGGCAGCAGGCTCGCCTGGTCGAGCGTCGACGGAGTTCGACAGCTCAGCCAGCAAGCGAGCAGGCAAGCGAAGGTGGCGAGCACCGGCAGGAGCAGGGCTTCAGGCATGGGCGGCGACTCCGGCATCCGGAGTGGATGGCACGGCATCGATGCGTTCGCCGCTGCGTACCGTCAGCCAGGTGTTCCAAGCCATCAGCAGCATGCCGCTGGCGAAGATCGCCCCGCCCATCAGGCGCACGACATAACCGGGGTGGCTGGCTTCCAGCGCCTCGACGAAGGAGTAGGTCAGCGTGCCGTCCTCGTTGACTGCGCGCCACATCAGGCCCTGGGTGATGCCGTTGACCCACATCGAGGCGATGTACAGCACGGTACCGATGGTAGCCAGCCAGAAGTGCGCGTTGATCAGGCCTACGCTGTACATCTGCGTGCGGCCGTAGAGCTTGGGCAGCATGTGGTAGAGCGCGCCGATCGAGATCATTGCCACCCAGCCGAGGGCACCGGCGTGTACGTGGCCAATGGTCCAGTCGGTGTAGTGGGACAGGGCGTTGACCGTCTTGATGGCCATCATCGGACCTTCGAATGTGCTCATGCCGTAGAAGGCCAGGGAAACCACCAGAAAGCGCAGGATCGGGTCGTTGCGCAGCTTATGCCAGGCGCCGGAAAGGCTCATCATGCCGTTGATCATGCCGCCCCAGCTCGGTGCCAGGAGGATGACCGACATGGCCATGCCGAGGGTTTGTGCCCAATCCGGCAGCGCGGTGTAGTGCAGGTGGTGCGGGCCGGCCCAGATATACAGGGAGATGATCGCCCAGAAATGCACGATGGACAGGCGATACGAGTAGATCGGTCGTTCGGCCTGCTTGGGCACGAAGTAGTACATCATCCCCAGAAAGCCTACCGAGAGGATGAAGCCGACCACGCTATGGCCGTACCACCACTGGATCATCGCGTCGGTGGCGCCGGAGTACACCGAGTAGGACTTGAGCAGCGAGACCGGTTCGGCGATGTGGTTGATCACATGCACCATGCCCGTAACGATGATGAATGCGCCGTAGAACCAGTTGCCCACATAGATGTGGCGCACCTGGCGGCGAGCGATGGTGGCGAAGAACAGATAGGCGTAGATCACCCACAACAGGGTGACCCACAGCGCGATCGGCCACTCCATCTCGGCATACTCCTTGGAGGAGGTGATGCCCAGCGGATAGCTGACGATCATCGCCAGCACCGCTGCCTGCCAGCCCCAGAACAGGAAGTTGGCCAGGCTGTCGGAGATGATCCGCACCCGGCAGGTACGCTGCAGCACGTAGAAGGAGGTGGCGAACAGGGCGCCTCCGCCGAAGGCGAAGATCACCAGATTGGTGTGGACGGGACGGATACGTCCGAAGCTGAGCCATGGAATACCGAAGTTCAGTTCGGGCCAGACCAGTTGGGCCGCGATGAACACTCCCATGCCCATTCCGAGGATGCCCCAGAACAGTGTGGTGAGGGTAAAACGGCGTACGATCTCGTAGTTGTAGTAGTGGGGGGCAGTCGCAAGGGTAGCCATCATGAATCCGTCTTGCTGAGAATTTCAGGCGTGTCTCTCCTGTCGCTCGGAACGGGCTGTCGGCCGGTTCGCGAGAGCACGGGCAGGTTCGTGGGAGAGAGGGCGGAAAGTGTGCGGGATGGAAAAGAATTCGACTAATTAATAATAAATTCAGTTTTGCTCTGTTTTATTGATATCAAAGCCTGGGAGGCGACCCCCGGCGCAGCGCGTCGGGGCCTGCTGGCTGGAGTGGCCCGGTGTTGGGCTTAAGTGCTGCTTCACGCCTGATCGCCATGCATTTATAGAAGTGCACTTATTCAGCAACAAAATTCATGGATGAAATGCTACTGGCCGTAGGCAGTGGCGATGCCACGGCGTTCTTCCAGGCATTCGGGCGCGCCGAGTTCGAACTCGCGGCAGATCAGCGGGCGCTGTGCGTAGATGGTGCAACGCATGGTGTCGCGATCGAGGGCGATGCACCAGCCGTCGTCCAGACGGCGCATGACCTCGCCGCCCCACTCGTCGGTTTCGATGTAGCGTTGCGGCACACCGGTGTCGCCGAACAGCATCACTTCCAGCTGGCAGCAGCAGGCTGCGCAGGTGCTGCAACTGATCTCGGGGGTGGTCGGCAGTTGGGTGTGGGGGATGGTCTCGCTCATGGCGCGGCAGTGTACGCCACGCGGCGACGATCAGGGATTCCGGCTGCGCAGGCTCTGCTCGTATTGCTCGCGATACAGCTTGGCGAAGCCATGCAGCAGCGGCATCACCACGGCCCAGACCAGAGCCAGGATGGCCAGGGTCTGCCAGGTGCCGAGCGGCAGGGCGACGCCGGCGATCTTGGCGCCGCCGTAGTAGGAAAGCGGTGCGGCAAGCGCGCCCAGCAGGCTGCCGCGCCACCCGGGTTGCGCCGTCCAGGCCAGGCAATGGTTGAGCGTGCTGGCCAGTAACAGCCAGAGCAAGGCCAGCCACAGCGGAATCAGTTGGCGCTGTTCACCGAAGTCGAACACACCGAGGTTGAGCAGAAAGCTGTCCAGCGCGCTGCCGGCGAGAAACACGCTGAGCAGCAGCTTGCCTTCCGCCGCCCAGCTGCTGACCCACAGCAGGTGCACAGCGATGATCGCCGCCACGACCAGCAGCCAGGGGCCATCGCCCGCGAACACGCAGACGAGCCAGCCGAGCTGGAACAGGAGGGCATTGGCGATCAGCTTAGGCATCGAAGTTTCCTAACAGTGGCGCAGGGCGAGCGGCCGGTTTGGCCAGCAGCAGTTGCGCGGTGCCAATGGTGCGTTCGAGGAAGCCGCCTTCGCAATAGCAGAGGTAGAACTCCCACAGGCGATAGAAGTAATCGTCGTAGCCCAACTGCTCCAGACGCTGGCGGGCCTGGCGCAGGTTCTCGTGCCACAGGCGCAGGGTGCGCGCGTAGTGCAGGCCGAAATCTTCCATGTGATGCAGGTTGAGGTCGGTATGCCGGGTCACCACGTCGAGCATCTTCTGCAGCGAAGGCAGGGCACCACCGGGGAAGATGTAGCGCTGGATGAAGTCCACCGAGCTGCGGGCCTGCTCGTAGCGCTGGTCGCGGATGGTGATGGCCTGCAACAGCATCAGGCCGTCGGGCTTGAGCAGCCGCGCGCACTGTTCGAAGTAGGTGGGCAGGTAGCGGTGACCGACGGCTTCGATCATCTCGATGGAGACCAGCTTGTCGTACTGGCCGTCGAGGTCGCGATAGTCCTCCAGCAGCAGGGTCACGCGATCCGCCAGGCCCAAGTCACGGATGCGCTGCTCGGTGTAGGCGTGCTGCTCGCGTGACAGGGTGGTGGTGGTCACCCGGCAGCCGTAACGGGTCGCCGCGTAGAGCGCCATGCTGCCCCAGCCGGTGCCGATTTCCAGCAGGTGATCGGAAGGCTTCAGCGCCAGTTTCCGGCAGATGCGTTCGAGCTTGTTCAGTTGCGCCTGTTCCAGGCTGTCGTCCTCGCTGCGGAACATGGCCGCCGAATACATCATGGTCGGGTCGAGAAACTGCTCGAACAGGTCGTTACCCAGGTCGTAGTGCGCGGCGATGTTGCGTCGCGAGCCCTGCCGGGTGTTGCGGTTGAGCCAGTGCAGGCCCTGGACGAGTGGCCGTCCCAGACCTGCCAGGCCGCCTTCCATGGCGTCCAGTACCTCGAGGTTGGCGACGAAGATGCGGATCACTGCGGTCAGATCCGGCGTGCTCCAGTAACCGTGGATATAAGCTTCGCCCGCACCGATGGAGCCGTTGCCGGCCACCAGCCCCCAGATGGCAGGATCATTGACCCGGATCTCGGCACGCAGCTCGCTCAGCGGCGTGCCGAAATGCAGGGTGTCGCCGCCTTCCTGAATAAGCAGCAGGCCGTGGTGCAGCTTTTCCAGCTGGCGCAGTACGGCGCGTCGCAGCAGGCCGGCGCCGATACCCTTGCCAGTGCGTACCAGGCTGCAGGTGGATGTCAGGCTAGAGCTCTTCATGGGGCATGTCCTTCACGTATGGGCGGGCAGCGCGGAAGCTGCCCTGCGCGGGGCTGTGGTCGAAAATCGGCATGCGCCTGAGCAGCAGGTGCAGGGCCTGCCAGTAGATGGCGGCCAGGGTCTTGCCGGTCATCCAGGGAAAGTCGAGCAGGTAGCGGTGCAGGCTGGCGCGGGTCAGCGGCTGGCGCTGCAGGCTGAGGCTGGCGTCGAACAGCTTGTTCTCGCCCTGCCAGTCGGCCATGTGCACGCCGAGGCGTTCACCCACGGCGCTGAAGCTCATGCGGTATTCCAGCTCGCGCGGCAGGAAGGGCGAGACATGAAAGGCCTTGTCCACGCTGACTCGGTGACGCCCGTTGCCCGCTGCCGGCAGCACGTAGTGATAGCGTTCGCGCCACGGCGTATTGCTGACTTCGCAGAGAATCGCCGCTAGGCGTTCTTCAGTGTCGTGGCAGTAGAAGATGCTCACCGGATTGAAGGACAGGCCCCAGCTGCGCGGCTGAGTCAGCACGCAGATGCGACCTTGCGGGCGCGTGCCCAGTGCCTCTTCCACGCGGTTGCGCACCGCCTCGTGCAGTGCCACGCCCTGGCGGGTGGCCTCGGGCAGATAGTCGGTTTCGCGAAAGGCGAATGGCGTGAAGCGACCGCAGCCGGCCAGCTTCGACAGGGCGAACAGCTGCGCCTGCTCGCTGAGATCGAGGTATAGCAGGCCCATGCGGTAGCGAAAGGCATGGGCGCGGGGGGCGAAGCGGCGATGTTGCACCCAGCCGCTGTACAAAGCGCTCTGCATCACAGTGTCTCCCCGAAGGCACGGGCCACACGCAGGGCGCTGACTACGCCGTCCTCATGGAAACCGTTGGCCCAGTAGGCGCCGCAGTAGTAGCTGTGCCGGGCGCCGAGCAATTCTGCCCAGCGTGCCTGGGCTGCAGTGCCGGCCAGGCTGTACTGCGGGTGGGCGTACTGGAAGCGCGCGAGGATCTGCTCCGGGTCGATGGCAGCGGTCTGGTTGAGGCTGACGCAGAAGGTGGTATCGCTTTCGATGCCCTGCAGGATGTTCATGTTGTAGGTGACGGCTGCAGGCTGATCGGTCGGCCCGCCCAGGCGATAGTTCCAGCTCGCCCAGGCCAGTTTGCGCCCGGGCAGCAGGCGCGTGTCGGTGTGCAGCACCACGTCGTTGCTGGCATAGGGCAGGTCGCCGAGAATCTCCCGTTCCTGCGTGCTGGGCTGATCGAGCAGCGCCAGGGCCTGGTCGCTGTGGCAGGCGAAGATCACCTTGTCGAAGCGCTCGACACCGGCCGCGCTGTGCAGGGTGACGCCGTTCTGATCACGGACGACGCGGCTGACCGGGCAATTGAGGCGAATGCGCTCGGCGAAGCTCTCGGTCAGCGGCGCCACATAGCTGCGTGAACCGCCTTCGATCACCTGCCAGGTGGGCCGGTCGCTGACCGAGAGCAGGCCGTGGTTCTTGCAGAAGCGCACGAAGAACTGCAGTGGAAACCCGAGCATGTCGGCCAGCGACATCGACCAGATGGCCGACCCCATCGGCACGATGTAGTGCTCGACGAAGCGGCGGCCGAAGCCGTTGCGCTCGAGGTACTGGCCGAGCGTGGTGTCGGCGCTGATGCGGTTGTTGGCCAGGTCATCCAGTGACTGGCGGTTGAAGCGCAGGATGTCGCGCAGCATGCCCCAGAAGGCCGGCGACAGCAGATTGCTGCGCTGGGCGAACAGGGTATTGAGGTCGTGGCCGTTGTACTCCACGCCGGTGGCCGGGTCGCTCACCGAGAAACTCATCTCGGTGGGTTTGTAGCGCACCCCGACCTGCTCCAGCAGGAGAATGAAATTCGGGTAGGTCCAGTCATTGAAGACGATGAAGCCGGTATCGATGGCGTACTTTCGCCCCATCACCTGCACGTCGACGGTGTGGGTGTGGCCGCCGATCCAGTCGCCGGTCTCGTACACCTGGATGTCGTGCTTGCGGTTGAGCAGGTAGGCGCAGGTCAGGCCGGCGATGCCGCTGCCGACGATGGCGATTTTCATGCGTTGTCCTCGTTACGCGCCAGACGGCGACCTATGGCCAGTTGCAGGCTGCCGGGCAGGCTGCCGAGCAGTTTCAGTACGGCGATGAAGGGCGTGGGAAAGGCGATTTCGTGCGGGCGCTTGTCCAGGCGTGCGGCGATATGCCGGGCGGCGCGCTCCACAGGCCAGCGCATGGGCATGGGGAAGTCGTTCTTCTGCGTCAGCGGCGTATCGACGAAACCCGGGCTGACCAGGGTGACGTCGATGCCTTCGACCGCCAGGTCGATGCGCAGCGTCTGCATCAGGTAACGCAGGGCGGCCTTGGAGGCGCCATAGGCCTCGGCACGTGGCAGCGGCAGGAAGGTGACCGAGCTGCCGACACCAGATGTGGGCGCTCGCCCTGGCGCAGCAGGGGCAGCGCAGCTTCGATGCAGTAGCTGGCGGAAAACAGATTGGCGCGGACCACGCGCTCGATCATCGCCGCCTCGAACCGGCACAGGTCGACGTACTCACAGGTGCCGGCGTTGAGGATTGCGCAATCCAGCGCCCCCCAGCGTTGTTCGATGCGCTCGCCTATGGCGCGCACCTGGTCGGGGTCGGTCAGGTCGCCCGGTGCCACCAGCACCTGCTCGCCATAGCGCGCGGCAAAGGTTTGCAGCGGGCCGCTGCTGCGCGCGCTGAGCGCCAGCCGATGGCCGGCACGCAGCAGTTCTTCTGCCAGGGCGGCGCCGATACCGCTGCTGGCGCCGGTCAGCCAGATGCGCTTCATGCCAGCCTCCGTTTCAGCCAGGCGATCACGCCGCCGAGCAGCGGCAGGTGTTCGTAGAGCAGGGCGCCGGCGTCGAAATAGTCGCGGTGCCGGTAGACGCGCTCGCGCCACAGCAGGTGCGAGCAGCCTTCGATGGCGATTTCCTCGCCGCCACGCAGGCGTGGGTGGCGATAACGCATGGTCCAGCGCAGATAGCCTTCGCCCTCTGCAACCTGGTCGAAACCTTGAAATTCGAAACGCAGCGCCTCGACATTGGCGTACAGCTCGGCGAAGTAGCGGTGCATCTCGCTCAGCCCGCGTACCTCGTGCAGCGGGTCACGAAACAGCACATCGTCGCTGTACAGCTCGCCCAGGCGATCGAGGTTGTCCCTGTTCAGCGCGGCGAAGCGCTCGGCGAAGTCACGCAGGAAGTCGTTCATGCCGGAAGCTCCTGGGTCGAGAGGTTCCTGAACGCCGCCAGGGCGCGCTCGCGTGAGCGCGACAGGTCGACGATCGGGCGCGGATAGGGGCCCGGCGCGAACAGGCCGCCGAGCGCGGAGGGATCATGAATGTCGCGTTTGTTCAGCCCCGCCAGCTCCGGCACCCACTGGCGAATGAAGTGGCCATCGGGGTCGAACTTCTGCGACTGGCTGATCGGGTTGAAAATGCGGAAGTAGGGGGCGGCATCGGTGCCGGTGGAAGCACTCCACTGCCAGCCGCCGTTGTTCGCGGCCAGGTCACCATCGATCAGATGGCGCATGAAGAAGCGCTCGCCCTCGCGCCAGTCGATCAGCAGGTTCTTGGTCAGGAACATGGCGACGATCATGCGCAGGCGGTTGTGCATCCAGCCGGTTGCCAGCAACTGGCGCATGGCCGCGTCGATGATCGGCAAACCGGTGCGGCCCTGCTGCCAGGCGGCCAGTTCGTCCGGCGCGTTGCGCCAGGGCACTGCCTCGGTTTCCGCGCGGAAGGCGCGATGCCGCGAGACCCGCGGATAACCGACCAGAATGTGCTTGTAGAACTCGCGCCAGAGCAGCTCGTTGATCCAGGTGACGACGCCCGGGTTGCCACTGTCGAATTCGCCGTGGTTGGCGGAAAGCGCGGCATGCAGGCACTGCCGCGGCGAGAGAACCCCGGCGGCCAGGTAGGCGGAAAGCTGGCTGGTACCCGGTTTGGCGGGAAAGTCCCGTTCGCTCTCGTAGTAGGCCACCTGCTCGTCGGCAAAGCGCTCCAGACGCTGCCGCGCCGCCTGCTCGCCTGCCGGCCACAGCTGGCGCAGGCTGTCGCTGGGCGTGGCGAAACCCTTGACGCTATCGGGGACGGAGTCGCTCTTCATGCTCAGCGGCATCTGCGCCCTAGGCGGCGCGACCTGGTTCGGCAGCGCGCTGTGCAGGCGCTCGTGACAGACCTTGCGGAACTGGCTGTAGACCTGAAAGTAGCCACCGGCGCGGGTCAGCACGCTGCCCGGTTTGAACAGGATCTGGTCGAGATGGCTGTGCCAGTTGATGTCCTGCTGGCAGAGGTAGGCGCCGACCTGCCGGTCGCGCAGGCTCTCGTTGATGCCGTATTCCTCGTTGGCATGCACGGAGAAGATGTTGTGCTCCCGGCAGATGTCGGCGATCTGCAGTGGGGCGTCGCTCCAGTCGTGACACTGGCGCACCAGCAGCGGCACATTGAGCGTGGCCAGGGCCTTGCCCAGTTCGCGCAGGTTGCGCAGCCAGAAGTCCACCTTGCAGGCGGCATCGTCATGACGCAGCCACTGGCCGGGCGTGAGCAGATACAGGGCGATGGTCGGGCCGCTGCGCATGGCCTGGCTCAGGGCGGTGTTGTCCTGGATGCGCAGATCACTGCGAAACCACATCAGTTGCCGCATGGGGTTACCTCTTGAACACCGAGCAGGCCGTGACGCAGCAGCCAGGCGTGCGCGGTGAGTGGATCGTTGGCGGACTCCAGGCTGGCAAGGGAGTCGCGGTGAATACGTGCAGCGGGGCCGGCGATCAGCAGCGGCACCGGGCATTGTTCGGCCAGGCGGGGCAACTGGCGGCGCACCAGGGTGCCGTCCAGTGCGTCCTCGGCGTAGAGCAGCACGGCACGCGGCTCGATGTGCTGCAAGGTCGTGAGCAGTTCATTGGGCGGCAACGGCCAGTCGAAGACTTCCACCGGGCAATCGCTGGCGCTGGCCAGCCAGGCGCATAGCCACAGGCCCGGTTCCATCGGCGCATTCCCCAGATTGATCAGCAGCAGCGGCGCGCCACCGAGCTGGCGATTGCAGTGGTAGATGCGCGTGGCCAGCTTGCTGCGCAGCCAGGAGAGGAAGAACACCTGCTCGGCGCGGGCACCGAACTGGCCCTGCCAGCGTTGGCGCAGGTCGCCGAGCAGTGGCCAGAACAGTTGCTCGGCCAGGGTGCTGACCGGGTAGAGAGCCAGCACCGCGTTGAAACGGTCATCCAGACGGCGTTCGTTGAGCTGGACGATGCAGCCGAGCATCTCGTTGCGCTGACACACCCAGTTATCGCTGCTGGTAGCCTGGGGCTCCTGGCCATGATCGAGCAGCGTCCTGACCTGGCCGACGGCGACGCCGCGAGCGAGCCAGGCAAGGATGGCGTTGATTCGCTCGAGGTTGGCCGGGGAATAGAGGCGGTGCCCCTTGGGTGTGCGGTACGGCACGATCAGGCCGTAGCGGCGCTCCCAGGCTCTCAGGGTCACGGGGTTGATGCCGGTACTGCGCGCCACCTCGCGGATCGGCAGGTAGCCCTCGTCGAGCGCCTGACGGTAGTCGTGGCTGGCGTCTTCGCCGGCGGTGATTTCGCAGGTCATGGCGTCACACTGCGTTGCGCAGGGCAAGCGGTTCGGGGTGCGGTTGCAGGTAGGCCTGCCCGGCGATGTAGTTGTCCGGGTGACGGCGGAAGTGGTGCTTGAGCAGCGTCAGCGGTACCACCAGCGGCACGATGCCTGCGCGGTACTGGCCGATCAGCTGCAGCATCTCCTGCTTCTCGTCAGTGCTCAGGGCGCGCTTGAGGTAGCCGCTCAGATGCTGCAGCACATTGCTGTGGGTACCGCGCGTGGCGCATTTCTTCAGGGCGTTCATCAGCTCGCTGAAGTAACGCGGTGCCAGTTCACCGAGGTCGTGCTGCTTCAGTTCGCCGAGCAGGCGCCCGAGCGACTTGTAGCGCACCGGATCGGTGGCCATCAGCAGGTACTTGTAGCGCGAGTGGAAGGCGATCAGCGCACGACGGGTCAGTCCCTGTTGCAGCAGGCGTTGCCATTCGGCGTGGACATAGACACGGGTGATGAAGTTCTCGCGCAGCACCGGGTCGTTGAGGCGGCCGTCTTCCTCAACCGGCAGATCCGGATGCCGCGCGCAGAAGGCAGCGGCGAAGATGCCGCGACCTGGCTCGCTCGGGTGACCGCCCTCCTGATAGACCTTGACCCGCTCCAGCCCGCAGGAGGGCGATTGCTGCATGAAGATGTAACCGCTGATGCCCTGCAGTTCTCTGGCCATGCGCTCGCCGTAGGCTGCCAGCGCATCGGTCACGTCGCGCGAGCGGTCGACGGTGCCCACCGCACGCGGAGCCTGTGGATCGCCGATCAGGCGAATCGGCTCGCGCGGAATCGGCATGCCGATGCCGATTTCCGGGCAGACCGGGACGAAGTCGAGGTGTTCGCTCAGGCTGCGGCTGCACAGGCGTGACAGCTTGTGGCCGCCGTTGTAGCGCACTTCGGCGCCCAACAGGCAGGCGCTGATACCCAGCTTGGCTTTCTTTGCTTGCATGACCTGATCTCGAAAATCCTGTACATATACTTGGTTATGTACAACTTGCGTCTATCATAGATATGAGATTGTACAAGTCAAATTATTTTGTACAGCTTTTGTATTGTTTTTTTTCTAGGGCGGGTACGCGACGCCGCAAAACGGCGCCGTCGGGATCAGGAGGAGGGGAGGAGTCAGTGCCAGCCTTGTCGCCAGCATTCGCTGTCTTGTAGTTGGCGCCAGTCGAGCTGCTGGCTGCGTTGCGTCAGTACGGCCTGAAGCTCGACGCTGAGGATGTTCTCGGCTTCATCGTGGATCAGCTCGGTGACCAGAAAGTGGCGTTCGCGATTCTGCGGCTACGCTGCCGTTCACCTCGACAGCAGCAGCTTGCGCGGGTTGAGGCGGAGTTTGCCGGGGCTGTCATCGGGCCAGCTCATTGCAGGTGTTCGAGCAGACGACGCGCTGCATCCTGGCCGCTGAGCCAGGCGCCCTCGACCCGACCGGACAGGCACCAGTCGCCGCAGGCATACAGCCCCAGGTCGGCATCGGCCAGCGCGCCCCACTGGTGCGTTTGCGCCGGCCGTGCATAGAGCCAGCGATGGGCGAGGGTGAAGACTGGTGGCGGCACAGCGCAGCCGATCAGCTCGGCGAAGGCGCCATGCAGGTGTTCGATCACCGCTTCCCTGGCCAGATCCAGATGCTGGCGGCTCCAGGCGCTGCTGGCGTGCAGTACCCAGGTGTCGAGGTGGTTGTCGCGCCCGGGTTTGCTGCGGTTGCGTGCCAGCCAGTCGAGCGGGCTGTCCTGCACGAAGCAGCCTTCCACGTGGGTATCCAGGGGGCTTGCGAAGCCCAGTGCCACGGCCCAGGTCGGTTCCATGATCACGCTGGCTGCGGTGCCGGCCAGTTTCGGGGCGGCAGCCAGCAGAGCGCTGGCCTGTGGTGCAGGTGTGGCGACGATGACGTGACTGTAGGGGCCGTGGCTGTTGCCTTCGGCATCGAGCAGGTTCCAAAAGCGGTCGCCGCGAAACACCTCGGTGATGCGGCAGCTGAACCGGACTGGCAGGGCACCGAGCATGGCGCGGGTAATAGCGCTCATGCGCGGGCTGCCGACCCAGCGCACCTGCTCATCCGGGGAGGCGCTGAGCTGGCCGTCCTGAGCGTTGTACAGGCTCGGTTGCCACTCGGCGACCCAGCCGCGGGCCTGCCACTGCTGCACGACTTCGACGAAGCGCCGGTCGCGGGCGGTGAAGTATTGCGCGCCCAGATCCAGGCTACCGGCGTCGCTGCGCTTGCTGGCCATGCGCCCGCCGCTGCCGCGGCTCTTGTCGAACAATTCGATGTGCTGGCCGGCGCCATGCAGGGCCTGGGCGGCGGACAGCCCTGCTATGCCGGTGCCGATGATGGCGATGGGTGCATTCATGGTTACCTCGTCAGCGCTGAATACTATACAGGCTAAGGTTTGGACAAAAGCTATACAAGGATGTTTTCATGTACAGCTGATTCCGGTCGAACCTGCTCAAAGCCTATTTGTGCGTCGGCTTTGCTGCGTTAAAAACAGGCTCGGACTGCTCATTTGCAACTCGTAAAGTCGAGCGCGACTCCGACCGATCCTCGCCTGTTTGACTCGGTGGTGCTCGCCCTTCGGGCCAGCCTTTGGCTGTTACTCCCGCTGGTCGTTGCGCCTTGCATCGCTCTAGCTCGCGAGGCTTTGAACAGGTTCTGAGTGGCGCTCCCTTGTTTTAGGTTTAGGACAAACGCGACAGGTATGCGCGCCATGAACCAGACTAAAGGCGAAGTTTCTTCCACCACCATGCGAGGACGAACCATGCATATCCTGCTGACCGGCGGTACCGGTCTGATCGGTCGGGCGCTTTGCGCGCACTGGGCCGAGCAGGGCCATCGCCTGACCGTCTGGAGTCGTGAACCAGGCAAGGTCGCGCGCCTCTGCGGCGCTGACGTCCGAGGTATCGCCCGGCTCGAAGAGCTGGATGAGGAGCCTGTGGATGCCGTAGTCAACCTGGCCGGTGCGCCGATTGCCGACAAGCCCTGGAGCCGCAAACGCAAGGCGCTGCTGTGGTCCAGTCGTATCGGTTTGAGCGAACAACTGCTGAGCTGGTTGCAGGGGAGAGCGCAGCGCCCGGCCGTGCTACTGTCGGGGTCGGCAGTGGGCTGGTACGGCAACGGCGGTGAACGTGAGCTGAGCGAAGGCATGTCACCGGTGACCGACGATTTCGCCGCCCAGCTCTGTGGTGCCTGGGAAGAAACCGCTCTGCGCGCCGAGGAGCTGGGGATTCGTGTGGTGCTGATCCGCACCGGCCTGGTGCTGAGCCCCGATGGCGGCATGCTCAAGCGCCTGTTGCCGCCGTTCAGGCTCGGCCTGGGCGGGCGCCTCGGCGATGGCCGGCAGTGGATGCCGTGGATTCATATCGCCGATCAAATCGGCCTGATGGATTTTCTCTTGCAGCAAGGCGATGCCAGCGGTCCGTATAATGCCTGCGCGCCGATAGCGGTGCGCAATGCCGAGTTCAGCAAGGCGCTTGGGCAGGCGCTGAGTCGCCCGACCCTGTTGCCGGCACCGGCCTTCGTCCTGCGTGCCGTGCTCGGTGAAATGTCAGAGTTGCTGCTGGGCGGTCAGCGTGCCGCGCCGACGCGCCTGCTGGAGGCGGGCTTCAGTTTTCGTTTCACCCATCTGGATGTGGCTCTGGTCGATCTGCTGAGCCATCACTGACTAGGATTTCGCATGACCGATCACGCATTGTTGCTGGTTAACCTGGGTTCGCCCGCGTCCACCGAAGTAGCCGATGTCCGCTGTTATCTAAATCAGTTCCTGATGGATCCCTATGTGGTCGATCTGCCCTGGCCCCTGCGGCGCCTGCTGGTGTCGCTGATCCTGATCAAGCGTCCGGCGGCGTCGGCGCATGCCTATGCCTCGATCTGGTGGGATGAAGGTTCACCGCTGGTGGTGCTCAGCCGCCGTCTGCAGGAAGCGATGAAAACGCACTGGAGCCATGGCCCGGTGGAGCTGGCCATGCGCTATGGTGAGCCGTCCATCGAGTCGACCCTGCAGCGCATGGCCGCGCAGGGCATTCGTCAGGTGACGCTGGCACCGCTGTATCCGCAGTTCGCCGACAGCACCACCACGACGGTGATCGAAGAGGTCAAGCGGGTGATACGTGAGCGTGGGCTGGACCTGCATCTGTCCACGCTGCCGCCGTTCTACGACCAGCCGGAGTACCTCGATGCCCTGGCGGCCAGTGCCAGACCCTATCTGGAACAGGATTTCGACCACCTGCTGCTGAGCTTCCACGGCCTGCCGGAGCGGCACCTGCACAAGCTCGACAGCAGTGGCCATTGCCTGAAAGGCGACGACTGCTGCCGCAGCGCGTCGCCCGAGGTGCTCGCCAACTGTTACCGCGCGCAATGCCTGCGCACTGCCGAGCTGTTCGCCGAGCGCATCGGCCTGCGCCCGGAACAGTGGTCGGTAAGCTTCCAGTCGCGCCTGGGCCGTGCCAAGTGGATCGAGCCCTATACCGAGGCGCGTCTCGACGAGCTGGCTGCGCAGGGGGTGAAGAAGCTGCTGGTGATGTGTCCGGCCTTCGTCGCCGACTGCATCGAGACCCTGGAAGAGATCGGCGACCGTGGCCGCGAACAGTTCGTCGAAGCCGGCGGCGAGAGCCTGCAGCTGGTGCCTTGTCTGAACGATCATCCACAGTGGGCAGCTGCTTTGAACAGTCTGTGCGAGCGCGCGCCCCAGTCACTTTAAGCCGTGTCGCATATCGCCGAGGCGAGCCATTCGCCTCGGCGGGTATGAAGCATTCGCCGACCTGATAACACCTTCGAGCGATACTCACTGCCGTTTATATCGTCCTAAGCTGACGCCACTTTCAACCGCCGCGCATCGCGTTCTGCGGTGCCGAGGAGAGCGTCCGTGCATAACAACAATAACGGCTATCCCTCCAGTGTCCGAGCCTGGGTCACTGTTGCCATCCTGATGGTGGCGTACGTCCTGTCCTTCGTCGATCGGCAGATCCTCAACCTGCTGGTCGAGCCCATCCGCCGTGACCTGCTGATCAGCGATACGCAGATGAGCCTGCTGATGGGGCTGTCCTTCGCGCTGTTCTATACCGTGTGCGGCATTCCGCTGGGCCGTGTGGCCGATACCCGTAGCCGGCGCGGTCTGATAGCCGTTGGCGTCCTGTTCTGGAGTGCTGCCACGGCAGCCTGCGGCATGGCCAAGATGTACTGGCAGTTCCTGCTCTGCCGCATCGGCGTGGGCGTGGGCGAGGCGGCGTTGTCGCCGGCCGCCTATTCGCTGATCGCCGACAGCTTTCCCGCCGAGCGCCGGGCCACGGCGATCAGCGTCTATTCGATGGGGGTTTATCTGGGCTCGGGCCTGGCCTTTCTGGTGGGCGGTCTGGTCATTCAGTTCGCCTCGGCGCAGGGCGACGTAGTCCTGCCGGTGCTGGGCGAGGTACGCCCCTGGCAGTTGATCTTCCTGATCCTCGGCGGCGCCGGCGTGCTGTTCACCCTGCTGATGCTGGCTGTCAAGGAACCGGTCCGGCGTGGCGCCGGTGCGGGCGTCGCTGTGCCGCTCAGCGAGGTGGGCCGCTATATCCGCGCCAACCGGCGCACCGTGCTGCTGCACAACTTCGGCTTCGCCGGTCTGGCCTTCGCCGGTTACGGCAGTGCGGCCTGGGTTCCTTCCTTCTACATCCGCACCTACGGTTGGGACGCCGGCCAGGTCGGGATCGTCTATGGCAGCATCGTTGCGGTGTTCGGTTGCCTGGGCATCGTCTTCGGTGGTCGCCTGGCGGACTGGATGGCCAAGCGCGGGCGCAGCGATGCCAACATGCGCGTGGGCCTTTATTCGGCGCTCGGTGCCTTGCCGATGGTGACGCTGTTCCCGCTGATGGACACCGCTTTCTGGGCCAGCCTGCTCCTGGCGCCCACGGTGTTCTGCCTGAGCATGCCGTTCGGCGTGGCGCCGGCGGCGATCCAGGAAATCATGCCCAACTCTATGCGCGGTCAGGCTTCGGCCATCTACCTGTTCGTCATCACCCTGTTCGGCCTGGGGATTGGTCCGACTGCCGTGGCCCTGGTCACCGACTTCGTCTTCGCCGATGACGCGGCCCTGCGCTATTCACTGCTGATCGTCACCACCCTGGCGGTGCTGATGTCCATCATCCTGCTGGGCAAGAGCCTCAAGCCCTACCGCGAGAGCGTGACGCGGCTGGAGCAATGGGCTGTCAGCCCGGCCTGAGCAGGCGCGTTCCCTGCCGTGCCGGGCATTTGCGGCATGGTTTATGCGCCAGTGCACGGCCAGCATGGAATTTTTGCGCTTTACTGAGGTTCTGAGTGTTGCGCGCGTCACTCCGGCGCGCGCCAGCCAGGGAACTTCCTTATGGGGGCGAGGCCAGCGTCTGCCGTACAGGGCAGGGCATTCAACGACGCGCTGATGTGGCGACGGTTATTGCTGCCGGGGCTTGCTGCGTTCCTGTTGCTGAGTGGCTGCTCTGGCCGTCTGGACAATGACTCGATCATCCACACCCGCAGCCCGCTCAAACCCTCCGAAGTGCTGCAGACCGATGTCGACCGTATGGCGACCCTGGCCATGCGCAACAATCTCAACAGCCTGTATCGGCTGATGAACAAGCTGTACCAGCGCAACCCGCGCGAATGGCGCAAGAACTCCCTGCCCGACGCCGCAGCTGCCGAGCGCGCCATCCAGTACGCCATCGAACACAATCAGGACTGGCCGACGCTGGGTGGTCGGCGCGATATCGAGGCACTGGATTACTCCCTGAGCCCGGCCTTTCAGGGCGACCGCGTGGCGGCCTTCACCTATGCCATCGGCAGCATGCTGGTCACCGCGCATGGCGGTCGCACCGAGTTCTACCTGACCGACAGCTTCAATGCGCAGTTCATCCACAACGCTGCGCGCAACCTGGAGAAAGCCGGCTGGATGCTCTCGCAACGGCGCGATGCCTCAGGGCAGCCGCTGCTGCTGTCCAACGAATTCTCCGAGCAGGGCAACAACCTCAGCTATGCCGTGGAGTTCGGCAAGATGGTGGCGCGCCTCGATCTGCTCACTCATGTGCTGGAGGAGCGTTACCGGCGCATGGGCGCCAACTACGCGCAGAGTCTTTTCCTGTTGAACTTCCTGCCGGTGCAGTGACGCGTCACTGCTGCCAGCGGTGCTGGATTGCATCCAGCTTGCCGTTACCGCGCAGACGCACCAGGGCTTCGGAAAATGTCCGGGCGCGCTCGATATCGCCTTTGCTGAAGGCTACGAAACGCGGCATCTTGATCAGCGGACGGGGAAGCACGCGTACCTGATCCAGCGCACGCTGTTCGCGAATGAAATACAGCAGCTGGGCCTGGTCGCCGACGATGATGTCGATGCGCCCGGCCAGCAGCATCGACACCAGTTGCCGTGGGTTCTGCGCGCTGCTGTCGCGGGACAGGTCGGCGCCGTCGAAATTCTCTTCATAGGCATAACCGCGCACCTGGCCGATCACGTACGGCGAAAGGTCATCCAGCGTCTTCCAATCCTTTATAGCTGTCTTGGCGGTGGTCATGAACACGGTTGCGCCAACGCGCAGCGGGCCGACCAGCTCGTACTGCTCCTGACGCTGCGGGGTGCCGGCGAACTGGAAAGCCATCTGCACTTCGCCCCGGTCGAGCATGCGCTTGACCCGCTCCCAGGGATACAGGCGAATTTCGTAGGGAACCTGCGCCTCGCGCAGCACCGCGTCGACCAGCTCTACATCGAGTCCACGCGGCGTATCGTCTTCGGCGGTGACGAAGCTGTAGGGGGCGAACTGTTCGTCACCCACAACCCGCCAGGGCTGCGCTGCCAGCGAATTGGCCAGAGCCAGCAAGGCGAGCAACAGATAGCGCATGGCGGGATACCTCGTGACCGACCTGTTATAGAGGTTAGCCAGTTTCGGGCGAGGCGGGACGCGATATCAGACTTTACGCACGAACTCGGACTTGAGCTTCATCGCGCCGATGCCATCGATCTTGCAATCGATGTCGTGATCGCCATCCACCAGGCGGATGTTCTTCACCTTGGTGCCGACCTTGACCACCAGGGACGAGCCCTTGACCTTGAGGTCCTTGATCACGGTGATGGTGTCGCCATCCTGCAGCAGGTTGCCGACCGAGTCCTTGATCACACGCGCATCGTCGCTGGCCTCGGCGTTTTCGCCGACTTTCCATTCGTGCGCGCATTCGGGGCAGATCAGCTGATCGCCATCTTCGTAGGTGTATTCGGAGTTGCACTTGGGGCAGGGCGGCAGGGCGGTCAAGGGGTGGCCTCGTCGGTGTGGAGAAAACCGCAGATTATATAAGGTTTTGTCGATGCGCGCCGCTCCGGAGGGCAGAGCAGCTGCAAGGCGGGTGTTTTAAATATTGGACTTTCAAACAGGAAGATGTTCGTCGGATATGCCTTTCAGGCGACTTTTAACGCTTTTCTTGGCCGTTCAGCAGCTAGTAGGTCGAAGAATACGGTGCGATTTGTTTGACATATTTTACGGCTAGGGCAGACTGGCTACAGATTCCGTTGCCGAACCGGGTAACGGGCAGCATCGCTGCAGCCCCTCTCCGGATGGAGATGACCCGGTTCGAGCCGCCGTCGGAAGGCGGCACTCTGGCTCAGGAGGAGCATGGGTGCACGGGGTTAGCCAAACAGGCCACCCGTGGCGGCAGAGCCCCTGCCGGACGCCGGTCTGCACAGCAACGACAGGCCCGGCCTGTCCCAAGGTGACGTATGTCCGACAACAAGAACCGCAACACCCCCCGCAAGCCCGTCGTGTTGATGTCCATGGGTGCTCAGGAGCGCAAGGGCCACGACTATCAGGTAATGACCCACAAATACATCCAGCCTCTGGTCGAGTTCTCCGGTTGCGTGCCGGTACTGGTGCCCACCTGCTGTGGCACCGAGGATCTCGAGCAGTATCTGGACATGGCCGACGGTGTTTACCTGACCGGGGCCGGCAGCAATATCGACCCGGCGCTCTACGGGCAGGAGAACGAAACGCCGAACAAGGCGCAGGATCGTGATCGCGATCTGTTCGATCTGCCTCTGATTCGTGCTGCCATCGCCCGCGGCCTGCCGATCTTCGGCATCTGCCGAGGCATGCAGGAAATCAACGTGGCACTGGGCGGCGACATCTACCAGAAGGTCTACGCCGAACCCGGCTTCAACGACCATCGCGAGAACCCCGATGATCCGGTCGAGGTGCAATACGCGCCCAGCCACAGCGTGCGTCCCGTACCGGGAAGCTGGTTTGCCGAACTGCTTGGCAAGGACGAAATTCAGGTCAACTCCCTGCACGGCCAGGCCATCCGCAACCTGGGCAAGGGGCTGGAAGTGCTGGCCACCGCCGAGGATGGTCTGATCGAAGCCGTCCATGCGCCGAGCCTGTCGCCGTTCCTGTTTGCGGTGCAGTGGCACCCGGAATGGCAGGCTGCACTGAACCCGGATTCGGTGAAGATCTTCCAGGCTTTCGGCGAGGCCTGTTACCGCCGCGCGTCCTCGCGGAGCAGCCGCCAGGCTGCCTGAAACCATTACAGCCGCCGGCTCCTGCGTCAGTAGGGGGTTGGCGGCTGCGGCCAGTCGAGGGTACCGCTGACGCTGAAGCGGCGGGTACCGAACAGGCCGTCAGCCAGTTTGCCGCGCAGCCTGTAGGGCACCTCCTGACCCGCTTGGTAGCCGGCCGCGCCCCAGGCCTGGCGCATCACCGAAAACGCCGAAATGCTCACCGGTACGCTCACCACCGTTTCGCCGAAGCGCGGTACGCTGCCGCTCTGGTCACTGACACCACTGGCCAGCGGTTGGCCGTTGACGTCCAGATCCAGCGCCATGCCGTTGAAACTTACCGCGCTGTCGTTGGGGTTCTGTACCCGTAGCTTGACCGCGAAGCGCACCTCCAGACCCTGGCCGGGCAGAGGCTCCAGGCCGACCAGATCGACCCGTAGCGGATCACGGTTGCCCAGGCTGGCGCAGGCGCCGAGGCCGGCGGCGAGCAGGGTGACAAGGCAAAGACGAAGCAGGCGGGGCATGGCGATCTTCCCTGGAGGTTATGGGCTCAGGATAGAAGACCGCTGCACGCGCCATTAGCTCCCGGCACGTTGCCGACTGCCCAGTACCAGCGCGATGCCGCCTAGCACGGCAACGGCGCTGAGCAGCAGACGCAGGCTCAGCGCTTCGCCCAGTAGCAGGCTGCCGCCGAGTGCGGCGAGAATCGGCACGCTCAATTGCACAGTGGCCGCCTGGCTGGCGCGCAGGCCGGGTAGGGCGCTGTACCAGATGGCGTAACCGATGCCCGAGGTCAGAGCGCCGGACAGCAGTGCGTAGAACAGGCCAGGGCCGTCCCAGTCGAGCTGCGCCAATAGCAGCGCCGCCAGCAGCAACGCCAGCGGCGTTGCGCGCATGAAATTGCCGGCGGTTACTGCCAGCGGATCACCCTGGCCGCGGCCAAGCAGGGAGTATGCACCCCAGGCGATACCGGCCAGTAGCATCAGCAGTGCGGCCACAAGCGGTGGTGCGCTGGCGCCCGGTAGCAGCAGTGCCAGCAGGCCAGCGGTGGCCAGTGCTGTACCGAGGCTGGCGGCCAGACCCATGCGTTCGCCGCGCAGCCAACCCCAGAACAGCATGCTCAGCTGCACCGCGCCGAACAGCAGCAGGGCGCCGGCACCGGTATCCAGTTGCAGGTAGGCGAAGGAAAAGGCGGCCGCATAGGTGAACAGCGCCAGGGCGCCAGGCCAGTTGCCGGCCATCGGCTGCCTGCCTTGGCGCAGTTTCAGCAACAGCCACAGGGTCACCGCGCCGCAGAGCAGGCGAATGGCGGTGAAGCTGGCCGCGTCGATTTCGGTTTCACGCAGTGCCAGGCGGCACAGCAGCGAGTTGCCGGCGAAGGCCAGCATGGCGAGGGTTGTGAGTAGCAGGATACGCGGAGGCATCGTCCATCCTTGGGTGAAGGTCTGGTGATGCCTTGCAGCTAAACACGTCCGGTTGACGGTGGGCATTGGCAGAAGGTCGCAAAATCCTGCGACCTTGGCCATTCACACAAGCGGGCGCCGGTCAGAAATGCGCCTTGACCAGCAGGCTGGCGGTGTTCTGATCGGTCGGGCCAACGAATTGGCTGACGTCGCCGCCGTCCTTGATGCCGTACTTGTTCTTCCAGTAGTCGTACTCGATACCGACGTACAGCTGTTTCTCGCCCCACTTCAGCGCTTTGCCCAGGTCGTACTTGATCTGCGGGTTGAAGTGCAGGTTGGCGTGGTAGTCGCCGCGGCGGTTCTCGTCGTTGTCCACTACCCAGTCCATGAAGCCATCGATGACGATGTCGGATTCGCCGACCGGGATGGTGTAGCTCCACACCGGGGTGATCTGCCAGACGTTCTTGCCTGGACGGCTGCCGTCCGGTTTGCGCAGGTAGGTGTTGAGCTGGAAGTAGTCGAAACCGGGGATGTCCAGATCGAATGCCGGGCCCAGCAGGTAGGCGTCAACGTCCTTCTCGCCGAACTCGTAGGTGAAGGCCAGCAGCACGTCCTTGATCGGGCCGAAGGACAGATCGGCACCGCTGATCTTGCCGAACGACAGACGCGGGCTGAACTCGCCGTAGTAGGTGTGGCCATCGCCGTTACCGTTCTGCGCGTCGGTGTTGAACTTGATCACATCGGTGAAGAAGAACAGGTCGCCGAAGCTCCAGCCGCTGGCGTGCTCGAAGGTGATGGTCTGCTGGATCTCGGGGTCGACCTTGAAGTCCTGCCCATAGAGGTAGGTCAGGCTGTTGTTCTGCCAGTGCATCAGGTCGCCGGCGATGGCCTGGCCGCCTGCCAGCAGACCGCCGGCGAGCACCAGCGAAGAAAGGGTGCGGTTCATGGAAGCTCCTAGTGGTTACGACGTGTCGTTATATTTTTTGGCCTGCATTTCTGGCGGGCAGCGTCGCTTAGCGACGACAGACTAAAGCTGTCCGCCTGGTCAGACTGTTTTTGCTGGAGCAAAAACGGCGCCAATTCTCGTGACTGCTTTTATTTCTTGCAAATCAATCGGATGTGCGGAGATTCAGGCCCGATCGGCGCACGATCGGTGCACCATTTTCTGACCAGTAGGACAATAAAGCCATAACTTGGTGCGTGATCGCCTGGCGGACACAACGTTTCCTTCTCAAGGAAATGCTTGACTGATTTTATTATGGTCATAATATGAATTTTAAATTATGACCATAATTTTATGAGTGAGAGGATTTCCTCGCACTCATTCACCCCAGGAGAAAAACACCATGAATACCCAAGCCACCCTCGGAACCGCTCTTGTTACAGGTGCCTCGACCGGCATCGGTGCGACCTATGCCGATCGCCTGGCCCGGCGCGGTTATGACCTGCTGCTGGTGGCGCGCGATGCCGGGCGCCTCGAGGCTCTGGCCGAGCGACTCGGTGCCGAGCACGGCATTCAGGTCGAAGTGCTGCCCGCCGATCTGATCAGCAAGGCCGACGTGCTGAAAGTGGAGCAGCGTCTGCGTGACGACTCGACCATCACCCTGCTGGTCAACAACGCCGGTGTTGCCATGAATGGCCCGCTGGTGTCCGCTGATCTGGATCAGGCCGAGGCCATGATTCAGCTCAACGTGGTGACGCTGACGCGCCTTGCCGCTGCCGCTGCCGCCAATTTTTCAGCGGCAGGACGGGGCAGCATCATCAATCTGGGTTCGGTGGTGGCTCTGGCTCCCGAGATGTTCAACGCGGTGTACAGCGCGACCAAGGCTTATGTACTGAGCCTGACCCAGACACTGGCTGGCGAGTTGCGCGAAACTGGGGTGCAACTGCAGGCGGTGCTGCCGGGCGTGACCCGCACCGAGATCTGGCAGCGCAGCGGCGCCGATGCGTCGGCACTGCCGCCCTCGATGATCATGGAGGTGGGCGAGATGGTTGACGCAGCGCTGGCCGGTTTCGATCAGAAGGAGCTGGTGACCATTCCGTCGCTGCCTGACGCCGCCGATTGGGATGCCTTCGTCAAGGCGAGAGCAGCGTTGGGGCCGAATCTGTCGCGCAATCAGGCGGCTGCGCGCTATAAGTGATGCCAAGCGGCGCACCCGGGCTGCAGGGTGCGCCAAGTGGCACGCGTTACTGCTTCTGCGCCTTTTCGATCAGCAGGCGTCGAGTCGTTTTCAGCAGGCGGTCGGACAGTTCCGGGTCCTTGACGCTGCGCGACAGCAGCAGGGCGCCGACCATGGCCGACAGCATCAGCACGCTTTGATCTTCAGCATCGTCGCCTGGCAGGTTGCTTTCGATCAGGGCCAGGCGGTTACGTACCATGGTGTCGGTGGTGGCACTGGGTTCGCCACGCTGCCCCAGCTCAGCAGACATGGTCGGCAACGGGCAGCCGGCACCGGGATTGGCGCGGTGCGCGCTGGACAGGTAGCTGGCAATGAGATGCGGCAGCGGCGCCTCGGTATCCTTCTCCGGAGCCCCGGCGTTGCCGGAAAGCTCCTGCACGACATGCTGCAGCGCGGTTTCCACCAGATCGTCCTTGGACTTGAAGTGGGCGTAAAAGCCGCCGTGGGTCAGACCCAGCGCTTTCATCAGCGGTTGCAGGCCGGTAGCCCCGACGCCGTCGCGGCGAAAGCGCAGGGCCGCTTCTTCGATGATGCGTTGATGAGTCTTGGCCTTGTGATCTTCCGAATAGCGCATGGGCATTCCCGTCTTTCAGATGCTGGCCGTCATCTTACACCCGCGTCGCTGTTCTGGCGCGCGGCGTTCATGTCGAGAATCAGGCAGGTAGTGGAGGCGACGGCATAGAGGCGTTCCTCGACGTCATACAGGCGGCCTTCGGCCAGGGCCGTGGAGCGACCGACATGGATGATGCGGCCTTCCGCGCGCACTGGGCCAGCCTCGCTGCGCAGTGCGCGGATGTAGCTGACCCGCAGGTCAGTGGTGGTGTAGGCCTGGCCCGGCTTGAGCAGGGTATGTACGGCACAGCCCATGCAGGAGTCGAGCAGGGTTGCGATGTAACCGCCGTGTACGCTGCCCAACGGGTTGTAGTGGCGCTGATCCGGAGTGCCCTGGAATACGAACAGGCCGCTGGCCCAATGCACCGGCGTGAAGTCGAGCACTGCGTTGATCGGCGGCGAAGGAAGGTCGCCGCGACCGATTCCGTCGAAGAAATCCATCGGTGCCATGGCGGCCACCTCGGCCGGAGTGAGGGTGCCGGGGGCCGCGAGCTGGCTACGAACTGCCTGTTCTTCGGCGATCCAGGTGGCGAGGCGAGCATCTCGTGATAAGGGGGGCATACAAGCTCCGGATAAATATGATGGACGACATGTAATAGTTCATATTATGGTCGAAATATAAATAACCGCCAGTCTTTGGAGCCTGTCATGCGTCCGTCCCGTGTTCTGTTGACCATCCTGATGCTGCTCACCGCGCTAGGTGAAACCTCCACGCAATTACTGATTCCAGCCTTGGGGGAGCTGGAACGGGGTTTGAGCGCACCGCCCGGTAGGAGTCTGCTGGCGCTGTCGCTGTTCGTTGGCGCTTTCGGCATTGGGCAGTTGTTGCTAGGGCCTTTGTCGGATCGCCTGGGGCGCCGCCCGGTGTTGTTGGTCGGCCTGAGTCTTTACCTGCTGGCGACCTTCGGCATGCTGCTGGCGCCTAACATCGAGGTGCTGATCGGCATGCGCGTGTTGCAGGGCCTGGGCGCCTGTGCCGCACTGGTACTGGCGCGCGCCATCATCCGTGACGTGTGGCAGGAGCAGGCGGGGCCGGCCCTTGCGCTGACCGTGCTTGGCATGTTTGCTGCCATCGTCCTGTCGCCGGTGGTCGGCGGGCTGCTGACCCAGTACGGAGGTTGGCGCGCGCCTCTGATGGCGACCCTGATGCTTGGCATCCTGGCATTGCTATCGGTGCTTGGCGGCTATCGCGAAACGCACCTGCAACCTGATCCGCAGGCTGGCCGCTTCAAGGGGCTGCTGACCACCTATCTGCAGGTCTGGCCCAGCTGCCGCGCGCTGGCGCTGACCATCGCCTGTACCTACGGCGCTATGTTCGTCGTGGTAGCTGGCTCGTCGTCGGTGTATATCGGCCTGTTGGGACTAAGCGCCGCGCAGTACGGCCTGACCTTTGCTCTGATCGTTTCCGGCCTGCTCGGCGGTGCGCTGTTCACCCTGCGCAAGGTGCAGCGCCTGGGGCCGCAACGGGTGGTGGGCATCGGTGTGGCGCTGGTTCTGATCGGGTCATTGCTGACGCTGGTGGTTTACCTGCTGTTCGGCCTGTCACTTCTGGGGTTGTCGCTACCGCAAGTGCTGGTAACGCTGGGCGGCGGCATGCTGCTGCCGGCCGCCGTGGCCGGTGCGGTAATTCCCAATCCGCAGCGTGCCGGATTAGCAGCCGGGTTGATGGGCTTCTCGCAGATGGTCGGCGCCACTCTGGCGGGTCTGCTTCTTGGCGCGCTGCAGGATGGCTCGGCCTGGCCTATGGTTGCCTTGAACGCACTGTTCGCGTTGCTGGCGTTTCTGTTCTTCCACCTTCTGCGTGTCCGCCCGGTCGTCGCAGCTGCGGTGATCGGCAAACTTCCCTGAATCGAGGACAAAGCAATGAGCAGCTATGACGTGGTCATCATCGGCGCCGGCCCCGGTGGTTACAACGCCGCCATTCGAGCCGGCCAGCTGGGCCTGAAGGTGGCCTGCGTCGAGGGCCGCGAAACCCTGGGCGGCACCTGCCTGAACGTCGGTTGCATGCCGTCCAAGGCATTGCTGCATGCCTCCGAACTCTACGAGGCGGCGTCCGGCGGTGAACTCAGTGCGCTGGGTGTGGAGGTCACGCCGGCACTCAACCTGGGGCAGATGATGAAGCAGAAGGCAGACAGCGTCGAAGCGCTGACCAAGGGGGTGGAATTCCTGTTTCGCAAAAACAAGGTGGAATGTGTCAGGGGGTGGGGCCGCATCGAAGGCCCTGGTCGCGTGCAGGTCAAGCTGCACGAAGGCGGCGAGCGCCTGCTGGAAACGCCGAACATCGTCATCGCCACGGGCTCCGAACCGACGCCGCTGCCCGGGGTGAGCATCGACAATGCGCGCATCCTCGACTCCACCGGTGCGCTGTCGTTGCCCGAAGTGCCCAAGCATCTGGTGGTGATCGGTGCCGGGGTGATCGGCCTGGAGCTCGGCTCGGTCTGGCGTCGTCTGGGCAGCCAGGTCACAGTGGTGGAATACCTTGATCGCATTAGCCCCGGCCTGGACGGCGAAACCGCGAAGACCTTGCAGCGCGCCCTGACCAAGCAGGGCATGAGCTTCAAGCTGGGCACCAAGGTCACGGGTGCGAAGACGAGCAAGTCCGGCGTCATCCTGAGTCTGGAGCCTGCCGCTGGCGGTGCGAGTGAAACCCTGGCGGCCGACTACGTGCTGGTGGCTATCGGCCGGCGTCCCTATACCAACGGGCTGGGGTTGGAGAACGTCGGGCTGAGCACCGACAAGCGCGGCATGCTGAGCAACGAAAAACACCAGAGCGGCGTACCCGGTGTGTGGGTCATTGGTGATGTCACCTCCGGTCCGATGCTCGCGCACAAGGCTGAAGACGAGGCTGTGGCCTGTATCGAACGCATCGCTGGGCATAAGGCGGAGGTCAACTACGGGGTGATTCCAGGTGTGATCTACACGCGACCCGAGGTGGCCAGTGTCGGCAAGGGCGAGGAGGAGTTGAAGGCAGAGGGACGTGCCTACAAGGTGGGCAAGTTTCCCTTCACTGCCAACAGCCGGGCGAAGATCAACCACGAGACCGAAGGTTTCGTGAAGATCCTCGCCGACGCCAATACCGACCAGATTCTTGGCGTGCACATGATCGGTCCGAGCGTGGGCGAGTTGATCGGCGAGTACTGCGTGGCCATGGAGTTCTCTGCCTCGGCCGAAGACATCGCGCTGACCTGCCACCCTCATCCGACGCGCTCGGAGGCAGGGCGCCAAGCAGCGATGGGTGTGCATGGCTGGACGATGCAGGCCTGAGAGCCAGTAGGGCGCGCGGGACCGCGCTGGTCGAGCGTCCAGGCGGTTACTTAAATTAAATGATCGCATCTGAGAAAAACGCCATGCCCGCGCAGGCGGGCATCCAGAACCTAGGAATCATCTGGGCTCCCGCCTACGCGGGAGTGACGATAAATGGCTGTTTCAGCGCGTAGCCCGGATGCAATCCGGGAAATGAGCGAGAGCCCCGGATTTCATCCGGGCTACGTCAGAGCACGTGGTCGAGGTTCACCGGCTCGCCTGGTTTGGCGTGCAGTTTGGCGCGGATATCGGCGAATACCTTGTCGTATTCGTCGTGGCCGCGCATCACCGGACTGGCGTTGGGGTGCAGGCCATGACGGGCGGCGATGCGGGTGGCGACGCTGGCGAAGTTGAAGGCGACATCGCGATGCAGCTCGAAGGTTTCCTCGAAGTGCCTGCCGTCGACGTCGCCGACCAGGCGCATGTGCAGCATCGGCCCCTGCTGCGGGTCCTGACGGACTTCGTAGTAGAAATCCACCGAGAAGGGCGGCAGTTGGCGCATATGCTCGGGGCGGTCGTGGTTGTCGCGGTGCAGGTGACCAGGGGTGAACATGCTCGTGCCCTCTCAGCGATGGATGATGCCCTTGGCGTCCAGGCTGATGCGCGTGCCGGAACGGCCCTGGACGATGGCTTCGATGTTTTCCAGCGAGCCGATCACTGCACTGTTGCCGGTATTGCGCGCGAACTCGCAGGCAGCCTGTACCTTGGGTCCCATGGAACCTGCGGCGAAGCCGAGTTTCTCAATTTCATCGGGATGAGCTTCGGCGATGGATCTCTGCCCGGGTTTGCCCCACTCGACATAGGCCGCGTCCACATCGGTGGCGATCACCAGCAGGTCGGCGTTGAGCTGTTCGGCCAGCAGGGCTGAGCAGAGGTCCTTGTCGATCACCGCTTCGACGCCACGCAGCTGATTGCCGTCGTACATGGTCGGGATGCCGCCGCCACCAGCGCAGATCACCACGCTGCCTTTTTCCAGCAACCACTTGATCGGGCGGATCTCGAAGATGCGCTGCGGTCTTGGGCTGGCCACCACGCGGCGAAACTTGTCGCCGTCCGGGGCGATATTCCAGCCTTTCTCGGCGGCCAGGCGTTCGGCTTCTTCCTTTCCGTAGACCGGACCGATGGGCTTGGTGGGTTTCTTGAAGGCCGGATCGCCACTGTCCACCTCGACCTGGGTGAGGATGGTGGCGAAGGGCACTTCGAAAGGCAGCAGGTTGCCCAGCTCCTGTTCGATCATGTAACCGATCATGCCTTCTGTCTCGGCGCCGAGCACGTCCAGCGGGTAGGGGTTGGCGGCGTCATAGGCGTTGCCCTGCAGGGCCAGCAGGCCGACCTGCGGGCCGTTGCCGTGGGCGATTACTAGCTCGTTGCCGGGCGCCACCTTGGCGATCTGCCGGCAAGCGGTACGTACGTTCTCACGTTGGTTTTCCGCGGTCATGGCTTCACCGCGGCGAAGCAGGGCATTGCCGCCCAGGGCGATGACGAGTCGCATGCTGTTCTCCTTGTTCGTGTTCGTAGCCCGAATGCAATCCGGGGTAGTGGAACAGGTCGTTCCCGGATTTCATCCGGGCTACGGGCGGCCAGAACCGGCTTAAAGTCTTGCGAGCTAGAGCAATGCAAGGCAAAAACAGGGAGGAAGCGGAGTGTACTTTTGTACATGAGCATTCCGATCCTGTTTTTAACGCAGCAGTGCCGACGCGCAGCAGACTTTCAGTCGATTCTCAGATGTCAGCCAGTGTCGCGACCAATATCGCCTTGATCGTGTGCATGCGGTTTTCCGCCTGCTCGAAGGCGATGTTCCAGGGCGATTCGAAGACGTCTTCGGTGACTTCGATGCCGTTGGCCAGGTGCGGATACTGTTCGGCGATCTGCTTGCCAACCTTGGTATCGCTGTTGTGGAAAGCCGGCAGGCAGTGCATGAACTTGGCGCGCGGGTTGCCGGTGGCCTTCATGATGTCCATGTTGACCTGATAGGGCAGCAGTTCCTCGATGCGCTCACCCCAGGCTTCCACCGGCTCGCCCATGGAGACCCAGACGTCGGTGTGGACGAAGTCCACGCCCTTGACCGCCTCTTTCGGATCTTCGGTGAGCAGGATGCGTGCGCCACTTTCTTCCGCGAACTTCTTGCAGGCGGCGACGTGTTCGTCGCTCGGCCACAGCGCCTTGGGCGCGGCGATGCGTACGTCCATGCCGAGCTTGGCGCCGACCAGCAGCAGCGAGTTGCCCATGTTGTTGCGGGCGTCACCCAGGTAGGCGTAGGCGATGTCATGCAAGGGTTTGTCGCTGTGCTCGCGCATGGTCAGCACATCGGCGAGCATCTGCGTCGGGTGGTATTCGTCGGTCAGGCCGTTGAACACCGGTACCCCGGCATAGGTGGCCAGCTCTTCGACGATTTCCTGCTTGAAGCCGCGGTACTCGATGGCGTCGTACATGCGCCCGAGCACGCGGGCGGTGTCTTTCATCGATTCCTTGTGGCCGATCTGCGACGAGTTCGGGTCGATGTAGGTGACGTTGGCGCCCTGGTCATAGGCGGCGACCTCGAAGGCGCAGCGGGTGCGGGTGGAGGTCTTCTCGAAGATCAGCGCGATGTTCTTGCGGGTCAGGTGCTGTTGCTCGGTGCCGGTGTACTTGGCACGCTTGAGATCGCGGGACAGGTCGAGCAGGTAACGCAGCTCGCGGGTGCTGTGGTGCATCAGGCTGAGCAGGTTACGGTTGTGCATGTTGAACGCCATGGTTCTCTCTCCTTGTGGGCAGCTGAAACGCCCCGGCAGCGGATGGCCGCCGGGGTTGGCTGGATCAGTAGTCGATTGGGTCGCGAATGATCGGGCAGGTCATGCAGTGGCCGCCGCCACGACCGCGGCCCAGTTCGCTGGCGCTGATGGTGATGACCTCGACGCCGGCCTTGCGCAGCAGGGTATTGGTGTAGGTGTTGCGGTCGTAGCCAATGACCACGCCTGGTTCCAGGCAGACCACGTTGTTGCCGTCATCCCATTGCTCGCGCTCGGCCTCGTAGGCGTCGCCACCGGTTTCCACCACGCGCAGTTGCTTGAGGCCGAGGCACTCGGCGACGACGTCGACGAAGGGCTTGTCCTCGCGGCGCACGTCGATGCCGCCGGGGCGGCTTTCGTCCGGGCGCAGGATGAAGGGCACGATGCTGTTGGCCACTTCCGGGAAGATGGTCACCAGATCGCGGTCGCAGAAGCTGAACACGGTGTCCAGATGCATGGCCGCGCGCGAGCGGCCGAGGCCGGCGACCACCACCTTGTCTGCCGCGCCCTTGGCGAACAGCGCGCGTGCCACCTGGCCAATGGCCTGGTGCGAGGTGCGCTCGCCCATGCCGATCAGCACGGTGCCGTTGCCGATGGGCATCACGTCGCCGCCTTCAAGGGTGGCCGAGCCATGATCCTTGTCCGGATCGCCGTACCAGATCTCGAATGGTTCGTCGGCGAAGTCCGGGTGGAAGGTGTAGATGGCGCTGGTGAGCAGGGTTTCCTGACGGCGTGCCGGCCAGTACATCGGGTTGAGGGTGACGCCGCCATAGATCCAGCAGGTGGTGTCGCGAGTGAACTGGGTGTTGGGCAGCGGTGGGAAGATGAAGCTGGCTTCGCCCAGGTAGGCGTTGAACATCTTCGCCGCCTCGGAATCCTTGTGCCTGGCCAGATCGGCACCGGATACACCGCCGATGAGGAACTCGGCGATGCGCCGCGGTTCCAGACCTTCGATGAAAGAACGCACTTCGTTCTGCAGGCCGAGGCCGACGCTGTTGGGGGTGATCTTGCGGTCGAGAATCCACTTCAGCGCGTGAGGATCGCTGACCGTCTCTTCCAGCAGGTTGTGCATCTCCACGACTTCCACGCCGCGTTCGCGCATCTTGGTCATGAAGTCGAAGTGGTCGCGCTTGGCCTGCGACACCCAGAGCACATCATCGAACAGCAGTTCGTCGCAGTTGGCGGGGGTCAGGCGCAGGTGGGCGAGGCCTGGCGAACAGACCATCACCTTGTGCAGTTTGCCGGCTTCGGAATGAACGCCGAGGGCTTTCTTGGACATGTCGAACTCCTTCTCGTTGAGCGAGTTTTCAGACTGGCCGGCGACCCGTGCTGGCCGCTCTCGGCCAGCGTTTTCAGATACTCAGGAAACCGTCATAGAGCCCGTAGGCGGCAATGGCGGCACCGATCAGCACGACGACGAAAATCAGCTTCTCGACGCCGGTGAAGATGGGTTGACCCAGTTCGCGCTTAGCCTTGGCGAAGAGAATCGCGCCAGGCGCATACAGCAGTGCCGAGAGCAGCAGGTACTGCACGCCAGCGGCGTACACCAGCCAGACCGCGTAAAGGGTAGAGATACCCGCGATCAGCAGATCCTTGTTGCGCTCGCCAGCGGCGTTTTCGTAGGTCTCGCCGCGCACGGCCAGCAGCACTGCATAGGCGCTGGACCAGAAGTACGGCACCAGAATCATCGAGGTGGCCAGGTACAGCAGGCTGAGGTAGGTGGAGGCACTGAACAAAGTGATGATCAGAAAAAGCTGGATCAGCCCGTTGGACAGCCACAGCGCATTGGCCGGAACCTGGTTGGCGTTCTCCTTGCGCAGGAACTCCGGCATGGTGTGGTCGCGCGCGCTGGCGAAGAGAATCTCGGCGCACAGCAGCGTCCACGACAGCAAGGCTCCAGCCAGTGAGACGATGAGGCCGATGGCGATCAGCTGTGCGCCCCAGGGACCCACTACCTGCTCCAGTACACCGGCCATGGACGGGTTCTTCAGGCCGGCCAGTTCGGCCTGAGCCAGAATGCCCTGGCTGAGCACGTTGACCAGCACCAGCAGCAGGAGCACGCCGACGAAGCCGAGCACCGTGGCCTTGCCAACGTCGCTGCGTTTCTCGGCTCGGGCCGAGAAGATGCTTGCGCCTTCGATGCCGATGAACACCCAGACGGTGACCAGCATCATGTTGCGCACCTGATCCATAACGCTGCCCAGTTCACTGTTGCCATGGCCCCAGAAATCCGCGGTGTAGACGTCGAACTTGAAGGCGATGGCGGCGATGATGATGAACAGCGCCAGGGGAACCATCTTGGCGATGGTGGTGACGGTGTTGATGAACGCCGCCTCCTTGATGCCGCGTAGCACCAGAAAGTGCAGCAGCCAGAGCAGCAGCGAGGCGCAGATCACCGCCGGCAGGGTGTTGCCTTCACCGAACACCGGGAAGAAGTAACCCAGGGTGGAGAACAGCAGCACCATGTAGCTGACGTTGCCGATCCAGGCGCTGATCCAGTAGCCCCAGGCCGATGAGAAACCCATGTAGTCGCCGAAACCGGCCTTGGCGTAGGCGTAGACCCCGCCGTCGAGTTCGGGCTTGCGGTTGGCCAGGGTCTGGAACACGAACGCCAGGGTCAGCATGCCGACACCGGTGATCAACCAGCCGACAAGCGTGGCCCCGGCGCTGGCGCTGGCAGCGATGTTTTGCGGAAGGGAGAAAATACCGCCGCCGACCATGGAGCCGACGACCAGCGCAATCAATGCGCCGAGGCGGAGTTTTTGTGTCGAATCAGACATCTCAATTACCTCCGTGTCACAAGGGGACATAGGTATTGAGCGCGTTTGACGAGCACTGCATCCTGACTTGAATCAATAGTCAGGATTCGTCAACGCACATCCCTGTATGCAGGCGTTGTCGAGCACCTGAACGAGTCAGGAATGCAGCTCCGACCGGCGCGCCTGGGCGCACCAGTCCTGACACTATAGTCCGAACTTTTCGTTACGCAATGATGGCTAACTGAGATGGAGTTTCGAGGGGGGAAGAGCGGGCGGGGCGTTTGGCCCCGCTCGATGCGCCGGCCGGGTAGGCTGGCGCAGACCCGAAGGTCGGAAGGAGAGAACGCGGTGCCGGGCGGGTAGCCCCTGCAGGCAGTTGCGCCGCGTGGGTACAGCATGGCGTGGAAAGCTTTCAGCCAGCTTTCCACGAGATGACAGCGGCGTTTAACCGATGGTCATCAGGCTGGCGTTACCGCCAGCCGCTGCGGTGTTGACGCTCAAGGCGTGCTCGATCAGCAGGCGCTCCAGCGCAATGTCGGTTTCGCCCTTGTTCAGCCCGTGCACGCCGACGATGGCACCCTTGCGCTGCGCTGCCTGCTCGCTCACCGCGCGCAACTGGTCGGAATCGCCGTGGTGCAGGATGGCGTCCAGCTCCACGTCGATGCTGTTCCAGTCGGCCACCAGCTGGATGTGCTTCTGCACGTCCTTCGGCAGTTCGGCATGCAGCGCGCGCTGGCTTTCCAGCCAGATCGCCTTACTGCCCACCGCCAGGGTGGCGGCCAGTTGGGCCAGCAGGTCGCTGCGCTCGTCGGCCAGGTTGAGCACGCGCTCGCGCGGCAGCAGGCTGTAGCTGTTGCGCTCGCCGGTCGGGCCGGTCAGCGTGTGGCTGCTGTAGCTCTGCGACAGCGCGCGGTACTGCTCGAACAGCGTGGCGATGCCCGGCTCCTGCTTGCCTGCCCACTCGGCGAAGGCGGCGCGCACCTTGTCCAGTTCGCTCGGAACCGGCAGGGTCTGCACCTCGGCCTGTTGCAGGTACTGGGCGACCGCCTCCTGCGGACGGGTCGACAGCAGACGATACAGGTACAGCGGGCCACCGGCTTTCGGGCCGGTGCCGGACAGACCTTCGCCGCCGAACGGCTGCACGCCGACAACGGCGCCGACCATGTTGCGGTTGACATACAGGTTGCCGACCTTGGCGGTGCCGACCACCTGGGCGATGGTCTCGTCGATGCGGGTGTGCACGCCGAGGGTCAGGCCGTAGCCGCTGTCGTTGATCTGCTGCAGCAGCTTGCCAAGGTCAGCGCGCTGGTAGCGCACCACGTGCAGCACCGGGCCGAAGATCTCGCGCTTCATTTCGTCGAAGCTGTCCAGCTCGATCAAGGTCGGTACGACGAAGGTGCCGCGCTTGATCTCCTCGCCGTTGACGCGTGCCAGTTGAGTGACCTTGCGGCCTTTCTCGCGCAGCTTGGCGATGTGGGTTTCGATGCCGGCCTTGGCTTCGGCGTCGATCACCGGGCCGATGTCGGTGTTCAGACGCTCCGGGTTGCCGAGGGTGTATTCGGCCATGGCGCCCTTGAGCATGGTCAGCACGCGGTCGGCCACGTCGTCCTGCACGCACAGCACGCGCAGGGCCGAGCAGCGCTGGCCGGCGCTGTCGAAGGCGGAGGCGACCACGTCCATCACCACCTGCTCGGTCAGCGCCGAGGAATCGACGATCATGGCGTTCAGGCCACCGGTTTCGGCGATCAGCGGAATGGTACGGCCCTGGGCATCCAGACGACCGGCAATGTTGCGCTGGAGGATGCCGGCAACTTCGGTGGAGCCGGTGAACATCACGCCACGCACGCGCTCGTCACCCACCAGACGCGCACCGACGGTTTCACCACGGCCCGGCAGCAGCTGCACGGCACCGGCCGGCACGCCGGCCTCGCGCAGGATGCGCACGGCCTGGGCGGCGATCAGCGGCGTCTGCTCGGCCGGTTTGGCCAGCACGGTGTTGCCGGCGGCCAGCGCGGCGCAGACCTGACCGGTGAAGATCGCCAGAGGGAAGTTCCACGGGCTGATGCACACCACCGGGCCCAGCGGCCGGTGGCTGTCATTGCTGAAACTGCGTGCCTGGATCGCGTAGTAACGGAGGAAGTCCACCGCCTCGCGCACTTCGGCGATGGCGTTGGCGAAGGTCTTGCCGGACTCGCGTACCAGCAGGCCCATCAGCTGTTGCAGCTCGGCTTCCATCAGGTCGGCGGCGCGCTCCAGTACGGCGGCGCGCTCGGCCGGCAGGGTGGACTGCCAGATCTGCCCGCTGGCCAGGGCGCAGAGCAGGGCGCTGTCGACATCGGCAACGCTGGCTTCGCGCACATGGCCGACCAGGTCACGATGATCGGCCGGGTTGCGCACCGGCTCCGGCTCGCCCGGGTTGGCGCCATCGCAACCGAGCATCGGCTCGGCCAGGTAGCTGTGGTTGACGGTGGACAGCAGCGCCGAGGACAGCGAGCCGAGGCGATGTTCGTTGGCCAGATCCAGGCCCGAAGAATTGACCCGCTCCTTGCCGTACAGGTCGCGCGGCAGCGCGATGCGCGGGTGCGGCAGGCCGACGGTGCCTTCCTGCGCCGCCATCTGCTCGACCTGCTGTACCGGGTCGAGTACCAGATCCTTCAGCGAGATGCTGTGGTCGGCGATGCGGTTGACGAAGCTGGTGTTGGCACCGTTTTCCAGCAGACGACGCACCAGATAGGCCAGCAGGGTCTCGTGGCTGCCCACCGGTGCGTAGATGCGGCACGGGCGGTTCAGCTTGCCGTCTTTGATGGTGCCTACTACCTGCTCGTACAGCGGCTCGCCCATGCCGTGCAGGCACTGGAACTCGTACTGGCCCGGGTAGTAGTTCTGCCCGGCCAGGTGATAGATGGCCGACAGCGAATGGGCGTTGTGCGTGGCGAACTGCGGGTAGATGGCTTCCGGCGCGGCCAGCAGCTTGCGCGCACAGGCGATGTAGGAGACATCGGTGTACGGCTTGCGGGTGTACACCGGGTAGCCTTCCAGGCCATTGACCTGGGCCAGCTTGATCTCGCTGTCCCAGTAGGCGCCCTTGACCAGGCGGATCATCAGGCGGTGGCGGCTGCGCTTGGCCAGGTCGATGACGTAGTCGATCACGTACGGGCAGCGCTTCTGGTAGGCCTGGATGACGAAACCGATGCCGTTCCAGCCGGCCAGGCTCGGCTCGAAGCACAGGCGCTCGAGCAGATCCAGCGACAGCTCCAGGCGGTCGGCTTCCTCTGCGTCGATGTTGATGCCGATGTCGTACTGCTTGGCCAGCTGGGTCAGGCTCAGCAGGGTCGGGTACAGCTCGTCCATCACGCGTTCGTACTGGGCGCGGCTGTAGCGCGGGTGCAGGGCGGACAGCTTGATCGAGATGCCCGGGCCTTCGTAGATGCCGCGACCGTGGGAAGCCTTGCCGATGGCATGGATGGCCTGCTCGTAGGAGGCCAGGTAACGCTTGGCGTCTTCCTCGGTCAGTGCCGCTTCACCGAGCATGTCGTAGGAGTAGCGGAAGCCCTTGCTCTCCAGTGTGGCGGCGTTGGCCAGGGCTTCGGCGATGGTTTCGCCGGTGACGAACTGCTCGCCCATCAGGCGCATGGCCATGTCCACGCCCTTGCGGATTACCGGCTCGCCGCTCTTGCCGATGATGCGGTTGAGCGCCGAGGTCATGCCGGCCTCGTTGTGGGTTGACACCAGCTTGCCGGTGATCAGCAGGCCCCAGCTCGCTGCGTTGACGAACATCGACGGGCTCTGGCCGAGGTGCTGGCTCCAGTTGCCGCTGGCGATCTTGTCGCGGATCAGTGCGTCGCGGGTGGCCTTGTCGGGGATGCGCAGCAGGGCTTCGGCCAGGCACATCAGCGCCACACCTTCCTGCGACGACAGCGAGAACTCCTGCAGCAGGCCCTGCACCAGACCCTGACGGCCGCTGGCGTTCTTCTGGTTGCGCAGCTTCTCGGCGATGCCGAGAGCAAGTTTCTGCGAGGCCTCGGCCTGCTCGGGGTTCAGGCGCGCCTGCTCCAGCAGCATCGGTACCACTTCGGTTTCCGGGCGGCGGTAGGCACTGGTGATGGCGGCGCGCAACACCGACTGCGGCAGGATGCTCTCGGCAAAATCGAGGAATACCTGCAGGCCCTGCTCGGTCAGCGAATCCAGGGCTTCGTCACCGGCGGCAGCGGCGAGGCCGGCATGCTCGGCGGGCGTCAGGCCACTCTCGACTTGCTCCAGATAATTGAAGATCGCCTGTTTGATCATCCAGTGCGGCGTACGGTCGATCTGCGCAGCGGCCTTTTTCAGGCGCTCGCGGGTAGCGTCGTCGAGTTTTACGCCAAGAGTGGTGGTAGCCATGGAGAATCCTGCTTGTCAGTTATGCACGGTAGAAATTGCCTGGAGCAATTTCGTCGCCTGCGACGGCCCTAAGGGTTGCCGCCTGTTGAGGGGCGGGCAGCAAAAGCTGCAGGAGATTAAACCTGCTCAGGTGCTTGGTGCAACTAGGTGCAACCAATTGTTTCGGTGGTCCGACGGACGTTCGGTTTGCCTTCACTAGTGCGCTGTAATGCTTGTATTTCGTGGATTGCGGGCCATGAAGCGCATTCGTTAGCCTGGCCTGGAGCAAGATGAAACACCTCGATCAGGTCAGCTTGCCGATGCGCTGCATCATCATGGTGCAACCTCGGTTATACCCATGGGCGCGAGTGCATCAATGCGCTCATCCGCATCGCTGAGGCAATCTCGCCTGGGTAACAGCTGTTGAGCATAGACCGCCTGGCGGGGGCGATATGGCTCCCGTGAGCCGAAAGGCTGCAGGGCGCGGATGGTGGCGATCAGCACTATAGGAGTCGGAGCGTGGAGACAGGAAGCGTACGCGCCGCCGGGAGGCGCGAGGGATGAGGCTAGAGCGCACCCAGAATCAACTGCGCCGCCACGCTGAACATCATCGTCGCCACGCCCAGATCGATCAGGCGCCAGGTCACCGGCCTGGCCAGCCAGGGCGCCAGCCATGCAGCGCCAAGTGCCAGGGCACTGAACCAGAGAAAGGAGGCGCTGGCCGCGCCTGCGGCATAGGCGCCTGGTTCGGGTTGCTGGGCGCCGAGCGAGCCGATCAGCAGCACGGTGTCCAGATAGACGTGCGGGTTGAGCAGGGTGACCGCCAGCGCTGCGAGCATTACCGCGCGCAATGAGCGTGGTTCGCTTGCGGCCGCCTGCAGCGATTGTGGGCGTGCCGCGCGCAGTAGCGCCTGGCTGCCGTACCAGATCAGGAAGGCGGCGCCGCCCCAGCGGGCGACGGCCAGCAGTGTCGGGCTCTGCACCAGCAGGGTGGCCAGGCCGAACACGCCGGCGGCCACCAGCACGGCGTCGCAGACGATGCACAACGCCGCCACCGGCAGGTGATGTTCGCGGCGCAGGCTCTGCGCCAGGACGAAGGCGTTCTGCGCGCCGATGGCCATGATCAGACCGATGGCCACCAGCAGGCCGTTACTGTAGCTCTGCCACATCAGGCTGGCTCCGGCAGCGACACGGCCGACAGTGCGCGCAGGGTCGACAGCGCCCGTTCGGCACACTGGAGGGGTACGAAGATATGGTCGTGATGAAAACCGGCGATCACGTTGCAGCTGATGCCTGCCTGCGCCAGCGCGGCAGAGAAAGAGGCAGTCAGGCCCACCGCTGCCAGTGACGAATGCACCTGCAGGGTGATCCAGGCGGCGACATAGTCGTAACTCAGGCCGTGCCGGTCGGCACTCTCGCGCGCTAACACCAGGCTCAGGCCTTCGGCTTCACGCAGGCTGGCGATGGGCTGCAGGTTGCTGCAGTCATGTTCGGCCGCCACGCAGCAGAACACGTACTGACCGGGGTTGAGCTGGGGCGTCATGCTTTGCAGCAGGCGCGCGAGGTTGGTTTCGCCGGACATGCCTGGCTCCTGATCTGACCGAATGCTGGCGAGTCTGCGGCGTCTGCATGTATAAGAGAAACAAATATTGCTGATCACTCATTAGGAAAATCGATTGTTCGATTACAAGCTTCTGGCAGCTCTGGCCGCAGTGGTGGAGCAGGCTGGTTTCGAGCGCGCGGCGCAGGTGCTGAGTTTGTCGCAGTCGGCTGTTTCCCAGCGCATCAAGCTGCTTGAGGAGCGGGTGGGGCAGCCCGTGCTGGTGCGTGCCACACCGCCGGCGCCCACCGAGATTGGTCGGCGCCTGCTCAACCACGTGCAGCAGGTGCGTCTGCTCGAACGCGATCTGCAGGGCCAGGTGCCGGGGCTGGATGAGCAGGCCTTGCCGGAGCGTCTGCGCATTGCCATCAATGCCGACAGCCTGGCTACCTGGTGGGCGGCGGCGACTGCGGAGTTCTGCGCCGCCCAGCGGGTGTTGATGGAGCTGGTGGTGGAGGATCAGGAAGTGGGACTCAGGCGCATGCGCGCCGGCGAAGTGGCCGGCTGCGTATGTGCTGCCGAGCGGCCGGTGGCCGGCGCGCGCAGCATGGCGCTGGGAGCGATGCGTTATCGCGCCCTGGCCAGCCCGGCCTTTATCGCCCGACATTTCTCCGCGGGTGTCAGCGCCGAGGCGCTGGCGCGTGCGCCGGCCATCGTCTATGGCCCGGATGATCAGTTGCAGCATCGCTACCTGGCTGGTTTGGGCGTGACGGGCGCTTTCGCCTATCACCTGTGTCCTTCGTCGGAAGGTTTCGTGCGTCTGACCGAAGGTGGGCTGGGCTGGGGGCTGGTGCCGGAACTGCAGGTCCGTGACGAACTGGCCAGCGGCAGGCTGGTGGATCTGGTGCCGGAGCGCTTCATCGATGTGCCGTTGTACTGGCATCACTGGCGCAACGGCGGTGAACTGCTTGGCGAACTGACCGAGCAGTTGCGTCGCCACTCGTCTTCGGTGCTGGTACCACTGCACTCCTGGCGGTCTGCAGAGTCGTAGTTCTGGCCGCTGCCGACAGCGCAGGTCGGACCGTGCGCTGCTAGAGTGCGGGCATTACAAGAACCAATGTCTGGGGGATGCGATGAAGATTCTGGTCACCGGCGCGAGTGGCTTCATCGGCGGGCGCTTCGCGCGGTTCGCACTCGAACAGGGCCTGGATGTGCGGGTCAACGGCCGCCGTGCCGAAGGCGTGCAGCATCTGATCAAGCGCGGCGCCGAGTTCGTCCAGGGCGACCTTGGCGATGCCGAGCTGGCGCAGGCGCTGTGTCAGGATGTCGAGGCGGTGGTGCACTGCGCCGGCGCCGTTGGCGTATGGGGTGATTACGCGCAGTTTCACCAGGCCAACGTGACGGTCACCGAGAATATCGTCGATGCCTGCCTCAGGCAGAAGGTCCGGCGCCTGGTGCATCTGTCCTCGCCGTCGATCTACTTCGATGGAAAATCCCATGTCGATATCCGCGAGGAGCAGCTGCCCAGGCGCTTCTCCGATCACTATGGCAAGACCAAGTACCTGGCCGAGCAGCAGGTGTTCGCCGCACAGGAGTTCGGTCTGGAGGTGATCGCCCTGCGGCCGCGCTTCGTCACCGGCGCCGGTGACACCAGCATCTTCCCGCGACTGATTGGCATGCAGCGCAAGGGCCGCCTGGCGATCATCGGCAATGGCCTGAACAAGGTCGACTTCACCAGCGTGCACAATCTCAATGATGCCTTGCTCGGCTCGCTGCAGGTCGGGGGGGCGGCCCTTGGCCAGGTGTACAACATCAGCAATGGTGCGCCGGTGCCGTTGTGGGACGTGGTCAACTACGTGCTGCGCCGCCTGGAGCTGCCGCCGGTGACCCGGCATGTGCCGTTCCCGCTGGCCTATGCTGCGGCGACGCTCAATGAAGGTGTGTGTCGCCTGTGGCCCGGGCATCCCGAGCCGAGCCTGTTTCGCCTGGGCGTGGCGGTGATGGCCAGGGATTTTTCCCTGAACATCGACTGCGCCCGTGAGTACCTGGGCTATGAGCCCAGGGCCAGCCTGTGGGATGCGCTGGACGAGTTCTGCACCTGGTGGCAGGCGCAGATGGGGCCTCAGGAGTAGATGCGCTGGCCGCGATAGATGCGCACCGAGCCGGTCGGATTGCCAACCGGCAGTTCCACCTCGGCCACCGGCTTGGCGACGCGCTGGGGTTGATCGGAGAGTTCGGCCAGGCGCTGGCCCAGGCGGCGGGTCTCTTCGTCGTGGGACTTCAGGCAGCCTTCGAGCATGGCGTCGACTGCATTGGGCTGGCTCAGGTGGATGTCCGCTGCCTGCTCGTCGCGCAGGCGACGCCGCAGTGCTTTCATGCAGTCCAGTACTTCTTTGTTCAGTTCCATCATGACTTCCCCCGCTTGGTTGAAGGATCACCGGCTGAGGCCTTCCTCTCCCGCCGTGATCTGGCCAGCCGCTTCCCATCGGCTGTAACACGCATGTCGTGCCAAGTGCTCTGCAGAACTTTCAGGCCGCCTGCTGGCTTGTGAGCGACGTGCTATCGATGCGCTCGCGTCAGGGCAAAAGCAAAGTGCGTACCAGTTCAACTTCTACGGAACTGCTGGGATGCGGACGAGTCGATGGCCCTGTCGCGCCCTTCGTCGGTGCATCGCGCACCTGCTTGGCGCGACGCTGATGGCATAGTGGCGAATCGGTATACTGCGCGGCATTTCCGTTTCTTCGTTCCAACCATAGGTCCGACCATGCGTAACGACGCCAACGACGAGCTCGACAACCTGCCCAGCCTGACCCCGGAGCGCCGCGAGGATTTCGCCGAGCCGCGCGAGGAGCCGGCTGTACGCAGCAGCCGTGTCTCCAGCAGCAAGGCGGCGCCCAAAGGCGCCAGCACCGGGCCGCTGTGGGCACTGGTCGGTGCGCTGAGTTTTGCCCTGGCCGGCCTGGGCTGGTGGAGCCTGCAACAGATCGGCCTGATGGAGCAGCGCCTGGTGGCGACCCAGGAAAGCTTCGCCCGTATCAGTGAGGAGGCGGCCGGACGCATTCAGGATATTTCCGGCAAGGTGGTGGCGACCGAATCCAGCGTCACCAGCGGCAGCGAGGCGCTCAAGCTGCAGGTCAAGCAGCTGGAGAATCGCCTGGCCGAGCTGAGCCAGCAGCAACAGCAGAGCGCTACCGCGCAGGCCGCGCTGGACAAACGGGTCGAACAACTGGGTAATGAGCTCAAGAGCGGCATCGGTGCCGGCGCCGATTTTGACAAGCGCCTGCAGGCTCTCACTACCGAGCAGGCGGCGCTGAAGGCCGCGCAGGGTGATGCCAAGGCGACCCAGGCCGAGCTGGCCAAGCTCGATACCCGGATCAAGGCACTCGGTACTGATATCGAAGCGCTGAAGAAGCAGGGTAACCCGGCCCAGTCCATCCGCAGCCTGGAGCAGGATCTGCTGGTACTGCGCAGCGAGCTGGACAATCGCCCGGCCGCCAGCGCCGGCCCCACCACCGCCGAGTTCGATGCCTTCCGCGCGCAGATGACGCGCAACATCAACACCCTGCAGAGCCAGGTGATGAATCTGCAGCAGCAAATCGATCAGCGCTGAGGCGCTTGGCTGAACGAACAAGCCCCGCAATGCGGGGCTTGTTCGTTTATTGCCGGTCGTACGGTGCGTTACAGACGCGGATAGTCGATATAGCCGACCGGGCCTGCGCCGTAGAAGGTTTCCGGATGCGGCTCGTTCAGCGCGGCGTCCTGTGCCAGACGCTCCGGCAGGTCCGGGTTGGCGATGAAGGGAATGCCGAAGGCCACGGCGTCGGCCTTGCCTTCGGCCAGCCAGGCGTTGGCCTGATCCTTGGTGAAGCGCTCGTTGGCGATGACCACGCCGCCGAATGCCTGCTTCAGTTGTGGCGTCAGGCTGTCTTCACCCACTTTCTCGCGGGTGCAGATGAAGGCGATGCCGCGTTTACCCAGTTCACGGGCCACGTAGCCGAAGGTTTCGGCGCGGTTGGCGTCGCCCATGTCGTGCGAGTCGGCGCGCGGCGCCAGATGCACGCCGACACGGCCGGCGCCCCACACGGAAATGGCCGCATCGGCCACTTCCAGTAGCAGGCGTGCACGGTTCTCGAGGCTGCCCCCGAAGCGGTCGGTGCGCTGGTTGGTGCTGCTCTGCAGGAACTGGTCGAGCAGGTAACCGTTGGCACCGTGGATTTCCACGCCATCGAAACCGGCGGCCATGGCGTTCTCGGCACCCTGACGATAGGCCTCGACGATATCGGCGATTTCCTCGGTTTCCAGGGCGCGCGGGGTGACGTATTCCTTGATCGGACGCACCAGGCTGACGTGGCCGGCGGGCTTGATCGCGCTGGGAGCCACCGGCAGTTCGCCGTTCAGGTAGATCGGGTCGGAGATGCGCCCGACATGCCACAGCTGCAGGACGATCTTGCCGCCATTGGCGTGTACCGCCTGGGTGATGTTGCTCCAGCCACGAACCTGCTCATCCGACCAGATACCGGGAGTGTCCGGGTAGCCGACGCCCATCGGCGTGACCGAAGTGGCCTCGCTGATGATCAGGCCGGCCGAAGCGCGCTGGGTGTAGTACTCGGCCATCAGTGCGTTGGGCACGCGGCCTTCGTCGGCGCGGCAGCGGGTCAGCGGCGCCATGATGATGCGGTTGTTCAGATGCAGATCACCGATCTGGATGGGGTCGAACAATGTCGGCATGCGATGTCTCCGGGATTAAAGATCGAATCAGAGTTGCTGGCCCAGGCGCTCGACGAAGGTCTGGATAAGCTCGTCGTTGCGCTTGAAGAAGTGCCACTGGCCGACCTTGCGACTGGTCACCAGACCAGCGTGCTGCAGGGTGGTCAGATGGGCGGATACGGTCGATTGCGAAAGCCCGGTGCGCAGGAAGATCTTGCCGGCACACACGCCGATCTCCAGCGGATGAGCCTGTTCGGCGAAGTGGCGTTCGGGCTCCTTCAGCCAGCCGAGGATGTCGCGGCGCACCGGGTGGGCAATGGCCTTGATGATGGCGTCGATATCCAGGGTGTGATCGTTGCGTATCGTCATGCGGCGAACCTTATATCGTCTCTGAGCGATATACAGATCGATTGTTCCAATAGTCTTCATCAGTCGCTTCGATTGTTCTTCCAGCGGCGTTAAGCTGCCGGGATGAATTACCTCGCCCATCTGCATCTCGGCGGCAATGCCCCGTCACAGTTGCTCGGCAGCCTCTATGGCGACTTCGTCAAAGGCCCGCTCAACGGGCGCTGGCCGGCACAAATCGAGGCAGCCATTCGCCTGCACCGGCGTATCGATGCCTTCACCGACAGCCATCCCCTGCAGGCGCAGGCGCGCGCACGCTTTCCGCTGGAGCGGCGGAGAATGGCCGGCATGTTGCTCGACCTGTTCTTCGATCATTGCCTGGCCCGTGACTGGCAGACGTACGCAGCGCAGCCACTGGACCAGTTCACCGGCCGGGTGTATCGGGTGCTGGCGGCCGAGCCGCAGCTGCCGGGGCGCCTGGCGCTGATGGCGCCGCGCATGGCGGAGCAGGACTGGCTAGGCAGCTACCGCGAGTTCGCGGTGCTGGAACAGGTGATCGCCGGCATGCAGCGACGCCTGTCCAGACCGCAGTTGCTCGACGGCAGCCTGATCGAGCTGGAGCGGCTGTACGAGCCGCTCAGTGAAGACTTCCGCGCCTTTTACCCGGAACTGATGGCCTTCGCCCGGGCGCAGCTGGATGCGGCAGACGGCTGATCAGCGTGCCTGCGGGTGCAGGCGATAGCGTCTGACCAGCCACTTCTCCAGTTCCGCCACGCTGAACAGCGCCAGGCCGGCCAGCAGTACCTGCAGCCATTGCTGCAGGCTCAGCCCGGTGGAGCCGAACACCCGCTGCAGTGGCGGCGCGTAGTTGAACAGCAGCTGCAGAGCGGCACAGGCGGCGATGGTCCAGAGCACCGCACGGTTGCCCAGGAGGCCGTCGCGGTTGACTACCGAGGCGAAGATGCTGCGGCTGTTGAGCAGGTAGAACATCTCGCAGATCACCACCGCATTGACCGCCACGCTGCGCGCCATCTCCAGGCTGCTGCCGCGCTGCAGTTCCCAATGGAACAGGCCGAGCGCGGCGGCCATCATCAGCAGCGACACCATCAGCACGCGCCAGGCGAAGAAGCCCGACAGCAAGGCTTCGCCCGGATCACGCGGCGGGCGATTCATCAGCCCGCGCTCGGCTGGCTCGAAGGCCAGCGCCAGGCCCAGCGTGCCCGAGGTGACCATGTTGATCCACAGTACCTGCGCCGGGGTCATCGGCAGGGCCAGCTGGAACAGGATGGCGGTGATCACGATCAGGGCCTCGCCACCGTTGGTGGGCAGGGAGAAGAGAATGAACTTCTTCAGGTTGTCGTAGATCGCCCGACCCTCGCGCACGGCACCGGCGATGGTGGCGAAGTTGTCGTCGGCCAGCACCACTTCGGCGGCTTCCTTGGCCGCTTCGGTGCCCTTGAGCCCCATGGCCACGCCGACATCGGCGCGCTTGAGCGCCGGCGCGTCGTTGACCCCGTCGCCGGTCATGGCCACCACCTGGCCGCTCTCCTGCATGATCTGCACCAGACGCAGCTTGTGCTCCGGGCTGGCCCGGGCGAACACCTCGACGCCGGGCAGCACTTCGCGCAGGCGGCGGTCATCGAGCAGCTCCAGCTCGGCACCGGTCAGGGTCGGCAGGCCGACGCCGATGCCCAGTTGTGCGCCGATGGCGCGGGCGGTTTCGGCGTGATCGCCGGTGATCATCTTCACCCGGATGCCGGCGCGCTGGCATTCGGCGACGGCGGCGATGGCCTCTTCACGCGGCGGGTCGATGATGCCGATCAGGGCCAGCAGGGTCAGCCCATCGTCCACGTCGGCGAACGTCAGCGTGCGCTGTTCTGCCGGCACCCTCTTGCTGGCCAGGGCCAGCAGGCGCAGCCCGCGGGCGGCCAGGTCGGTGGCCTGGCGGCGCCAGTAATCGGCGTCCAGGGGCGCATTGTCGCCGTCGGCGCTGCGCTGACTGCTGCACATCTCCAGCACGCGTTCCGGGGCGCCCTTGAGCAGGATCAGGCCATGACCGGCGTGGTCATGATGCAGGGTGGCCATGAAACGGTGCTCGGACTCGAAGGGGATTGCATCGCTGCGCGGCAGTTGCGCCAGCAGGCTCCGGGTGTCGAGGCCGCTCTTCAGCGCCAGGGTCAGCAGTGCTCCCTCAGTCGGGTCGCCATGCAGCAGCCAGTGGCCGGCAGCGTCCTGCTGCAGGCGCGCGTCGTTGCACAGTTGTGCGGCGCGGGCGATCTCCAGCAGTTCTGCGTCGGGCTCGCGCAGCGTGCCATCCTGGTGAAAGGCGCCTTCCGGGGCGTAGCCAACGCCGCTGACATCGAGAATGCGGCTGGCACTGACCACGCGCTGCACGGTCATCTCGTTGCGCGTCAGGGTGCCGGTCTTGTCCGAGCAGATCACCGTCACCGAGCCCAGGGTCTCCACCGCCGGCAGGCGCCGGATGATGGCGTTGTGGCCGGCCATGCGCTGTACGCCGAGGGCCAGGATCACCGTCATGATCGCCGGCAGACCTTCGGGGATGGCCGACGCGGTCAGCGCCACCACCATCATGAACATGTCGCCGGGGGCTTGCCCGTGCCAGAGGATGCCGAGGATGAAGGTCGCCAGCGCGAGGATCAGGATGATCACCGCCAGCCAGCGGCTGAACTGCTCGATCTGCCGCAGCAGCGGCGTGGACAGCGCCTGCACCTGCTGCAGCATGGCGCCGATGCGCCCCAGTTCGGTGTCGGCCGCAGTGGCCACCACCACGCCGGTGGCCTGGCCGCTGCTGACCAGGGTGCCGGAAAAGGCCATGCAGCGGCGGTCGCCGAGCACGGTATCGCGGTTGCAGTGGGCGACGGATTTTTCCACCGGCACCGATTCGCCGGTCAACGCGGCTTCCTCCACCAGCAGGTTCTTCACGCTGAGCAGGCGCAGATCGGCCGGCACCTTGTCGCCGGATGCCAGCAGCACGATGTCGCCGGGCACCAGGCGTTCGGCATCGATTTCGTGGCGTTCGCCGTCACGCAGCACCATGGCGTGCGGCGAGAGCAGGTTGCGGATGGCGTCCAGCGCATTCTCCGCCTTGCCTTCCTGGATAAAGCCGATGATCACGTTGATCAGCACCGCGACGAGGATCACCGCGGTATCGACCCAATGGCCGAGCAGGGCGGTAATCAGGGCGGCCACCAGCATCAGATAGAGCAGCACGTTGTGGAACTGATAGAGCAGGCGCAGCAGGGGCCCACGGCGATGCGGTGGCGGCAGACGGTTGGCGCCGTGGCTTTGCAGGCGTAGTTCGGCTTCGGCCTGGCTGAGGCCGCTGGCGCTGCTGTGCTGCGCCTCCAGCGCTTGCTGTGCAGTCAAAGCGTGCCAGGCGTGGTCACTATGTCGAGAGGGAGGATTGCCCATGAGCCACACGTCTCCTTCGTTGGGGCGGCTGTGCAGGTCACCTGAACTGGCGTGACGAGCTGTACTGATCACTCTAGTGCGCTTTAGTGGAGCTGGCCTGACCTGCATCAAGGGGAACGGCGCCGGCAGGCGCTTGAATGTAACTCGGTGTTGAACCCATGGAGGAAACGAAATGATCAAGATTCTGGTAGCGACCGATTTGTCCGAGCGTTCGGCGCATGCGGTGCAGCGCGCCGTGCAACTGGTGCGTCGCCAGGGGGGCGGCGAATGGACCCTGCTGCATGTGATCGATGACGATGCGCCGGCCGCGCACGTGCAGCGTCAGGTGCAGCAGGCGGAAACTCTTCTGCTGGCCCAGGCCGAGCGCCTGGGTGAGCAGGCCGGCAGCGTGCCGAGAGTGATCGTCGGCACCGGCGAAGCGGCTGCGGTGATCGTCGAAAGCGCGCGTGGAATGGGCGCCGATCTGCTGGTGGTCGGAGCGCATCGCAAATCGGCGCTGCGTGATTTCTTCGTCGGCACCACGCTCGAGCGCGTCGTGCGCAGCAGCCATCTGCCGGTGCTGCGAGTCAACGGGCCGGTAACCCACGAGTACCGCCGGGCCGTACTGGCAATGGACCTCTCGCGCACCTCGCAGCAGGCTTTGCAGCGCGCCCGTGAGCTGGGCCTGGCGAGCCTGGACAGCCTGCATGTGGCCAGTGCGGTCGAGCCGGTGGCAGCAGGCGCGATGATGGAGGCGGGTATCAGCGCCGAAGTGCTGGAGAACCAGCGCGAGCTGCTGCGTCAGCAACTGGTGGAACGTCTGGACGCTGTCGGCGCGTCGCTCAGTCAGGAGCGTCTGCTGGTGCAGATCGGATCGCCCGAAGGAGTGGTCGGCGAGGCTCTGCGGCAGTCCGGCGCCGACTTGCTGGTGCTCGGTACCCATGCCCGTGAAGGCGCGTCGCGTTTTTTCCTTGGCAGCGTAGCCAGCCGACTGCTGGGCACGCTCGACAGCGACGCGCTGATCGTGCCGCCGGCCGGCTGAGGCTAGGCGGCCTCGGCTGGCCCTTGCGATGCCGCGTCCGCTTGCAGGACGCCGGCGATGATGGCCTGGCTGTGCCGAGCCAGCTCGTTGCGGCTGCGTGACTGGCTGGGAATCGGCTGCAAGAGGCGGATTTCCACGTCGCAGGCCGAGGCCGAAAGCAGGCGCAGCAGGTGCGAGAGCATGTCGTCGTCGCCCACGAAAGGCGCCACCGGACAGGGCTGGCCATTGCGCAGATAACGGATGGCCACCGGTTGTACGGCCACGCCGCTGTCGATGGCGCTGCTCATCAGGCGCCCGTGGAAGGTTCGCAGGGCCAGACCGTCGGTGGTGGTGCCTTCGGGGAAGATCAGCAGGTGATGGCCCTGCTGCAGATGGCGGGTGAGCTGTTGCCCGACCTGGCCGCTGTCACCGGCGCCGCGCCGGATGAACAGCGTACCGCCCTTGTGCGCCAGCCAGCCGGCCAGCGGCCAGTCGCGCACTTCCGCCTTGGACAGGAACGACAGCGGCTGCAGGGCGCCGAGCAGCGGGATGTCGGTCCAGGACACATGATTGGCCACCCATAGCATCGGCTGCGCCGGCAGCTCGCCTTCGACGCGGACGCGAAACGGCAGGGCGCTGCCCAGTCGGGCGAGGAACCAGCGCGTCAGGCGCTGGCGCAGGGGCATCAGGTCGTGGCGCACGATGCGTTCACAGAGGCTGACGATGCCGGCCAGCAGCGTGCCGAAGGCGATGACCAGAGCCAGATGCAGCAGGCGCAGGGAAAGGCGCAGTCGGGCCATGAAGGACTCCAGGTGAGAAAGCCGGCCTCTGTCTACAGGGCCTTCATGGGCGATGCAAGTTTTCCGTATACGCGCCCTCAGACGGCTGCCTTGAAATGCCGGGCGTAGCGCGGGCACAGCTCGTCGCGCTTGAGCAGGATGAACACGTCGGCTACCTGGAAGTCCCTGTCCCAGCAGGGTTCGCCGCAGATCTTCGCGCCCAGGCGCATGTAGGCCTTGAGTAGCGGCGGCATCTCGGCGATGACGTTGCCTGGCAGATCCAGCTGCGGCAGCGGGTGCCTGGGTTCGGCCCGCAGGTGCTCGGTGCACAGGTAGCGCTCGCGCAGGCGCTGCATGATGGCCCGGGCCTGGATGCCGCCGTCCTGCATTGAGATGCTGGCGCAGCCCATCAGGTAGCGGTAGCCACCTTCGTTGAGTATCTCGGCCAGCTCACCCCAGAGCACGGCGATGGTGGCGCCGTTGCGGTAGGCGCCATCGACGCAGGTGCGGCCGATTTCCAGCACCGGGCCTTCGAGACCGGCCAGGCCGTGCAGGGCGAATTCCTCTTCGCTGTAGTAGCCACCGAGGCCGGCAGCGGCCTGGTGATCGAGCAGGCGGGTGGTGGCCACCAGTTGACCGCTTTGCAGATCACGTACGCCGATATGCCGGCAGTGGATGTCGTAGTGGTCCCTGTCCAGACCCAATTCGGCGCCATCGAGCCTGGCGCCGAATTCCGCGCTGAACACGCGGTAGCGCAGGGCCTGGGCTTCACGCAGGGCGACGGGGCCTTGCAGGCGTTCAGCCTGCAGGCGACGGGCGTTTTCAGTCATGCCAGATCCTCTGTATGCCGGCTGGACGCTTGCAGCCGGTCGATCTTGTTGGGCAAGCTCAGGCTAGGTAGCTGCGGTGTCGCCACCGTGAAGCTTTTTTGATGCTTGTGTGACGGCAGCCCGGGGGCTGCTGCGAGGAGAGTCGCGATGCCCTGGTCGAGCCTGTTTCAGCCCGTCGAGCGTCTGAATGCCGAAGCCGGGCTGGAAGACTGGTACGCGCGCCTGCTGGCGCGGCTGGGCGGTACTCCGCAACCCTTCGAGCTGGCGCTGCTGGGCGGTTTGCAGGCGGCCACGCCGGGTCTGGCCTTTCTCGCCGGCTACCAGGCCGCATTGCGCGTGCTGTGGCCGGCGGCGCCGTGGACGGCCGGCGCACTGTGCGTGACGGAGAATCGCAGCACCCGCCCGGCGGACATGAACACCCGCATCGAAGGCCTGCAGATCAGTGGCCGCAAGGATTTCGTCACCGCCGCCGAATACGCCGACTGGCTGCTGGTGGCCGCGCGCGAGGAGGGCGAAGGGCAGATGCCGCGCCTGGCTCTCGGCGTGGTGCGTCAGGGGGCGCCGGGTGTGCGCATCGAGCCGCTGCCGGCGCTGCCGCTGATGCCCGACATCGGTCATGCGCGTCTGCATCTGCAGCAGGCGCAGGGTGAACGCCTGGCTGGCGACGGCTGGGACGCCTACGTCAAACCCTTTCGCACTCTGGAAGACACCCATGTGCTCACGGCGGTGAGCGCCTGGCTGTTCGGCATCGGCCGCGAGAGTTGCTGGCCGGACGCTCTGCTGTTGCGCCTGCAGGCGCTGCTCGCCGGCTGCGCCGAGGTGGCGCGGCAGGAGCCGAATGCGCCCGCCACGCACCTGCTGCTGGCCGGGCTGTTCGCCGAGCAACAGGCCCTGGCTGGCGAGCTGGATGCCGCCCTCGCCGCCGGGCCTGCCGGCTGGGCCGAGTTGTGGCAGCGCGACAAGGGTCTGCTGCGCATCGCCGAGGCGGCGCGGGCCAAACGCCTGGAGAAAGCGCGGCACATTGTCGCCGGCTTTTGATCCATATCAGTACCGCAATGCTGGCGTGCGCATAAGGTTGTTTCGCGATTCATCTACGAGGTTTCCATGCGCCGCGAGCCTATCGTGCTGTTCGATAACGGCAGCCACCAATGCCTGATGTTCGATGACCTGGTCAGCGGCGAAGGCGTTCAGTCCAACCAGTTCCTGATCACCGACAACGAGCAGTACCTGTTGCTCGACCCGGGCGGCGATCTGACCTACACGCCCCTGTCGCTGGAACTGTCCAAGCACATTCCGGTGCAGGACCTGACCTACATCTTCGCCTCGCACCAGGACCCGGACATCATCGCCTCCCTGGACAAATGGCTGCTGCACACCCGTGCGCGGGTGATTTGCTCCAAGCTGTGGGCGCGCTTCCTGCCGCACCTGACCGCCAACTACCTGGCGCTGAGCCGGGGCATCAACACCTACGACCGCATCATTGCGCTGCCCGACCGTGGCCAGAGCATTCCGCTGGGCAAGTGCAACCTCAAGGCCGTGCCGGCGCACTTCCTGCACTCGGTGGGCAACTTCCAGGTGTACGACCCGGTGAGTAAGATCCTCTTCTCCGGCGACATGGGCGCTTCGCTGGTCGATGACGCCACACCGGTGCGCGACTTCGTCAACCATGTGCCGAACATGGAAGGCTTCCACCGCCGCTACATGGCCGGCAACAAGGCCTGTCGCCTGTGGGCGGCGATGGTGCGCGAGATGGATGTGGCGATGATCGTGCCGCAGCATGGCCGGCCTTTCGTTGGTCCGGAAATGATCAGTGCCTTCCTCTACTGGATCGAGAACCTCGAGTGCGGTCTCGACCTGATGGGCCCGGAAGATTACCAACTGCCCAAGTGACGGCAGGGGCGCGCTGCCCGAATGAGCCGCGGAGATGGCGCAACAGGCCCTTCAAGCAGCCATCTTCGCCATGCTAGGGTGCGCCTCGGTCATTAACCGAGGCCCATCATGCTCACCCCTTCTCTTCGTCGACTGAGCCTGGCGCTCGGTCTCAGCCTGCTCGCCAGCACCGCTCTGGCGGAAAACTGGCCGCAACCCGACTGGCAGAGCCAGCCCCGTACCGAGAGCGCTGCGCTGGCCGCGCTCGAAGACTATGCCTTTGCCGAACGCAATGACGCCGAGCGCAAGGGCGTACGCACCGATGCGCTGCTGGTGATCCGCGACGGGCAGATCGTCTACGAGCGCTATGCCGAGCCGACCACGGCGCAGACCGCGCATCTTTCCTGGTCGATGGCCAAGAGTCTGCTGGCCACCACCCTGGGTGTGGCCTACGGCGAAGGACGTTTCAAGCTCGATGCGCCGGCCGCGCAGTACTATCCGGCGATGGCCGAACATCCGCAGATCAAGATCGGCCATCTGCTCAACTGGGCCTCGGGTCTGGCCTGGGAAGAGGACTACGAGTACGCGCCGCTGAAGTCCTCGGTGGTAGCCATGCTCTACACCCGTGGGCGTGCCGACATGGCCGCCTTCACCGCTGCACACGCAGCTGATGCAGCAGCGGGTACGCGCTTTCGCTACTCCAGTGGCGACAGCAACGTGCTGGCTGCCGCACTGCGCGGCATGGTTGGCGAGCAGGCCTACGCCGATTATCCCTGGACCGCGCTGTTCGAGCCGCTGGGCATCAGCAGCGCTACCTGGGAGCGCGATGCCAGCGGCACCTTCATCGCATCGTCCTACGCCTACATGACAGCGCGCGATCTGGCCCGGGTCGGCCTGCTGATGCAACGTGGCGGTCGCTGGGGCGAACGCCAGTTGTTGCCGCAGGCCTGGGTCGATTTCGTTTCCACGCCGTTCGCCGGTTATCAGCCACAGGGCTTCGCGCCAGGCGACGCGGTGCCGGGTGGGCACTGGTGGCTCAACGCAGAACTGCCGGGCAGCACGCGACCCTGGCCGGATGCACCGGCCGATACCATCGCCGCGCTGGGCCATTGGGGCCAGGGGCTGTACGTGCTGCCGCAGGAGAAACTGGTGGTGGTGCGCTACGCCGATGACCGCGACCGCAGCTTCCAGCACAACGAGTTGCTCAGGCGCGTGCGTGCGGCATTTGCGGAGGTGCAGCCATGATTCGTCGTCACCCGATTCTCAGCGTGCTGGCGCTGCTGCTGATTCTGCTGCTGGCCTGGGCCTGGCCGAATCGCGCACATCTGGCGGCGTTCCCCGACATCATCGGTGCCTATACGGCCAAGGAGTATTGCTCCTGCCGTTACGTCAGCGGCAATCCGGCGAATTATTGCGAAGGCTATGTTGCGCAGTACGTGCCGATCAGCAGCCTGCTCGACGACCAGGATGCCAAACGTGTTACCGCCAGTGGCCTGGGCCGCACACACAGCGCTGTCTGGCTGGGCGAGCGGCAGGGTTGCCAGTTGCTGCCGAACGACTAGACCCTGTCCGGCAGTTGCGGATTTTATCGGGGCTAAGGGGCATGGCCATCGGCACAATGGCTCTGGAGCAGGGCTTTGCAAGCCTCGTTGTGGCGACTATCGTTGCCGCCTGGTCATGCCGTTTGCGAGTTCTCATGCGCCGTTCGCTTGTTGCCCTGTTGCTGGCTGCCGCCTTGCCCGTTCACGCCGACTGGTATCTGGACAACGAGTCCTCGCGACTGTCGTTCATTTCCACGCACTCCGGCAGTCAGTCGGAGGTGCATCGCTTCCTCACCCTGCACGGTCAGATCGCCGCCGATGGGCGCGCGCGCCTGCGCGTGGACCTGGACTCGCTGAGCACCGGCATCCCGCTGCGCGACGAACGTCTGCGTGCCATGTTGTTCGACACCTCGCGTCTGCCCGAGGCGCGTGTCAGTGCCCAGGTAGATCTGGCGCAATTCACCGACCTGGCGCCCGGCGCGCAGCTGGAGTTGCGCCTGCCCCTGCAACTGACCCTCAACGAGCACAGCCGCGAGCTGGACAGCGAACTGCTGGTCACCCGTCTCGATGAGCGTCGTTTCCAGGTGGTGACCCTGGCGCCGCTGGTACTGCACGCCGAAGACTTCGCCCTGGCCGGCGGCATCGAGGCGCTGCGCAAGGTCGCCGATCTGCCCGCCATCAGTCTTTCGGTGCCGGTGGGCGCCGTGCTGATCTTCACGGCGCGTTGAGCGTGCACGCGCGCGGTCGCATCTTTCCCTGGCGCGGCGGCAATCGCTTCGAGTTGCTGCTGGACGGGCCGGCGTTCTTTCCGCGCATGCTGGCGGCCATCGACGGCGCCCGCCAGCAGGTGGAAATCGAGCTGTACCTGATCGAGGACGGCCGCTGCAGCGAGCGCCTGGTCGATGCCCTGTGCCGGGCAGCCGAGCGAGGCATCACGGTGCGTGGCCTGTTCGATGCCTATGGCGCGGCGGGGCTGGGCGCCGTGCTGCGTGAGCGCATGCTGGCTGCGGGGGTACAGCTGCGCTGGTACAACCCGCTGCGCTGGCGGCGGGGCATGCGCAATTTTCATCGCGATCACCGCAAGCTGTTGCTGGTGGATCAGTGCCTGGCCTATGTCGGAGGCACCGGCTCCACCGACGAATTCTGGCTGCCGGATGAGGCCCCCAGTCCCTGGCACGAAGTCATGGTGGAAATCGAGGGGCCGCTGGTGGGCGACTGGCAGCAGCTGTTCGAACAGCTCTGGCATGCGCGTTTTTCCTGGCGCCCGAGCCACCAGCCGGTTGCGCTGAGCCTGCCCGAATGTCCGCCAGCCGGTGTCGGCCTGGGGCGGGTGGCCTACGCCAATGCGGCGCAGCATCGTGACATCGTGCTTTCATTGCTGCGTGCGCTGAAGGGCGCCAGACAGCGCGTCTGGCTGGCGACGCCGTACTTTCTGCCCACCTGGAAGATCCGCCGAGCCCTGCGCCGTGCTGCGGCCCGTGGTGTCGAGGTGCGCCTGCTGCTGGCCGGGCGCAATACCGACCATCCGCCGGTGCGTTTCGCCGGTCAGCGCTACTACCCCAAGCTGCTCAGGGCCGGTGTGCGCATCTTCGAATACCAGCCGCGTTTCCTGCATCTGAAGATGGTGCTGGTGGACGACTGGGTCAGTGTCGGTTCGTGCAACTTCGACCACTGGAACCTGCGCTTCAACCTCGACGCCAACGTCGAGGCGCTCGACCCAGGTCTGACCCAGGCGGTGGCGGCGAGCTTCATCGACGACTTCGCCAACAGCCGCGAAATCACGCTCGACGACTGGCGCCAGCGGCCCTGGTGGCGCCGCACGCAGCAACGGCTGTGGGGCTGGCTGGACCGCCTGGCGGTGAACCTGCTCGATCGCTGGCGCTGAGCCTGTCCGCCATAAAGTTCCCTGTCCCTTTGATGATCCGTCATTCAGCAAGTTGAGGTCGGCTCGCGTACGCCCGCGTCAGGGCGGCATTCATCCTTTCGGGCGACAGGTGAAATCCCTCCTTGGTGCGCTTATCCGAGGTGGGGTCGCTGCGTAGGGTTTCCTGCAGTTGCACCCCCACTTCAGGAGACCCGCATGACAAGAACAACAGGGCCCGGACTATTCCAGCCGCACACCTTGGCTTTGGCCGTTGCCGTCGGTTTCGCCGCCCCGGCACAGGCCGTCAATTTCAATATCGGTGAGATCGAGGGGCAGTTCGACAGCTCGCTGTCGGTCGGTGCCAGCTGGTCGATGCGCAGCCCGGATCGTGACCTGATCGGCCCCAACAACGGCGGCCAGGGCCAGTCGCAGACCGGTGACGACGGCCGGCTGAACTTCAAGAAGGGCGAGACCTTCTCGAAGATCTTCAAGGGCATCCACGACCTTGAGTTGCGCTATCGCGATACCGGTGTGTTCGTGCGTGGCAAGTACTGGTACGACTTCGAACTCAAGGACGAGCACCGCCTGTTCAAGGACATCGACGATCACAACCGCAAGGAGGGCGCCAAGTCCGCCGGGGCGGAAATCCTCGATGCTTTCATCTACCACAACTACGCCATCGGCGATCTGCCGGGTACAGTGCGTGTCGGTAAGCAGGTGGTGAGCTGGGGCGAGAGCACCTTCATCGGCAATAGCATCAACTCGATCAACCCGATCGACGCGGCTGCCTTCCGCCGTCCCGGCGCCGAGATCAAGGAAGGTCTGATCCCGGTCAACATGCTCTATCTGTCGCAGGGCCTGACCGACCGCCTGAGCATGGAGGCCTTCTATCAGCTGGAGTGGGACCAGACCATCGCCGACAACTGCGGCACCTTCTTCTCCACCGCCGATGTGGCGGCCGATGGCTGCGACAGCGGTTACCACGTCGGCTCTCCGGCCATCGCCGGGCTCGAGCCAGTGGCTGCCGGCGCCGGCCAGGGCTTCCGGGTCGATGACGAGGGCGTGATCATTCCCCGTGCCGGCGACCGTGACGCCCGCGACAGCGGACAGTGGGGTGTTGCCCTGCGCTGGCTGGGCGACGAGACCGAGTACGGCCTGTACTTCATGAACTACCACAGTCGCACGCCCATCGTCGGTACGCAGAACGCCGGCCTGGCGACCCTGGCAGCCCTGCCCGGGATCATCGGCACCGCCGAAGGCATCGTGCCGGGCAGCGGCGCCGGCCTGGCGCAGAGCGTGATGCTCGGCAACGGCCGCTACTTCCTCGACTACCCCGAGGACATTCGCCTGTACGGTGCGAGCTTCTCCACCACCCTGCCTACCGGTACCGCGTGGAGCGGCGAGATCAGTTACCGGCCGAACATGCCGCTGCAGATCAACACCACGGACCTGACCCTGAGCCTGGTCAACCCCATCGCACCGGGCACCTCGCCAGTCAGTGCTGGGCCGGGCGAGGACAACATCGGCTACCGGCGCAAGGAAGTGACCCAGGTGCAGACCACCTTCACCCACTTCTTCGATCAGGTCATGGGTGCCGGCCGCTTCACTCTGGTGGGCGAGATCGGCATGGCTCACGTCGGCGGTCTGGAGAGCCGCGACAAGATGCGCTACGGCCGCGATTCGCTGTTCGGTGCCTACGGCTTCGAGGGTGACACCCACGGTTTCGTCACCAGCACCTCCTGGGGCTACCGCGTGCGCGGCCTGTGGGAGTACAGCAACGTGTTCGCCGGGGTCAACCTCAAGCCGAACATCTCCTGGTCGCATGACGTCGACGGCTACGGCCCCAACGGCCTGTTCAACGAAGGCAGCAAGGCCGTGAGCATCGGCATCGACGCCGACTATCGCAATACCTACACCGCCAGCCTGTCGTACACCGACTTCTTTGGCGGCGATTACAACATCGCGGTCGACCGCGACTTCCTGGCGCTCAGCTTCGGCGTGAGCTTCTAGGCCATCAGGATCAGTTGAGGAATGCAGATGAATACAACCCTGAAGATGCTTGGCGCGCTGTCCCTGAGCCTGCTGGCCGGTAGCGTGCTCGCTGCGGTCAGTGAACAGGAAGCAGCCAAGCTCGGTACCAGCCTGACCCCGCTGGGCGCGGAGATGGCCGGCAACAATGCCGGTACCATCCCGGCCTGGACCGGCGGCCTGGCCAGCGACGCCGGGCAGGTCGATGCCCGTGGCTTTCTGAGTGATCCCTTTGCCGGCGAGCAGCCGCTGTTCACCATCACTGCGCAGAACCTGGACCAGTACCGCGACCGCCTTACCGCCGGCCAGCTGGCGATGTTCCAGCGCTATCCGGAAAGCTACCGAATGCCGGTCTATCCGACCCATCGCAGCGCGGCCGTGCCGGATCGTATCTACGAGGCTGCCAGAACCAGCGCGCTGAACACCGGGCTGGTGGAGGGGGGCAACGGCCTGACCAACTTCAAGCACAGCCGCTACTACGCCTTCCCGATCCCGCAGAACGGTCTGGAAGTGGTGTGGAACCACATCACCCGTTATCGCGGCGGCAACCTCAAGCGCAGCATCGTCCAGGCCTCGCCGCAGACCAACGGCTCCTACACCCTGGTGAACTTCGAGGATGAGGTGGCGGTGCCCGACGACCTGCCGGACATCGATCCGGCCAAGGCCGAGAACACCCTGCTGCTGTTCAAGCAGCGGGTCACCGCGCCGCCGCGTCTGGCCGGCAACGTGCTGCTGGTGCACGACTCGCTCGACCAGGTGCGCGAGCCGCGCATGGCGTGGATCTACAACGCCGGTCAGCGCCGTGTGCGCCGCGCTCCGCAGGTAGCCTACGACGGTCCGGGTACTGCCGCCGACGGCCTGCGCACCACCGACAACTTCGACATGTTCAGCGGTGCGCCGGATCGTTACGACTGGAAGCTGGTGGGCAAGCGCGAGGCGTTCATCCCCTACAACAACTTCCGCCTGGCCTCGCCGCAGGTGAAGTACAGCGACATCCTCAAGGCCGGCCATATCAACCAGGACCTGGCGCGCTACGAGCTGCACCGGGTATGGGAAGTGGAAGCCACGCTGAAGAGCGGCGAGCGCAACATCTACGCCAAGCGTCGCTTCTTCGTCGATGAGGATTCCTGGCAGATCGCCATGTCCGAGCATTACGACGGTCGTGGTCAGCTCTGGCGTGTCGGCGAGGCGCTGCTGTTCCAGCAGTACGACAAGAAGATCCCGGTGTACGCGCTGGAAGCCCTCTACGACGTGATCGCTGGCCGCTACATCGCCATCGGCATGGCCAACGAGGAACGCTCCGCGGTGCAGTACGGCACCCAGGCCTCGGCCAAGGACTTCACCCCGGCCGCACTGCGTAACGCCGGCGTTCGCTGACCCGACTGCCGCCTGAACAAGCCGGTGGCGCCCAGTGCGTCACCGGCTTTTTTGTGCCTGCCCCTCTCCCGTGAATCTCGCGCCATAAGCGTCAAGGGGTGGTCGTGGGCGGTGATCGGGGTACCATCGGCGGGTGGTTCAACAACGACAAACAGAGAGAACCGCTGCCATGCCGACCCTTGCCATCGCCCGCCCGACTGCGCTGCAGGCGCAACCTGTCGATCTACCGCGGCTGCCGCCATGCGTTGTGTCCAGACCCGCCTTGCAGCAGCGCCTGCTCGCCAGCGAGTCGCGCCTGCGCCTGCTGTGCGCGCCCGCTGGTACCGGCAAGAGCGTGCTGCTCGGCCAGTGCGCGCGGCAGACGCCAGCCGCCGTCGGGCGGGTCTGGCTCGATCTCGCCGGGCGCAGCCTGACGCCGGCGCAACTGTGTAGGCGGCTGGCCGCAGCCATGCAGGTGCCGGGCGAGGAGGTCAGCGAAAGCGTACTGATCGATCATCTGCATGAGCGCTCGGGACGTCTGTGGATCTTTATCGACGACTATCCGCGGCAGGCCGACGAAGCGCTCGATGCCTGCCTCGACCGTCTGTTCGCCGCAGCGCCGGCGCATGTCACCTGGTGGGTCGCCAGCCGCCGTACACCAGCCTGGAACCTGCCGCGCCTGCTGCTGCAGGGTGACCTGCTGGAGCTCAAGGGCGAAGAGCTGGCGCTGGATGAGGCCGGACTGAGCGAGCTGCTGGCGGCCCTGCAGGTCGGGATGGCCGATGATCTGCGGCAGACGTTGCTGGCGCGCAGCGAAGGCTGGCTGGCGGCGATTCGTCTGCTGCTGCTCGATGCCGACGAAGACGCGCTGCGTCAGCGCTTGCACGATGGCTGTCCGGTGCTGCGCGACTATGTGCAGCGTGAGGTACTGGACGATCTGGACCAGGAGTTGCGCAGCGATCTGCATGCGCTGGCCTTGTTGCCGCGTTTTTCCCTGTCGCTCTGCGAGCATCTGCTGGACGGCCGTGGTGCCGAGCTGCCGAGCGAGCTGCAGCGACGTCAGTTGTTCGTGCGCTGTCTCGACAGCAGCGGCACCTGGTTCCGCCTGTGGCGGCCGCTGGCCGAGGTGCTGCGGCGCCTGCCGGGGGCACCGGTGCCGGCCTCGATTCATGTGCGCGCCTGTCAGTGGTTCGCCCAGCATGGCGACGTCCGCGAGGCGGTCGAGCATGCCCTGCAGGCGGGGCAGGTCGAGGTCGCGGTCAACTATCTGCAGCGCTTCGATCAGGAACAGTTGCTGCAGGGCCACTCGGTCGCGCAACTGCTGCAATGGCGCGCGGAGCTGCCGGACTGGTTGTTCGCCAGTTCGCCGCGGCTGATCGTGCTGCAGGCCTGGGCTTTGATCATCTGCGCCCGTTTCGACGAGGCCAGCGCCTGCATCAAGGGGCTGGCGCATTTCATGCCGCAACCCGATGAGCGGCGTCAGCGCAAGCTGATCGCCCATTGGCAGGCGCTGTCGGGCGTGCTGGCGCGTCAGTGTGGGCGTCGCGATGCGCGGCTGCACTGCCAGGAGGCGCTGCAGATGCTGGACGAGGGCAGCTGGTCGCAGAGCGTGCTCTGTTACCAGGCGCTGGCCCAGCAGCATATGGCCGAGCACGCTCTGGACCAGGCCAAGCAGGCGCTGGACCAGGGCCTGCGACTGGCGCGGCTGAATGGCAGCCTGATTTACGAAGCCCTGCTCATTACCGATCATTGCCTGCTGCTGAAGATGCGCGGCGAGACCGGGCGTGCAGTCGAGCTGGCCGAGCAGACGCTGGCACTGCTGCGTGAAGGTTTCAGCCACAGCCCGGTGGTCGCCCGCCTGCTGCTGGTACGGGCCAGCCTGCTGGCGCGCCAGGGACTGGATGAGGAGGCGCAGCAGGCGTATCGCCTGGGGCTGCAGGAAGCCGAGCATTGCGAGGATGCCTACATCATTTCCGGCTACCTGGGGCTGCTGGAGCTGGCCGAGAGTCGTGGTGACCTCGAAGAGGCGCACCAGTGGCTGCAGAAGGCCGAGCGGGTGATGCAGTGGTCGCGGGTGCCGGAGGTGCGTTACCGCTGCGTGCTGCAGTTGCAGACCGGGCGTTTGCTGATGCGTCAGGGACAGACGGGACGTGCGCGTGAACTGCTCGCGCAGACCCTGCAACAGTTGCAGCAGCGCCAGCAGCTGGCGCCCTCCGAGTTCTACGACCTGCTGCCGCGCTTGCGCCACAGCCTGGCGATCAGCGATCTGCTGCTCGGCCATCAGGCTGCCGCCGAACATGCGTTGCGCCTGCTGCTGGATGAAAGCCAGCTTGCCGGCCATCGCACCCTGGCCTGCGAGTGTCGGGTCAGCCTGGCTGAGGCGCTACTGGCGCAGGGGCAGCTGGAGCAGGCCGATGAGCTGTTGCAGCAGGCCATCGGCGAGGCACGGCAACTGCGTCTGTTGCGGCCTCTGCAGGATCTGCAGCAACGCCAGCCGCAATGGCTGGAACGCATGCTGCCGGGTGAGACCGGGCAGAACCTGCACCAGCGTCTGTTCGAGCCATCGTCGGCGCTGGATCAACCGGCCAGCGCCGGGACCGCACTGCTCAGCTCGCGCGAGCTGGCTGTACTGCAGCTGATCGCGCAGGGCTGTTCCAACCAGGAAATCGCCGATCGCCTGTTCATCTCGCTGCACACGGTCAAGACCCATGCGCGGCGGATCAACGTGAAGCTCGGTGTGCAGCGGCGCACCCAGGCCGTGGCCATGGCCAAGGCGCAGGGGCTGATGGGGGATTGAGTTCGGCCTGCTGCGAGTCGGCGCTGCTGCGTTAGAAGCAAGCTAGCAATGCTCATGTACAAGAGTACAGTCGCCCGCGACTCCGACCGTTGCTCGCCTCCTTCTGCCTTGCATCGCTCTAGCTCGCGAGGCTTCACAGGGAGTTGATCGCGAGAGGGTAAAAAAAGTGAACGTTCAGCCAGTGGGGTGGGCTTTAGCCCACCTGGGTTGGTCAGCGTGGGCTGAAGCGGATCGCCGCCCAGCCCACCCTGCAAGGCCTAGCTGCCTGGTCAGCCGAGGAAGTAGAACGCACCGCTGATCACCACGCCCGAGTACAGCAGCATGATCAGGCAGTAGCCCATGATGTCGCGGGCGCCGAGGCCGACGATGCCGAGCAGTGGCAGCGCCCAGAACGGCTGGATCATGTTGGTCCAGGCGTCACCCCAGGCAATCGCCATGGCGGTGACGGTTGGCGAGACGCCCAGTGCCTGCGCAGCCGGCAGCATGATCGGGCCTTGCACGGCCCACTGGCCGCCACCGGAGGGTACGAACACGTTGACCACGCCGGCGCTGAGGAAGGCCAGCAGCGGGAAGGTGTCGGCCGACGACCAGGAAATGAATGCTTCGGTGATCTGCCGCCCGAGGGAGATGCCCTCGGCATTGGCGCCCATCATCATGCCCATGATCCCGGCGTAGAAGGGAAACAGCAGGACGATGCCGCCGATGCCGCGCACGCTCTCGTCCACTGCGCGCATGTAGCGCTCCGGGGTGCCGTGCATCAGCAGGCCGCTGAACAGGAAGATGGCGATGACCACATCCAGGCCGAGGACGAAGCCCTTGCTGGCGAAGTGGTTGAACAGGTAGATACCGGCCATGGCCACCAGGGCGAGGCCGAGAATACGGCTGTCGTCCAGGCGCTGCGCCGGGGTTTCGCGGGCCGGCAGTTCGGCGCGCGCTTCCACCAGCTTGGCCGGGTCGGCCACCTTGGCGCCCTGGCGCGGGTGCATGGCGCGGTTGAGCAGTGGCAGGCCGATGAACAGCAGGGCCACGATGGTCAGGTTCAGCGGGCTGAACAGGGTTTCGGTGATGCTCACCGGGTCGCTCAGCACACCAGCGGTAATACGCGCCAGGTCCGGCCCGCCAGTGGCCATGGACAACGGGATGGAGCCGGCCAGTCCGCCATGCCAGACCAGGAAACCCGAGTAGGCCGAGGCCACCAGCAGCGGGTAGTCGACACCATCGACCTTGCGCGCCAGGGCGCGCGCGAACACGGCGCCGATGACCAGGCCAAAGCCCCAGTTGACCCAGCAGCCGACCAGCGCCACCAGGGTGACCATGATGATCGCCTGGCCCGGTGTGCGCGCCATGCCGGCCAGACGGTCGAGGTGACGGTTGATGATCGGCGCGCTGGCCAGGGCGTGACCGGTGACGAAGATCAGTGCCATCTGCATGGCGAAGCCGAGCAGCGTCCAGAAGCCGCCGCTCCAGTGCTGCACCATGGCTGGCAATGACTGGCCGGTGGAGAGGATACCGGCGAGCAGAACGCCCAAGGTCAGGAGCGCAGAGAAAACGAACGGTGAGGGCAGGTACTTCTGTACCAGGCTCACGCTCATGCGAGTGAGGGTGTTGAACATGGGGTGATGCCTCTTTCTTATGGTTGTGTAAGGGCTTTAACCAGGTATTGGAGGTTGGCTACGCCTTCGAGTTGCAGGGGACATGATAAAGCCCGGCTGTCATCCGGGCTGACTGGCGTAGCCCGGATGACAGCCGGGCTACGGTGTTTCAGTTGCTCAGGTGCGCTCGATGGCCAGCGCCACACCCTGGCCGCCACCGATGCACAGCGTGGCCAGGCCTTTCTTTGCGTCGCGGCGGATCATCTCGTGCAGCAGGGTGACAAGCACACGACAGCCCGAGGCACCGATGGGGTGGCCCAGGGCGATGGCACCGCCGTTGACGTTGACCTTGTCGGTGTCCCAGCCCAGCTCCTGGCCGACCGAAAGCGCCTGGGCGGCGAAGGCCTCGTTGGCTTCGATCAGGTCCAGGTCGGCCAGGCTCCAGCCGGCCTTGTCCAGGCAGCGACGGGTGGCCGAGACCGGGCCGATGCCCATGATCGCCGGGTCGACGCCGGCATTGGCGTAGCCGGCGATCCTGGCCAGCACCGGCAGGCCCAGCGCTTGAGCCTTGGCCGCACTCATCAGCAGCACGGCGGCGGCGCCGTCGTTGAGGCTGGAGGCGTTGCCGGCGGTGACGCTGCCGTCCTTCCTGAAGGCTGGTTTCAGCTTGGCCAGAGATTCGGCGCTGGTGCCGGCACGCGGCTGCTCGTCACGGGCGAAGGCGATGGGGTCGCCCTTGCGCTGCGGGATCAGCACCGGGGTGATCTCTGCATCGAAACGGCCGGCCTCGATGGCGGCCACGGCCTTGCGCTGCGATTCGGCGGCGAAGGCGTCCTGGGCTTCGCGGCTGATGCCGTACTTCTCCACCAGGTTCTCGGCGGTGATGCCCATGTGATAGTCGTTGAAGGCATCCCACAGGCCGTCGACGATCATGCTGTCGAGCATCTGCGCATGACCCATGCGCAGGCCGGTGCGGGCCTTGGGCAGCACGTAAGGGGACTGGCTCATGTTCTCCATGCCGCCGGCGATGATCACCTCGGCATCGCCGCAGCGGATGGCCTGGGCCGCCAGGTGCAGGGCTTTCAGCCCCGAGCCGCAGACCTTGTTCAGGGTCATGGCCGGTACGGCATGCGGCAGGCCGGCGCGGATGGCGGCCTGGCGCGCCGGGTTCTGACCGGAGCCTGCGGTGAGCACCTGGCCGAGGATGACTTCATCGACCTGCGCGGCATCGAGGCCGGTCTGCTCCAGCAGGCGCCTGATGACGATGGCGCCGAGCTCGGGGGCGGGAATATCGGCCAGGCTGCCCTGGAAGCTGCCGATGGCGGTGCGGGTGGCGGCAACGATGACGACGTCTTGCATGGGATTGATCCTCTTGGCGTGGCAGAGCAAGAGCTTCGCGGATGAATCCGCTCCTACAGGGACAAATAAAAAACACCCCGGAGATACACCATACGTGGTGGCGTGCTCCGGGGCGGTAGACAACCTAGAACTGCATCTCCGGCACATGCTCGGGCACGATCAGCCTGCCGGCGGTCTTGGCGACGATTTCCTCGACGCTCACACCTGGCGCACGTTCGCGCAGGATGAAGGCGTTGTTCTCGATCTCCAGATAGGCCAGATCGGTCAGCACCTTGCGAATGCAGCCACAGCCGGTCAGTGGCAGGCTGCAATGCTCCAGCAGCTTGGACTCGCCGTCCTTGGAGGCGTGGGTCATGGTGACGATGATGTTCTCGGCACCGGCCACCAGGTCCATGGCGCCGCCCATGCCCTTGACCAGCTTGCCGGGGATCATCCACGAGGCGATGTTGCCGCGCACGTCCACCTCGAACGCGCCGAGCACGGTCAGGTCGACATGGCCGCCACGGATCATGGCGAAGGACTGCGAGGAGTCGAAGATCGCCGCGCCCTTGACCGCGGTGACGGTCTGCTTGCCGGCGTTGATCATGTCGGCGTCCACCTCCTCCTCGGTAGGGAAGGCGCCCATGCCGAGCAGGCCGTTCTCCGACTGCAGCATCACCTGCATGCCTTCGGGCACGTAGTTGGCCACCAGGGTGGGAATGCCGATGCCGAGGTTGACGTAGAAGCCGTCCTGCAGCTCGCGGGCCACGCGCTGGGCCATTTGTTCACGGGTTAGTGCCATGGTCTTTGTCCTCTTAGCAGGCTGCTGAAAACTACCTGCGTTGCCGATACGGCGTTAAAAACAGGCTCAAAATGCTCATTTACAGCTCGTAAACTCCACTTTTTCGCCTGTTTTTGCCTTGTCTCGGCTGCCTCGTTAACGTTTTCAACAACCTGCTAGCTGCGCAGGGTGCGTTTTTCGATGCGTTTCTCGAAGCTGCCGCAGATCAGCCGGTCGACATAGATGCCGGGCGTGTGGATCTGCGTCGGGTCGAGTTCACCCGGTTCGACGATCTCTTCGACCTCGACCACGGTGATGCGCCCGGCGGTGGCGACCACCGGGTTGAAGTTCTGCGCGGTGTGGCGGTAGACCACGTTGCCGAAGTGGTCGGCCTTCCAGCCTTTGACGATGGCGAAGTCGCCGGTGATGGCGGGCTCGAGGATGTAGTGACGGCCGTTGATCTCGCGCGCCTCCTTGCCTTCGGCGACAGGGGTGCCGTAGCCGGTGGCGGTGAAGAAAGCGGGGATGCCGGCACCGCCAGCGCGCAGCTTCTCGGCCAGGGTGCCTTGCGGGGTGAGTTCGACCTCCAGCTCGCCGCTGAGCAGTTGCTGCTCGAACAGGGCGTTTTCGCCGACATAGGAGGCGATCATCTTGCGGATCTGCCGGTCTTCCAGCAGCACGCCGAGACCGAAACCGTCGACGCCGCAGTTGTTGGAGACCACGGTCAGATCGCGCACGCCACGGCGGCGGATCTCTGCGATCAGGTTCTCGGGGATGCCGCACAGGCCGAAACCGCCGGCCAGTACGGTCATGCCGTCCTGCAGGCCGTACAGGGCTTCTTCATAGCTGCCGACGCGTTTGTCGAGTCCGCTCATTCGAGGCTGCCTCTTGTTGTTGTGGCGCACTGCCAAGGTGTGGCCAAGCTTCAGCGCTGCAGGCTTATTTGTTAAGTTTGTTTTTCCTCTCGATTGATCAGGTAAATAAATTAATGACCGTCAAGCAGCTACGCGCCTTCCTCGCTGTGGCGCAGAGCCTGAGCTTCGCCCAGGCCTGCGAACGCCTGCATCTGTCGCAGCCGGCTCTGAGCCTGGCGATAAAGAATCTGGAGCAGTCTCTCGGTGGGCAGTTGCTGGTGCGCACCACTCGCAGCGTGGCGCTGACCCCGGAAGGCGAAACCCTGCTGCCGATCGCCGTGCGTCTGCTGGCCGACTGGGACAACGCCGAGGATCTGCTGCGTCAGCACTTCACCCTGCAGATGGGCAAAGTGGCGGTAGCGGCCATGCCGTCGTTCGCCGGCAACCGCCTGCCGGCGGCGCTGCGCGCCTTTCGCGATGCTTATCCGCGGGTCAACGTGGCGGTGCATGACGTGATCAACGAACAGGTGATGGAGATGGTGCGCGATGGTCGGGTCGAGCTGGGTATCGCCTTCGAGCCTTTGAGCCTCGATGGCCTGCAGTTCACCGCGTTGTATGAGGACCGCTTCGTCGCCGTGGTGCCGGCTGGCAGTGAGCTGGCCGGGCAGTCGGCGCTGACCTGGGCGCAACTGCTGGCGCAACCCTTCATCACCCTGCAGCGGCCCTCGGCGGTGCGCCTGCTGCTGGAAGACAGCGTGACCGCCAGCCACGGCAAGCTGCCGGTGGCGTTCGAGAGTCATCAACTGGTGACGGTCGGACGCATGGTCGCCGAAGGCCTGGGCGTCAGTGCGGTGCCGCAATTGTGCCGGCAGCAGATGGAAGGGCTGGGCGCGCGTTGCCTGCCGCTCAGCGAACCGCAGGTTTCACGACGCATCGGCCTGCTGCATCTGGCCGGACATCAGCTGTCCAGTGCGGCGCAGGCCCTCAGCGAAACCCTGATGAGCCAGGCCGGGCGCGGTTAGCGGGTTGGGCGGGCGCAAGTCGTCAGTCAGGTGCTGGAGGCTGCATCCGCCCTACGGCGCTCAGCGTTGTTGCAGGTGCTCCGGCACCCATGGACCGCGTACCGGGATGTGCGCGAATGGCTCGTCGATGATGCGCAGTTCAGCGTCCTTCGGTGTGTTGTCGCCCTGACCCTGGATGCTGACGATGTCCTGCGGACAGGCCGAGAAGGCGACGAAACAGTCCATTTCGGCGCGCAGGGTGATGTAGTCGCCGGGGCGGGTGACGGTCGGCAGGGTGTCGAGTTGGATGTTGTCGGCCTGCACACGGATGTTCATGAAAATGTTGAACGAGGCCAGGTTGCGTCGCGACGGCGTGGCACCCAGTTCCAGCATGCCTTCGAACATGTTGTCGGCGCAGTTGCGGTGGTAGTGGGTGCAGCCGAGCAGCTCGTAACGGCGACGGTCGCAGGCGGCCATGAAGGTGTCGTGTACGCCGGGCGAGGTGTCTTCCACCACGGTCAGGATCGGGCGGCGCTCGTTGGTCACGAAGCTGTCGCCGAGCAGTGGGTTAAGGTGCTGGTTGTAGACGCGGGTCGCCTCCATGCACATGTACTCGTCGAGGTCATAGGCGCTCCATGCCCAGCAGTCGACGACCTGGGTGCCGTGGGTATTGACCACTTGTACGCATTGCTGAGCGCGCAGGCGCACGGCCTTGCCGTGACCGGCGGGGATGACGATGGAAGTGACGGACATCGGTGGTTCCTCTAAGCGGATTGGGGCTGGCGATGGCGAGACAGGCGGCGCTCCAGCGCGCTGCTGGCACTGTCGATCAGCAGGGAGACCAGCCAGTAGCACAGGGCCACGGCCAGGTAGATTTCCAGTGGGGCGTAACTTTGCGAAATGGCCTGTTTGGCGCTGAACATGAACTCTTCCACCGAGACGATGGAGAGCAGGGCGGTGTCTTTCAGCAGGCCGATCAACAGCCCGGTAACTGGCGGCAAGGCCACCGGCAGCGCCTGTTTCAGAGCCACGTGGCGGAAGGTTTGCCAGCGTGAAATGCCCAGCGCACTGCACGCTTCGAATTGCCCGCTGGGGATCGACTCGAAGGCGCCGCGCAGCACCTGCGTCAGGTACGGGCCGTAGTACAGCGTCAGGGCGGTGACCCCGACCATCGGCGATGACAGGGTGATGCCGTACTCCGGCAGGATGAAGAACAGCACGTAGATCAGCACCAGCAGCGGCAGGCCGAGAATCAGCCGGGTGTAGCCGGCGACCAACGCGCGCATTGCTGCCTGCGGGCTGCACATGCTGGTCCAGGTCAGCAGCGAGGCCCAGGCCAGCGCGGTGAGGGATGTCAGCAGGAACAGCCACAGGCTATGCAGCAGGCCCTGCAGCAGCATTGGTGCGTAGGTGACGATGACGGCGATATCCATCAGGCGTTCCTCCCGCGATCAAGACGTGATTCGAGACGACGAACCAAAAGCAGAATGGGCCAGCAGATCAGCAGATAGCCGGCGACCACAACGATCATCACCGGAGTGGCTTCGTAGGTGCGGGCGACGATCAGTTGCCCGGCATAGGTCAGCTCCGTAACGGCGACCACCGAGGCCAGCGGTGTGGTTTTCAGAATCAGGGTGAACTCGTTGACCAGGGCCGGCATGCTGCGGCGTAGCGCCTGTGGCGCGAGGATGTGGCGCCAGCATTCGAAGCGTGACATGCCCAGCGCCTGTGCCGCTTCCACTTGGCCATTGGGCAGGGTGCGGTAGTTGGCACGGAGAATTTCTGCCGTGTAGGCGGCGCTGTTCAGGCCGATGGCGATGATCGCCGCCAGCAGCGGTTGCCCGCCCAGGCCGATCAGCGGCAACGAGAAGAACACCAGGAACAGTTGCACGATCGACGGTGTGCCGCGCATCAGGCTGACGTACAGCCGGCCGATGGCACGCACCGGCGCCGACTCGCGCTCGCGCAACCACCAGATCAGATGGCCGCCGCAGAAGCTGACGATCGCCGCGGCTAGCGTCAGCTCCAGGGTGACCAGCAGACCCTCTGCCAGCTGGGGAATGGATTCGAGGATCTGCGCCAGCACGATTTACCCCGCAAAGTCGCTGAGGTTTTCGGCGGCCGACAGGGCGACGGCCCCCGGCTTGTCGTTGCCTTCCACGCCGGTGCAGCAGGTCGAGACGATGAACAGCATGTCCTGCACCACACGGCAGGTCACCTTGTCGCCGGCTTTGACCGTGTTGCTCTGCGGGATGATGGTGCCGTCACGCTCCAGCGAAACGTGCATGAACAGGTTGATCGGGTCGGGCAGCTTCGGCTGCTGGCGGCCCAGTCGATCCAGTTCGGCCTGCACGGCTTCCACGCAGCCCATGCCGTCGTAGCCCTTGCTGCGCAGGTAGGCGCTGGTCGAGGCGGGCAGCAGCAGGTCATGGCGGCCGACGCTGTCCTTGCCCAGCACCATCACCGGGCGGCGACGGTTGTTGACCAGGCGCATGCCCGAGCCGAGTACGTAGGAGTTGCTGAACACGCGGGTGTGGTGCACCGACAGGTGCACCATCGGGTCGTTCTCGCTGAAGCCGAACAGGCTGGCGACGGCGCCGTCCTCGAGCGCTTCGATGCGCAGCAACTGGCCGCGTTTGAGGGCAATGGAACCGGCGCTGCCGGCGGCGACTTCGACACGTACGGCAGGCAGTGGCGCACGGTCAGTGGCGGGGTTTTTCATCAACAGCATGGTGGTGCTCCTCAGACGAGTTCCGGCGCATCGTCACTGATGCGGATGTCGATCGGGGTAACCAGCAGGCCATTGCCGGGAATGATGTCCTGAGGGCAGGACGAAACGGCGCACACCAGATCCTTGAGCACCTTGAACACCACGCGATCGCCCGGCTTGCTGGTCGGGTCGGTGACCTGCATACGGCCGTCGGCGGTAACCGGGCCGTTCTGGAACAGGTTGAACGGCTCGGGCACGTTGACGGCCAGCACGCCGTAGGCGCTGAGCCCCTCGTGCAGGTTGTCCAGGCAGTTGCGGTGGTCATCCACGCCGAAGTCGATGCTGAAACGCGTCGAGTCGCAGGCCGGGACGTTGGCATCGTGTACGCCACAGCTGTCGCTGAGCACCGTGAGCAGCGGTTCGTCGGTGTTGGAGTAAAGATGATCGCCAACCTGGAAGAACAGTGAGTTCAGGTGACGGCGGGTGTGTACCGGCGACAGGTGTTGCGCGGTATCGCCAAGCACGACGGCGACGAAGTCCGCAGCCTGCTGGCCATTGCTGTCGATGACGGTGAGGTATTGCCCGGCCCGGACCTCGAAGGTCTGGCCGTGGCCGGCTGGCACGTGTACGTGATGATCGCAGGACATGGGATGACTCATTTGCTCGGAATGAAGTTTTCGGAAGGCAGCTCGAAGGTCACGCCGAGGTGCTCTTGTTGCAGCTTGGTCAGTTCGCCGGACTGCTTCAGTGCGGTGATTTCGTCGTTGATCACCTGGTTCAGGCGCTGGTCTTCCTTGCGCGTGGCCCAACTGATCCACTGGCTGTCACCCAGCTCGCCAACCTGCTTGAGTTTGCCCGGCAGGCGCTGGGACAGGCCGCCGAGCACGGTGATGTCGTCGAACACGAAGTCTGCGCGGCGCGTCATCAGGGTCGCCAGGGTCTGATCGACGCTGTCGACGCTGACCAGTTTGATCGGTGCCAGACCCTGCGCCTGCAGGTCCTGGTTGAACTGCTTGAGCAGTTGCTCAGGTGCGGTGGTGGTTTTGACAGCGGCGGTGAGGCCGGAGAGTGCTTCCAGGGTCAGAGCGCCTTCACCGATGCGCTCGTCGTCTGCGCGCATCAGCACGGCGTTCACGCTCTTGCCGAAGGGCACGGTGAACAGGACTTTCTCGGCGCGCTCGGCGGTGACGTTGAGCGAAGAGCCTTCAGCGTCGACCGAGCCGGCGATCAGCGAGGGGATGATGCCGCCGAAGGACATCTTCTGGTACTGCAGGGTGACGCCCAGTCGCTCGGCGACACGCTTCATGATTTCCGGGGTGTAACCGATGATGTTGCCGTCGGCATCGGTGTACTCGTAAGGCGCGAAGGTCGGGTCGATGGCGACAGTCAGCGTGCCTTTGGCCTTGATGTCGTCCAGGCTGTCGGCAGCGGCAGAGCAGGCGATACCCAGACCGAGGGTCAGGGCCGCCAGGGTCGTGGCAACGCGGGAGGTGAAGGTATGCATGGGAACTCCAGGTGCGGTGTGGTGGCCATGGAGTCATAGCAGAACTTATGCCAGCGCCCGGAGTGGAAGGTGAGGCGCGAGCGCAAAGGCTCTGAAACAGTGGTTTCGTGGATTTATTTCATGAAAAAAATATTTCACAGCGAGGCGAAATGATTTACCTGGCTGCGCGTTAATGGTGCAGGGTGAAACTTGTTGGTGCGTCAGGGCGACTTTTCCAGCTCGTCGAGTTGCTGGTGCAGTAGTTCGACACGCTGCAGGTAGGACGACTTGCGCTCGCTCAGCTCTTTGCCGACCAGTGAGCAGAGCAGGTTGGTGATGGCCGAGACACTGACGTTGCTGTCGAACATCAGGCTGCTCTCGGTTTGGCAGCGGATGATCCAGCTAGCCAGGCGTGCCGGGTGGCCGGCCAGCACGTCGGCCAGGTAAAGCATGGGCACTGCCATCTCGTGCAGCGCTGCCATGGCCGCCTCCAGTTGCGGCATGCGCCGGCGCAGGCCGATGCAGATGGCCAGGTCCTGCGGGCCGAGGTCGGCCATGTACTCGGCCAGGCTGTCGCCGGCAGAGGGCAGCAGGAGAATGTCTGCGCGCACCTGAATCAGGTTGCTGCGAAACATGTGGGCGATGGTCTGGCTGTGACGAAAGCCGATGATCACTACGCGGCGCGCGTTGGCGACGGCCTGGACGATGGTCAGCAGTTCATTGCGGTCCAGCGACTGGTAGGTCTGGTAGATGTTGGCGATTTCCTGATCCAGGTGATGCTTGATCAGGTCGCTGGTGTTGGCGTCTTCCTTGCCCCGGTCCTGCATGTACAGCGGTGAGCCGGCGCTGCGTGCGGCGCGCGCCTCGCGTCGCGCTTGTTCGTAGGAGTCGTAGCCCAGTGAGCGGAAGAAGCGCGTGGCAGTGGCCTTCGACACCCCGGCGTTGCCGGCCAGTTCGGTGGCCGTTTGCATCGCCAGTTGCCCAGGCGAGGCGAGAATCACGTCCGAGAGTTTCTGCTCGACGGCGGACATCGCCTCGTAACGCGCTTTGATGCGGCGCTCCAGCGAACTTTCGGGCATCTGGGAGCTGTCTCGGGAGGGCATGGCGGGGCTCGGCTGGGAAGAACTGGACGCAGTCTAGAGGAAAGGCCTGCGCAGGCGTAAGGGCATCTCAGCCTTGTTGCAGGCGTTGGCCGTCTGCGGCGCTGTCGATGTCCTGCAGCACGCCGGGATCATCCAGCTCGACGAGTTGCACGGCCTGGGTATTTTCCTGCAGCAGGGTGCGGGCGCCGGCATCGCCGCTCAAGCGGGAGAGCTGGGGCCAGAAGTCGCGGCCGAAGAGTACCGGATGGCCGCGTTTGCCCTGATAGCTCGGCTGGACGATGTTGCCCGCGTTGGCGCAAGCCAGCAGGGCTTCGAGGCTTTCGCGGCGAATATGCGGCATGTCGGCGAGAAAGATCGCCACGGCCTGCGCCGAGGATTCGGCCTGCAAGCGCGTGATGCCGGCGGCTAGGCTGTGGCCCATGCCCTGCGCCGTTGCTGGATGCTGCACCAGCCTGATGCCCTCGGGCAACGCCAGTTCGGCGGCATCGTCGTTCGGGCGCAGCACCAGCCACACTTCGTGCAGCAGGGCGCAGGGCAGGGCCAGGCTGGCGCTGAGCAGCGAGCGTCCGTCGGACAATTGCAGACGCCGTTTGTCGCTGCCGAAGCGGCGGCTGTAGCCGGCCGCCAGCATCAAGGCCGCGACGTCGGCGTGCATGCTCAGCCCGCCAGCCCGGCCGCTTTGGCGCGAGCGGCGTGCAGTTTCTTGTAGCTGTCGATCAGGCGCAGGTGCTTGTCCAGGCCTTCGAGCTTCATGCTGGTCGGGGTCAGACCATGGAAGCGTACGCTGGCGTCTACCGAGCCGATCACCGCATCCATGCGCTCGTTGCCGAACATGCGCCGCAGGTTGTGCTCGTAGTCGGCCAGCTCAAGGTCGTCATCCAGCTGGATTTCCAGCACGGCGTTGACCGCCTGGTAGAACAGCCCGCGCTCGACGGTGTTGTCGTTGTACTGCAGGAACATCTCCACCAGCTCCTTGGCGTCGTCGTATTTCTTCAGCGCCAGGTTGATCAGCAGCTTCAGCTCGAGAATGGTCAGCTGGCCCCACACGGTGTTGTCGTCGAACTCGACACCGATCAGTGTGGTGATGTCGGTGTAGTCGTCGACTTCGCTGTTGTTCAGGTTGCGTAGCAGCGACTTGAGCTCGCGGTCGCTCAGGGCGTGCAGGTTGAGGATGTCCTTGCGGAACAGCAGGGCCTTGTTGGTGTTGTCCCAGATCAGGTCCTCGACCGGATAGATCTCCGAGTAGCCCGGCACCAGGATGCGGCAGGCGTTGGCACCGAGGTCGTCATAGGTGGCCACGTAGACCTCCTTGCCCATGTTCTCGAGGATGCCGAACAGGGTCGCGGCTTCCTGCTCGTTGGAATCGCTGCCTTCACCGGAGAAATCCCACTCGACGAATTCGAAGTCTGGCGTGGCGCCGAAGAAGCGCCACGACACCACGCCGCTGGAGTCGATGAAGTGCTCGACGAAGTTGTTCGGCTCGGTCAGCGCCAGGCTGTCGAAGGTCGGCTGCGGCAGATCGTTGAGGCCTTCGAAGCTGCGCCCCTGCAGCAGTTCGGTGAGGCTGCGCTCCAGCGCCACTTCCAGGCTCGGGTGCGCGCCGAAGGAGGCGAACACGCCGCCGGTGCGCGGGTTCATCAGGGTCACGCACATCACTGGGAATTCACCGCCCAGCGAGGCATCCTTGACCAGTACCGGAAAGCCTTGCTCCTCCAGACCCTGGATGCCGGCGACGATGGTCGGGTACTTGGCCAGCACGTCCTGCGGCACATCCGGCAGGCACAGCTCGTTCTCCAGAATCTCGCGCTTGACCGCCCGCTCGAAGATTTCCGACAGGCATTGCACCTGCGCCTCGGCCAGAGTATTACCGGCGCTCATGCCGTTGGACAGGTACAGGTTCTCGATCAGGTTGGACGGGAAATACACCGTTTCGCCATCGCTCTGGCGCACGAAGGGCAGCGAACAGATGCCGCGCAGGGTGTTGCCCGAGTTGGTGTCGTACAGGTGCGAGCCGCGCAGCTCGCCGTCCGGATCGAAGATGGCCCGGCAGTGCTCGTCGAGGATTTCCTCGGGCAGCGCGTCCTTCGGGCCCGGCTTGAACCAGCGCTCGTTAGGGTAATGGACGAACTCGGCGCTCGCGATGTCCTCGCCCCAGAACTGATCGTTGTAGAAGAAGTTGCAGTTCAGCCGCTCGATGAACTCGCCCAGCGCCGAGGCCAGGGCGCTTTCCTTGGTCGCACCCTTGCCGTTGGTGAAGCACAGGTTCGACTGCGCGTCGCGAATATGCAGCGACCAGACGTTGGGAACGATGTTGCGCCAGGAAGCGATCTCGATCTTCATCCCGAGATCCGCGAGGATGCCCGACATGTTGGCGATGGTCTGCTCCAGCGGCAGGTCCTTGCCCGGAATGTAGGTGGTGGTGTCGCTCACCGGCATCAGCAGCGCCTGGGCATCGGCGTCGAGGTTGTCGACTTCCTCGATGATGAACTCGGGACCCTGCTGCACCACCTTCTTCACCGTGCAGCGGTCGATGGAGCGCAGGATGCCTTGGCGGTCTTTCTCGGAAATGTCCGCCGGCAGTTCGACCTGGATCTTGAAGATCTGCGCGTAGCGGTTTTCCGGGTCGACGATGTTGTTCTGCGACAGGCGGATGTTCTCGGTGGGAATGTCGCGCGTCTGGCAGTACAGCTTGACGAAGTACGCCGCGCACAGCGCCGAGGACGCGAGGAAATAGTCGAACGGCCCCGGCGCCGAACCGTCGCCCTTGTAGCGAATCGGCTGATCGGCGATCACCGTGAAGTCGTCGAACTTGGCCTCCAGGCGAAGGTTGTCGAGAAAGTTGACCTTGATTTCCATGGAATGGCACCGGCAAGCAAAACAAAATGGCCGCCATTATCCGGGTTTTCGGCGGGCTGTCTTGCTTGGCGGCCTACCAGACGGACTGGCGGTGAAGGAGACGCTGTTCAGGTAGCGGTCGCCGAGCCTGTGCCAGGTGTAGTGGTCAAGCCATCCCGGACAGTGGGTTGAGTTCTTCTTCGGCTACAGCGGGCGGCAGTCCAGCATTGGCCTGATGAGGCCTCAACCAGTTATACCGATGCGTCAAGTAACTGCTGATGTCCCGCTGCACCTCTCTGGCTGTCATGCAGCTCGTCGTTCAGGCTGCGGAACAGCCGTTTCCATCGGCGTGTTGTCTCAGCTGGGGGCCGGCTCCATCGAATAGGACGTAGTCCTTTTCTAAAGGTTTGGCAGATTTCACTCTGAAGTCAGATAGGCGGGTTGCTTGAGCGCACAAGAGTGCAGTCAAAAACTCTCGCGCAGGGCGGTAGCTAGACGTATGCAGGTGCCAGGTTCAACTCGCAGTTGGGATTTGAACCCGAGAATTTACTTTTGGATCTGTAACTAGTCTCTGTGTATTGGGCATTTTAATGCCTGTTTCTCGGCCTCATATGCGGTAAATTAGGCATTAAATTGCCTTTATGTGGCCGTTTGTCTAAGGTTTAGGCATTAAGTTGCCGGTGGCTGGTATGCATAATCTTACATTGCAGGTTTATACGGATGGCCAGTGGCGTGATGCCATGGCGATCTGTTTCGAGCAGCCCGAGGAGGGGCTGGAGGGCGTTTGCGCTTATGGGTACCAGCAGGGCTACTTGGTTGACTCCTTGGAGTTTGTCGGCAATCGGCTGAATGTGGCTGTCAGTGCAGCTTATCCCCTCGGTTGGGACTCTTGGCGAGACAAGAAAGCGCCTGCATTTCTCTTGGACATTCTGCCGTCTGGTGCGGCAAGACGCTTTCTACTGAAGCGTTTGGGAGGCGAGCGGCCCGAGGGGCTCAATCTTGACCTCTACCTCCTTGGGCGTTGCACGCCGGCGCCAATTGGCAATCTGCGCATCAAGGAGTCTGTGGAGGCGATTGCGGGCAGTCCAGTGCTCGGCTTCACGCGCGATGAGGTTATTAGTCGGGACGTGCGGTTCCTAGAGTACGCATATGAACAGGGCGCAGCTATTGGTGGGGCGACAGGGGCTGGTGGTGAGGCCCCCAAGCTATTGCTGACAGAAGATCGGCAGGGCGCCTTGCATCCAGATGCCGTGCTGCCAGATGCAGATGCTGCTCAGCATTGGTTTGTTAAGTTTGCGCGTAATAAAGCCAGTCAGACCGATCAGGATATTCTGCGCAGCGAGTACTGCTTCTATCGCGCTGTCCAGCAGCTCGGAATAGATACGGTTGCAGCTGAAGGGCTGGCATTGGAGGAGGGCAATAAGCCCAGTCTCTGGATGCATCGCTTTGATCGGGAGGTTGGCCCGGCAGGGGTTAGCCGAACTGCTGTTGAGTCCATGTACTCGCTATGCGGTGTAACCGAGGCGGGTAGCTATATGCTGCATACGCAGGTACTAGAGAAGCTGGTCGAACTGTGGCGAGCTGTTGGGCAGGAACAGCAGGTCGGCGACCTGATATTTGAATACATGCGACGTGATCTGCTGAATCAGATACTCGGCAATTCGGACAACCACGGACGCAACACCGCGATTCTTCGTTGCGAGCAAGGGGTTCGCTTAGCGCCAATCTACGACCTGGCACCCATGGTCATGGACGAGGAAGGTGTAACGCGTACGACGAAGTGGCCAAAGCACATCGAGCTGGCAGGTGAGGTCAACTGGAGAGCTGCCTGTGATGAGGTCTCAGAGTGGGTTGATGCTGATGACCTGTTCCAACGGCTGCGGTTGGCAGCTCAGGAGTTCCTTGCGTTACCTGACTTGCTGAGTGCAGAAGGGCTTCCCGATTCGACTATGAGTCACCCTCGTATAGCCCTGAGAAATCTCCGGCAGCGGCTGAACCAGTGGGGGTTGGTCTAATGGACATTCTTGAGCGCAATCGCATTTTGAATGAGCTGCAGCAGCAGTTGGCTAGCGGCGAGATCACAATCGGAGGAGCTGTACGGCGTCTTCGGAAGGAGGTGACTGGCTTGCAGCAGGCCAGATTTGCACAGATGTGCAAGCTGTCCTTGCGTGCCTTGCGACAGCTTGAACTGGATGAGAGCAACCCGACGGTTCAGACGTTGAACAGTGTGTTTAATCCCTTTGGCATGCAGGTCGGCATTGTGCCGAAGACTCCGCGTTGAGCGGCTGCATGCTGGTTCTTAAGGCTGGATGAGCGCTGGAGAAAGCAAATGGATTATTCATCGGTGCTCTCCGGGGTCATCCAGGCGGTCACTAGGGCTGGCGAGCTTCTAGTCGCAGAGTGGCAGCGTCCTGAGGGCCCTCGCGGTGCAGGTGATAAAGCGGATGTTGATGTAGAAATCGAGGCTCTATTGCGGCCTTGCCTGCTGGACCTATTGGATGGGGATTTCTGGGGCGAGGAAACAGGACATTCGCTGACCGGTGCCCCGTTCTGCTGGGTAGTCGATCCTAACGATGGGACTGCTGACTTTTTGAAGGGGTTCAAGGGCTCTGCCATTTCGGTAGGACTACTTGAAAATGCTCAGCCTGTTCTCGGTGTGGTGTATGCGCCTGTGCTGGAAGGGTGCCCTGCTGACTGCATCGCCTGGGCTAAAGGCATGCCATCGGTGCTGCGTAATGGCGAACCGGTTGACGCGCATCTGTCAAAGCAGGAGTGGAGTTCAGACAGTCAAGTAATGGTCAGTACTGCTGCCAGGATGAAGCCAGAGCTAAATTCTGAATTGTGTGCTCCGGGTAGATTTGTCGCGATGCCAAGCATTGCCTACCGGTTAGCTCGTGTAGCTGCAGGTGATGGGGTTGCTGGTGTGTCACTTGTTCAGGTTTCCGCACATGATGTGGTAGCAGGACACGCATTGCTAAAAGGTGCTGGAGGCGTCCTTCTCAATCAGGACGGAGAAGAGATTTCATACGTGGCAGAGACACAACTGAAGACGGTCTCGCATCGGTGCTTCGGAGGTTCACCAGTTATCTGTCGATCACTGGTGAGCCGAGAGTGGAGTCGACTGTTTGAGTAGCTGTTGTTTTTTGATTTCGAGCCAGCAGCATCGCAGCGTTCGCGAGCGTTGATGACTTGGCGCAGTTTAATGAACTGCGCCATTTGGGGCTGCGTATGTGGCGCAGTTCTAATCGAACTGCGCCATGGCTAGGCGAGGATCGGACCCTAAACCTCAAATGAAGGCGTTACAGACATTGGTGCGTCCGGTCAAGATGAACCCAGGTCCAGTTTTGTACCGTCCGCTTCCGGCCAGAAGCGGACATTGCTCCAGGCAGCAAGGCAAGACTGGGATGCAACCTGCTGGCCTGGGATGGTGCTGAAATGTGGGCTGTACCTGATGCCAGTCCTGTAGCTCAGCCGCCGCGGAAAAACTCACCCGGAGTACAACCGAACTGCTGGCGAAAGGCAGCGATGAAGGCCGAGGTTGAGTCGTAGCCGCAGCTCAGGGCCACATCGGTCACCCGCTGGCCCTGCTCCAATGGTGTCAGCGCGCCGAATAAGCGCAGACGCTGGCGCCAGGCACGAAAGGTCAGTCCGGTGTCACGCAGGAACAGGCGACTGAGAGTTTTTTCAGATACGCCCAGACGCTGGCTCCATTGCGCCAGGGTGACCTGGCCGTCCAGCTGCGCCTGCAAGCGCCGGCACAGAGCGCGCAGGCGAGAGTCCTTGGGCAGTGGCAGCATCAGGTCAACGGGCGGCGCCTCATTGAGCTGGTCGAGCAGCACCTGGGCCAGACGACCGTGCTCGCCCTGTTGATCGTATGCCACCGGTAGGTTGCTAAACGCGTTGATCAACTCGCGTAGCAGCGGGCTGACCTGCAGCACCTGACAGCCGTCGGCTGGCCGGGTGGCCACGCTGCAATCCACGTACAGGCTGCGCATTTCGGTGTGCGGCGAGCTGAACACCCGGTGCGGCAGGCCAGCGGGAATCCATACGGCGCGCTGCGGCGGCGCAACGAAACGGCCGGCATCGGTATGGATTTCCAGCACCCCGGCGATGGCATAGGACAGCTGCACCCAGGGGTGGCTGTGACGATGGGTGAGGGCGCGATTGGGCAGCGACTCGAAGCGTCCATAGAGCGGCCTGGGTAGGCTCTTTAGCCCGGGGATGCTGCGGCGGAAGGGTTTCTGCTGTCCGTTAGACGGCATTGTCTGGCTCTTTGGCGTTAGTCGGTAATGGCGCAACACGATAGTGTCGCGCCCACTGTCCTACAAGCACGAGAACCATTCATGTCCCTGTCCAGCCTACTCCCCGATCGGTTCACGCAGAGCCTGCTCGCCGTGGTCATCTGCGCCAGCCTGTTGCCGGTCAGCGGCCAGGCGGCGGTGGTGTTTTCCTGGGTCACCAACCTGGGCATCGCCCTGCTGTTTTTCCTGCATGGCGCCAAGCTGTCACGCGAGTCCGTGATTGCCGGTGCGCTGCACTGGCGTCTGCATCTGCTGATCTTCGCCTGCACCTTCGTGCTGTTCCCCCTGCTCGGCCTGGCGCTCAAGCCGCTGCTGGCGCCCCTGGTGACCCCGGAGCTGTACCTTGGCGTGCTGTACCTCTGCGCGCTGCCGGCCACAGTGCAGTCGGCCATCGCCTTCACCTCGCTGGCGCGCGGCAATATTCCGGCTGCGATCTGCAGCGCGGCGGCGTCCAGCCTGTTCGGCATCTTCCTCACCCCGTTGCTGGTGGCGCTGCTGCTGGGCACGCAAGGCGACGGCGGCTCGACCTTGGATGCGATCGGCAAGATCACGCTGCAGTTGCTGCTGCCATTCATTGCCGGGCAGATCGCCCGCCGCTGGATTGGCGGCTGGGTGACGCGCAACAAGAACTGGCTGAAGTTCGTCGACCAGGGCTCGATCCTGCTGGTGGTCTATGGCGCATTCAGCGAGGCGGTGGTCGAGGGGCTCTGGCACCAGGTGCCGCTGCAGGCCTTGGGCGGCCTTCTGCTGGTCTGCTGCGTGCTGCTGGCGCTGGTGCTGCTGTGCACCTCGCAGCTGGGCAAGCGCTTGGGCTTCAATCAGGAAGATCGCATCACCATCCTCTTCTGTGGCTCTAAGAAGAGCCTGGCAACCGGCGTGCCCATGGCCCAGGTGCTGTTCGCCGGCGCGGGAATCGGCATGCTGATCCTGCCGCTGATGCTGTTCCACCAGATCCAACTGATGGTTTGTGCAGTGCTGGCGCAGCGCTATGCAAACCGTCCGGAGTCGGTGGCGGAGCTGATGGGGCAGGTCGATCCCTGAGCCCATCGACAAGACGCCGAAAACCGTGGTTATTCAGCCTCTCCTAGGCTTCTTCCGGTGCATCGTTTGAGCTGCTCTTTTCGCTTTGAGCCCCTTCTGAAGGGGGCTCAAACCAACGAGGCCAAGAGCTTTGATATCGGGAGTCGGCGTCCACGCATGGGATCAGGCGATCGGTCAGCACGCGTGTCTGGCCGATTGCCTTTGCCGTTCGGTACTTGATGCTGTGAATGCACTCTCTATCGCCGAACTCGCAACGATTGAGCCGGGTTCCTCCGCAGGGGCCGTTCGCAAGTCCCTTGGGGCAGGTTTCCGGGCAAATGTACAAGGTGTCTTCAAGGCGGCAGTTGCCGCAGGTATCACAGCCTACGACCGGCCTTTTCAGGCTGCGCTCCAGCTGATGAAGCCAGCGTCTGCCAGGCGGCGTGTGCCAGAGGGGGCGCTTGAGTATCCAGCCGAACCCTCTGCTCAGCGAGTTGGTATGGCTGAACAGTAGGGAATGCAGGCCCGACAGCACGTGGTAGCGGAGCTGTTCCTTTCTAGTGGCACTGACGTGAGACATGCCCAACTGCCAATCGGCATGGGGCGGCTGGAATGTCACAACTGGTTGACCGGATAGCTGCCAACTGGCTTCCCAGGCAACAGACCATTGCTCCAGCGTCTGAATGTCTGCCATTCGGGCTTCGATGACTTGCTCCAGGGCGTGCAGCTGCTCTGGGTCGTGGATGCCTGACAGGTGGATGCCGGCGTACCCCATCAAGCGCAGACCAATGATCTGCAGACCAAGGCGTGTAAGGCTGCGCTCCCGAGCGTATGCACTGGAGATGGCTTCTTCTGCGGCCAGTAGGTCGCGCATCAAGGGGGAAATCACTAAGCCGGGAACATGCTCCAGGATGGCGGCACGGCTGAGGGTCAGCTGCATGACGCAGGCCAGCAGCGGAACAGGAGACGCTTGCTGCTGCACCCACTGGTGGGCCTCCAGATGTTTCTGCGCATCAAACCCCAATTGCAGGGTGAGGAAGTCTGCACCTGCCGCAAGCTTCTTCTCAGCCTTGAAGTACTGCGCGCCGCCTTCCTCCTCGTGGTACTTGAACGGATTAAGGGCAGCACCGAGCAGCCAGGCCGGCCTGGCACTCCGGACGATCTGCAGCGCTGGTACTGATTCCAGATAGCGGACCGATTTCTGGCCGGGCTCGTGGCCGGGCAGACGATCACCACTGAGGAGCAGGAGTTGATCCAGACCCAGGGCGTCCATCCGCTCCAATTGCGCGAGGAGGTCGTGACGCTCACGATCCTTGCCGGAAAAGTGGAGCAGCGTCGGCAACGGGCGCGCCAGCTGTGAGAATGCGTCCGATGGCGCGGGATCGAAATTGCTGCTGACCCGGTCGGCTATTGCCGCGATCATTGGCCAGCCGCACAACTGTGAGCGTTGCATCAGCCTCTCGAAGGAGGCGAAGCGTTCGGCGGAAGGCTTCGGGATGAACTCAACGACGCACACGAAGCGTTGTTCCTGCAGCGCCTGCCTCAACATGCTCATTTCTCTTCAGTACCAGGCCGAAGCGCATTGCAGGGGCATGGCGACTGATGACGGGTCGTACCAAGGCCCACCTCCAGTATGTTCATGATCTGAAGGCATGTTTGAAAAGCGGTAAAGTTCGAGAAAGACAAAAGCGGGCCTTGATGCTGATAGCCAGGGGGAGCGTCAGACGGCGAGTCCGGCTACAGCGTTGACACCTTCCAGGGTGGCAAACGAAATATCCTTTGCCGTTAACAGGAAGTCACTGACGTACGGCACTTCCAGCATGTCGCTACGGATTGCGGCGTACAGCGTGCAGTGCAGGCCCTTCTCGCCCAGGCGCTTGGCAGTCACGTAGCCACGTGAGCTGTACTCGTGCAGCGCCCAGTTGGGCAGGCAGCATACACCGCGACCGCTGGCCACCAGCTGCATCATCATCATCGTCAGCTCCGAGGTACGCACCTGCGCCGGCTCGACGTCGGCCGGTTCGAGGAAGCGGGTGAAGATGTCCAGGCGGTCGCGCTCGACCGGGTAAGTGATCAGCGTCTGCCCGAGCAGGTCGGTGGGTTCGATAGAGGCTTTTCCGCGCAAAGCATGGTGATTGTCGACGGCCAGCAACGCTTCATAGCCAAACAGCGGCACGTAGGAAATGCCGTTCATCTGCACGGGGTCGGAGGTCACCACCAGATCGAGGTCACCGCGCGCTAGCGCCGGCAACGGGGCGAAGGAGAACCCCGAGGCCATGTCCAGCTCCACCTCGGGCCAGGCGTTGCGGAATTGGTCGATGGTCGGCATCAGCCACTGGAAGCAGCTGTGGCACTCGATGGCCAAGTGCAGCCTGCCAGCGGCGCCGCTGATCAAACGCGCCAGGTCGCGTTCCGCGGTGCGCAGCTGTGGCAGCAGATGGTCGGCCAGCTGCAACAGGCGCAGGCCGGCGCTGGTGAAACGCACCGGCTTGGTCTTGCGCGCGAACAGTTGCAGGCCCAAACGCTCTTCAAGCTCCTTGAACTGATGTGACAGCGCAGACTGGGTCAGGTGCAGGCGTTCGGCAGCCTCCACCAGGCTGTCGGTTTCGCGCAGGGCGTGCAGGGTCTTGAGGTGGCGTAGTTCGAGCATAATGAGCAAAATTTGAGATGATCCAGAGAAAATTGAGCTTGCCTCATGCGACTGTCGGTGTCGAGAATATGTGTCATCCACGAACTCAGGAGGCCGTCCGATGACCGTGATGCATAGCCTCGGCTTCCTGCGCGTCGTTCGCTAGCTGCGTGCCGAACTGGCCTAACCCTCAGGCGTGACCGCTGACGCAGCGGAGTCCGTGTTCCGCTTCGTCTTTCTGTTTTCTGGAGAGCCCCCATGTCTGACTTGCAGCGACCCAAGCTGAGCCTGCCGGGCTGTGCTGACAAGCTGCTGCTGCACTCCTGCTGCGCACCTTGTTCCAGCGAGGTCATGGAGGCGATCAGCGCCTCCGGCATCGACTACACCATCTTCTTCTACAACCCCAACATCCATCCGCAGAAGGAATACCTGCTGCGCAAGGACGAGAACATCCGCTTCGCCGAGCAGCACGGCGTGCCCTTCGTCGATGCCGACTACGACACCGACAACTGGTTCGCCCGCGCCAAGGGCATGGAGCACGAGCCGGAGCGCGGCATCCGCTGCACCATGTGCTTCGACATGCGCTTCGAGCGCACCGCGTTGTACGCCCATGAACATGGTTTTTCGGTGATCTCCAGCTCGCTGGGCATCTCGCGCTGGAAGAACATGCAGCAGATCAACGACTGCGGCCATCGCTCGGCGGCCAAGTACCCCGGCATCAGCTACTGGGACTACAACTGGCGTAAGGGCGGCGGCTCGGCGCGGATGATCGAGATCAGCAAGCGCGAGCGCTTCTACCAGCAGGAGTACTGTGGCTGTATCTACTCGTTGCGCGACACCAACCACCAGCGCAAGGCCAGTGGCCGCGACCTCATTCGTATCGGCGTGCAGTACTACGGCGATGACGATGCCAGTAACAGCTGACTCCCAAGTGCAGCGAGTGATTTCCTACAGGGTGAACAATGGCAAAGGTTGGTGACGCTGCGCCGGCGGTGATCGAAAACGTCAAGAGCACGCCCTACAGCATTGCTCGGCGCTATGGACGGGTTATGGCTTATGGGCATACCTACGTCTACCAACCGGAAAACGATTCGCTGATTCGGCTTGACGTTCATAGGCAGCGCAAGCTGCAGCCGCCAGCCCCTGCGCCCTGATAGCTTGTGGCGGCTCGTCAGCTCTGGCGGGCCGGGGGCTCCAACTCCGTGGTGGCAGCGGTCGCGCACTGCAACATGAGCACGACTAATGACACGATGAATTTAATTGACTTTTTCTCATCCTGGCCTCCCCCCTAAAATACCCTCATCGAAATATACAAGTGCTGCCAGGCAATTAAGTCAGGAAGTTGTTTCTTGGCCATGCGCAATGGCAAGCAATGGTTTGGGCTTCAGAGATTAGGGTGTTGCGCGATGAATAAAGAACTTGCCTTCAGCATTAAAAGCATCCGCTTCGATGAGAGCTATCAGCCCGCGGAGAGCACGCGCCTCACCACCAACTTTGCCAATCTGGCCAGAGGCACTAGCCGCCAGGAGAATCTGCGCAATACCTTGCAGATGATCAACAACCGGTTCAATTCGCTGGCGCACTGGGATAATCCCAATGGCGATCGCTATTCAGTTGAGTTGGAAATTATTTCCGCCGATATTGAATTAGAAGGCAGTGCTGGTGCTTTCCCGGCAATCGAGATCTTGAAGACGGTTATTGTCGATCACAAAACCGGTGAGCGCATCGAAGGCATCGTGGGGAACAATTTCTCCTCCTATGTGCGCGACTATGACTTCAGCATCCTGCTGCTGGATCACAACAAGGGGCAGCCCACGTTCAGCATTCCCGACAATTTCGGTGAGCTGCACGGAAAGCTCTTCAAGAGCTTCGTGAACTCAAAGGCCTATAAGGAAAATTTCAGCAAGCCGCCGGTCATCTGCCTGAGCGTTTCGGACAACAAGACCTATCACCAGACCGAGAACCAGCATCCCGTCCTAGGCTTCGAATACCTGCCGAATGAGTCGTCTCTGACCGAGCAGTACTTCCAGAAGATGGGGCTGCAGGTTCGCTATTTCATGCCGCGTAACAGCGCCGCACCGCTGGCCTTCTATTTCTTTGGTGATCTGCTGGTGGATTACAGCAACCTCGAGCTGATCAGCACCATCAGTACGATGGAGACGTTCCAGAAGATCTACCGCCCCGAGATCTACAACGCCAATGCTGCGGCGGGGAAATGCTATCAGCCGAGCCTGAAGCACCAGGATTATTCGTTGACTCGAATTGTGTATGACCGAGAAGAACGTAGCCGCCTGGCTGCGGAGCAGGGCAAGTTTGCCGAAGAGCACTTCATCAAGCCGTACCAGAGCGTTCTTGAGCAATGGTCGGCCAACTACAACCTCTAAATAAACCAGGCGTGCAGATTAATTATCATGAAGAAATTACTACCTACCTCGACAGCTGGCAGCTTGCCCAAGCCCTCCTGGCTGGCACAGCCCGAGACACTCTGGTCACCGTGGAAACTGGAAGGCGAAGAGCTGACCGATGGCAAGCAGGACGCGCTGCGTCTGTCATTGCAAGAGCAGCAACATGCCGGTATCGATATCGTCAGTGATGGCGAGCAGACTCGCCAGCACTTCGTCACCACCTTTATCGAGCACCTCGACGGCGTTGATTTCGCGAAGCGCGAGACCGTCCGCATCCGCGATCGCTATGACGCGAGCGTGCCGACGGTGGTGGGTGCGGTCAGCCGTCAGAAGTCAGTTTTTGTGGAGGATGCCAGGTTCCTGCGCAAGCAGACCGACCAGCCGATCAAGTGGGCCCTGCCAGGCCCCATGACCATGATCGATACGCTGTACGACGCCCACTACAAGAGCCGTGAAAAGCTAGCCTGGGAATTCGCCAAGATACTCAACCAGGAAGCCAAGGAACTGGAGGCGGCGGGCGTCGACATCATTCAGTTCGATGAGCCGGCCTTCAATGTGTTCTTCGACGAGGTAAACGACTGGGGTATCGCCACCCTGGAGCGCGCCATCGAGGGCCTCAAGTGCGAAACTGCCGTGCACATCTGCTACGGCTACGGCATCAAGGCCAACACCGACTGGAAGAAGACCCTGGGTTCGGAATGGCGGCAGTACGAGGAGATCTTCCCCAAACTGCAGGCCTCCAATATCGACATCGTTTCGCTGGAGTGCCAGAACTCCCGCGTGCCGATGGAGTTGATCGAGCTGATTCGCGGCAAGAAGGTGATGGTCGGCGCCATCGACGTGGCCAGCAATACCATCGAGACCCCCGAGCAGGTGGCCGACACCCTGCGCAAGGCCCTGCAGTTCGTCGATGCAGACAAGCTCTGCCCGTGCACCAACTGCGGCATGGCTCCGCTGTCTCGCCAGGTGGCGAGAGGCAAGCTGAATGCGTTGAGCGCCGGCGCGGAAATCGTCCGTAGAGAGCTCTCCGCCTAAGCGCTTAGCGCCAGATCGAAAGTGATTTAGGGAGGGCCTGAGGGCTACTCAGGTTCTCCCGAGCGCTTTCGAGCTGCACTCAATCTGTAGGATCTACCATGTCGCTTTCTACTCCTATCGAGCCATTGCGCTTTCGCGAAGCGCTCGGGCACTACGCCTCCGGTATTACGGTCATCACCTCACTCATCGATGACGAGCCGCTCGGCTTTACGTGCCAGTCGTTTTACAGCGTGTCGATGAGCCCGCCGCTGGTGTCATTCAGCGTCATGGCCAACTCGTACAGCTATCCGAAGATTCGCCGGGCCGGCCGGTTCGCGGTCAATATCCTCTCGGGCGAGCAGGCCAGGATTTCCAACCAGTTCGCTCGGCAAGGTGCGGACAAGTGGCAGGGGGTCGAATGGCAGGAGTCGCCGTTGGGCAACCCAATCATTGGCGGTAGCCTGCACTGGCTCGATTGCGAAATTCACGCCGAGCACGCCGCGGGTGATCACCTGATCGTGATTGGTGAAGTGAAGGCGTTGAACCTGCAAGAAGCTGCTGTTGCGCAGCCATTGCTGTATTTCAAAGGGCAGTATCACAACCTCGCCGCGCATAGCGGGGTTTGAAGGTTTACCTCCACTGGCCTTTGCTGCGCTCTCTCGGTCTGTAGTGGTCTACTAACCCCAGACACCCATTTAGGGCGAGAATGCTCGCCATACAGAGGTGTTCGATGAGCAGACAACGACGTACCTTCACCCCGACTTTCAAGCGAGAGGCTGCCAGCCTGGTGCTCGACCAAGGCTACAGCTGTCCCGAGGCCGCCAGATCTCTCGATGTAGGTGAGAGCTTATTGCGCCGCTGGGTTACCCAGTTGCAGCTGGAGCGCGGGGGCGTTACGCCCACTGCCAAGGCGCTCACACCGGAGCAGCAGACCATTCAGGAGCTTCAGGCCCGTATCAACCGGCTGGAGCTTGAGAAGAAAATATTAAAGGAGGCCACTGCGCTCTTGATGGCCGAGGAACACGGGCGCAGACGTTGAAGTCGATTCGGCAGTTGGTAAAGCACTACCCTGTTCAACTGTTGTGTTCAGTCTTCGAGCTACCCCGGTCTTGTTATTACGCCCACTTGGCCCGGCGGCGTCATATCGATGTCCGCCGAGTGAACCTACGCAGTCGTGTCAACGAGCTGTTCAACCAAAGTCGTGGCTCAGCGGGCAGTCGCAGTCTGGTTGCCATGCTGCGGGATGAAGGCGTTAACGTCGGGCGTTTCAGAGTCAGAAGATTGATGAAGGAACAAGGACTGATCAGCAAACAGCCCGGTTCTCATGCGTACAAGAAGGCCACGGTCGAGCGCCCCGACATTCCCAATGTGCTTGATCGCAAGTTCACCGTGGCTGCGCCAAACAAGGTCTGGTGTGGCGACATCACGTATATCTGGGCAGAGGGTCGATGGAGCTATCTGGCGGCGGTCTTGGACTTGTACAGCCGCAGAGTGGTGGGTTGGGCGATGTCCGCCAAGCCTGATGCGGAACTGGTCGTCAAAGCGCTCGACAGGGCTTACGAGATGCGTGGCAGACCACAAGGCGTGCTGTTTCACAGCGACCAGGGCAGCCAATATGGCAGCCGGGGTTTCCGCCAACGGCTCTGGCGCTATCGGATGATTCAGAGCATGAGCCGAAGGGGAAATTGTTACGACAATTCGCCCATGGAGCGGCTGTTTCGTAGCCTGAAAACGGAGTGGGTGCCGACAGTGGGTTACATGACGACAGCGTTGGCCGAGCAGGACATCGGCCGCTACCTCATGCAGCGGTACAACTGGATAAGGCCGCATCAGCACAACGGCTTCGTACCGCCGGCGGTTGCGGAAGAAAAACTCAATTCTGTGTCCGGGAATTGTTGACCACTACAGTCCGGCGCACATCCACTTCTTTATCTCCGCGCCAGGTCACCGTCACCTGACCACGCAGATCAACCTGTCCGGCGACAAGTACCTGTGGGACGACTTCGCCTATGCCACTCGCGATGGCCTGGTGGGCGAGATCCGCTTCAATGAAGATGCCGAAGCTGCACGGGCCCGTGGTGTTGAAGGCCGCTTTGCCGAAGTGGACTTCGACTTCCAGCTGCAGAAGGCTCCAGCCCCCCAGGCCGAGCAACGCAGTCAGCGTCCGCGCGCTCTGCAGGAGGCCTAAGCCTCTCGCGGTACTCAAGGTGGATGATAAAGCGCCATCCACCCTACGTTTGCATCAGGGTTCGTAGGGTGGATAACGCTCTTTTTATCCACCGTTGACCCGCCTGGTTCCACCGTTTCACCGCGTTACCTCTACAACAAGAGCAATCCGGGCACTGCCACGGATAGCCATGCCTGACTTGCGAGGCACTATGAAAGCGCTACTGAAGGACTGTTCGGTATCTGCTGTGGTCGCCGGCTTTATCGCGACGGTGATTTCCTATGCCGGCCCGTTGGTGATCATCTTCCAGGCGGCCAAGGCGGCCAACATGCCCCATGACGTGCTGTCGTCCTGGGTCTGGACCATTTCCATCGGCAGCGGCGTGCTCGGTATTCTTCTGAGCCTGCGCTATCGAGTGCCCATCGTCATCGCCTGGTCCGCGCCTGGCTCGGCACTGCTGGTCACGCTCTTGCCGGGCATTTCCCTGAATCAGGCAATCGGTGCCTATCTGGTCGCCAATGCGATCATCCTGCTGGTCGGCCTGTCGGGGGCCTTCGATCGCATCATCGGCAAACTGCCTGCTGCGATTTCCGCGGCGATGCTGGCAGGCATCCTGTTTTCCTTCGGCATCGGCCTGTTCGTTTCGGTCAAGGATCAGCCCTGGCTGGTGCTGGCGATGTTCATCACCTACCTGATCTTCAAGCGGGTATTGCCCCGTTATGCAGTGCTCGCCGTGCTGGTGGTGGGCGTGCTGATGACGCTCGCCAGCGGGGAACTGAACAGCGGAGCGCTGGTAATCGGGCTGGCCACGCCGGTCTGGATCACGCCGGAATTCAGCTGGCAGGTGATGCTCAGCATCGCCTTGCCACTGGTCATGGTGTCGCTGACCGGGCAGTTCGTGCCAGGCATGGTGGTGCTGCGCAACGATGGCTACCACACACCGGCCAGCCCACTGATCAGCAGCAGCGCGCTGGGCTCATTGCTGCTGGCGCCGTTTGGCTGCCACGGGCTGAACCTGGCGGCCATCACTGCCGCCATCTGTACCGGCAGGGAGTCCCATGAGGACCCCGGCAAGCGCTATGTCGCGGGCGTTTCCGGCGGTGTGTTCTATCTGCTGCTGGGCGTTTTCGGCGCCACCCTGGTCTCGATCTTTACCGCCTTTCCGGCGGCCCTTATCGCAGCCCTTGCAGGTCTTGCCCTGCTGGGAGCAATTGGCGGCGCATTGAGTTCGGCGATGGCGGTTCCGAAGGATCGTGAAGCCGCCCTGATCACCTTCCTGGTGACTGCTTCGGGTATGTCGCTGCTAGGGCTGTCCGCCGCCTTCTGGGGGCTGATCTTCGGTATCGCCGTCCATTTTCTGCTGGGGCTGAAGAAGCCCAAGCCAAGTGTTGCGGCTCACCCGCCAGTCGCTTCCGAAAGCGAACAGCCGGCGCGCTGAGCTAAACCTAAAAAAGAAACGAAAAGAGCAACCGAAATTGCCGCCGCTTTCCGCTGCTGTGCCCGGGAAGCGCTGGCCTGTACCTAAAAAACAACAACAACGAGAAAAGACATGACCAAAATGCTGAACATCTCTCCGCTGGCCCTGGCTATCGGAGCCTCCTTGGCGATGCCGTCTGCCTTCGCTGCCGAGGGTGGTTTCATTGAGGACACCACGGCGACCCTGCAGGCACGCAATTATTATTTCAGCCGTGACTTCTCCGATATCGTCGGTCCCAGCCAGCAGTCCAAGTCCGAAGAATGGGCGCAGGGCTTCATTCTCAAAGTGAACTCCGGCTACACCCAGGGCACGGTAGGTTTCGGCGTCGATCTGCTCGGCCAGCTAGGCATCAAGCTCGATAGCGGCGGGGGGCGGGTCAATACCGGGTTGTTGCCGAACGACAGAGATGGCAAGGCCGTGGATAACTACAGCCGTCTCGGCGCGGCGCTCAAGGTGCGGCTGTCGCAGACCGAGTTAAAGATCGGGGAGCAAACGCCTAACCTGCCGGTGCTCACCTTCAGCGATATCCGCCTGCTGCCGCCGACCTACCAGGGCGCCAGTATCGTTTCCCAGGAGATCGACGGTCTGACCCTACATGGTGGCCAGTTCCGTTCCGGCAGCCTGCTGAATGCGGCGGGTGACGACAAGATGCGCGCAAAACTCGGCCATACACCACAGCTGGGTGGCGACGCGGCCAGCGACCGCTTCAACTACACCGGTGCCGATTATGCCTTCAACGACAAGCGAACCTCGGTGGGCGTCTGGTACGCGCAGTTGGAAGATATCTACAACCAGCGCTTCTACAACCTCAAGCACAGCGAGCCGGTGGGCGACTGGGTACTGGGCACCAACATTGGTTTCTATCACTCCAAGGAGGACGGCGACCAGCTGCTGGGCAATATCGACAACCAGGCGGCGTACTCCCAGCTTTCCGCCAGGTATGGCGGGCACACCTTTATGGTTGGCTATCAGGCCATGTTCGGCGATGACGCCTTTCCACGCGTGTTCAACAACATCACGCCGCTGGGGAATGAGGTCCCCACCTATGAGTTCGCCGGCGCCGATGAGCGCTCCTGGCAGGTTCGCCATGACTACGACTTCAGCGCGCTGGGCATCCCCGGTCTGGTGACCACGGTGCGCTATATCTCGGGCGACAACGTGGACACCGGCAGGGGCTTCGAGGGCAAGGAGTGGGAGCGCGATCTGGATGTGGGTTACACCTTCCAGAGTGGCCCGCTGAAAAACCTCAACGTGCGTGTGCGCAATGTCGTCGCGCGTTCCAACTACCGCAGCGACATCGACGAGAACCGCTTGATCTTCAACTACACCTGGCAGCTGCTGTAAGGACCTGTGGGCCCGCAACCGTTGGCCGCGGGTCAGTCAGTGGCGCTGGGACAGAGCTGTAATGACCGGTCCTTGGTCTACCCCCAAGATAAGGAGGGCAGGCGGCGCCAAGCATTTTGCGATTATCGGATCTCTGGTCGATAATCGAGCACCCGCTTTCTGACAAGGTCGTCTGCTATGACTGAGGAATCTCGCCCCGCTGTACCGCCAATGGCGCCGGCCATCGTGGCATCGCCGGCCAAGCGCATTGAAGCGCTGACAGGCGACCCGAATTTCATGAGTTCACTGGCGCGCGGGCTGGCGGTCATCCATGCTTTTCAGGAGCGCAAGCGCCACCTGACCATCGCCCAGATCAGCCACCGCACCGAGATCCCCAGGGCGGCGGTACGGCGATGCCTGTATACGCTGATCAAGCTCGGCTACGCCACCACTGACGGGCGAACCTATTCGCTGTTGCCCAAGGTGCTGACCCTCGGCCACGCCTACCTGTCCTCGACACCCCTGGCCGTAACCGCGCAGCCGATTCTCGACCAGCTCAGCAACCAGCTCCACGAGGCATGTTCCATGGCCACGTTGGAAGGCGATGAGGTGCTCTATGTCGCCCGCTCGGCCACACCCCAGCGGCTGATTTCCGTCGACCTCAGCGTCGGCAGCCGGTTGCCGGCCTACTGCACGTCCATGGGCCGCATCCTGCTGGCCGCGCTGGATGATGCGGCGCTGGACGACTATCTGGAAAACGCCAATCTGCAGATCAAGACCAGCCGCACGCTGCATACCCCGGAAGCCATTCGTGCATCGGTTGCCGAAATTCGCCAGCAGGGCTGGGTCATTGTCGATCAGGAGCTGGAAATCGGGCTGCGTTCACTGGCCGTGCCCTTGAAGGATTCTGCCGGCCAGGTCCTGGCGGCACTCAACGTTGGCACCCACGTCAGCCGCGTGACTCGCCAGGAACTGGAAACCCGTTTCCTGCCGATGCTACTGGAAGCAAGCAAAGAGCTGAGTACGCGCCTGTTTCATTGAGGATTCGACGAGCGCGCGAGTGCGCGATAAATGACCGCAGCGCGTTAGGCGACTCATCCCTCGGCTGCTTTCATAGCGGCCGCCCGAAACGTTCCCAGAAGGTCCCTGTTCGCAGGCATGGCCTGCTCCTACAGAGGTTGTATAGCCCGCTTCTGTAGGCGCGGGCCACGCCCGCGAAAAGGACAATTCCCGCCGAAGTCGCGTTTTTAAGGAACGCTGTTTGTGTTCGATTATCGAACGGTTAATCGATAATCGGATTGTTTCGCTAGGGGGCGATGGTTAGTGTTTGGAGCAGGCGCCGATCCGTTGGTGCATTCAGTCCATTACACGAGACATGACCATGGCCGAAATTCTTTCTCTCCGCGAAGCAATTGATCGCTTCGTCAGGAACGGCGATACCGTCGCCCTTGAAGGCTTCACCCATCTGATTCCCACCGCTGCCGCTCACGAAATCATTCGCCAGGACAAGAAAGACCTGACCCTGGTGCGGATGACCCCCGACCTGGTCTACGACCTGCTGATCGGCGCCGGCTGTGCGAAGAAGCTGATCTTCTCCTGGGGGGGGAACCCAGGCGTGGGTTCTCTGCATCGCCTGCGTGACGCGGTGGAAAAACAGTGGCCGCAGCCGCTGGAAATCGAAGAACACAGCCACGCCGACCTAGCAAATGCCTACGTCGCGGGCGCCTCCGGCCTGCCGTTCGCGGTGCTGCGTGCCTACCTCGGCTCCGACCTGCCGAAGGTCAACCCGATGATCAAGTTCATCGACTGCCCGTTCACCGGCGAGACCCTGGCGGCAGTGCCCAGCGTGCGCCCGGACGTCACCGTGATCCACGCGCAGAAGGCCGACCGCAAGGGCAACGTGCTGATCTCCGGGATTCTTGGCGTACAGAAGGAGGCGGCTCTGGCAGCCAAGCGCTGCATCGTCACCGTCGAGGAAATTGTCGATGACCTGCAGGCGCCGATGAATTCCTGCGTGCTGCCAACCTGGGCGCTAACCGCCGTCTGCCTGGTCCCGGGTGGCGCACATCCGTCCTACGCACATGGCTACTACGAGCGCGACAACCGCTTCTATCAGGCGTGGGACCCGATTGCCCGCAGCCGTGAAACCTTTACCGCTTGGATTGATGAATTTATCCGCGGTACCGCCGATTTCAGTGCATTCCAGGCCAAGCTGGCCGCGCAGCAGGAGGCCAAGTGATGACCTACACGACCAATGAAATGATGACCGTGGCCGCCTCGCGTCGCCTCGGCAATGGCAGCGTCTGCTTCGTCGGCATCGGACTGCCGTCCAAGGCAGCCAACCTGGCGCGTCTGACCCATGCACCGGAAGTGGTGCTGATCTACGAATCCGGCCCCATCGGCGCCAAACCTTCGGTGTTACCGCTGTCCATCGGTGATGGCGAGCTGGCCGAGACCGCTGACACCGTGGTGCCCACAGGTGAGATCTTCCGCTACTGGCTGCAGGGCGGGCGCATTGACGTCGGTTTCCTCGGCGCGGCGCAAGTGGACAAGTACGGCAATATCAACACCACCGTGATTGGCGACTATCACCAGCCCAAGGTGCGCTTGCCAGGGGCGGGCGGGGCGCCGGAAATTGCCGGCTCGGCCAAGCAGGTGTTGATCATTCTCAAGCAGTCGCATCGCACCTTTGTCGACAAGTTGGCATTCGTTACTTCGGTCGGATTCGGCGAAGGCGGCGAGCATCGCAAGCAGCTCGGGCTGCCGGGCAATGGCCCGGTAGGCATCATCACCGACCTGTGCATCATGGAGCCGGAAGACGGCACCAATGAATTCGTGGTGACCTCCCTGCACCCGGGCGTGACCCGCGAGCAGGTGATCGAGAACACCGGCTGGGAAATCCGTTTCTCTGAGCAGGTAGCCACCACCGAAGCGCCACACGCCGAAGAACTGGAAGCGCTGCGTGCGCTGGAAGCCCGCACGGCGGCGGCCCATGGCCAGGCTGGAGGTGACGAATGACCCGCGAAGTCTTTATCTGCGGCGCCGTGCGTACACCCATCGGCCGCTTCGGCGGCGGCTTGGCAGCGGTGCGGGCCGATGATCTGGCGGCGATTCCGCTTCGCGCGCTACTGGAGCGCAACCCGCAACTCGACCCTTCAGCTATCGACGAAGTGTTCATGGGCAGCGCCAACCAGGCCGGCGAAGACAACCGCAACGTCGCTCGCATGGCCGCTCTGCTGGCCGGTATCCCGGAAACCGTGCCGGGCGTGACCCTCAACCGGCTCTGCGCTTCGGGTATGGATGCTGTGGGGAGCGCCTTTCGCGCCATCGCCTGCGGCGAGATCGAGCTGGCCGTTGCTGGCGGCGTTGAGTCCATGTCCCGCGCGCCCTATGTGATGGGCAAGGCTGACACGGCTTTTGGTCGCACGCAGAAAATCGAGGACACCACCATCGGCTGGCGCTTCATCAACCCAAAGATGAAGGAACTGTATGGCGTCGATGCCATGCCGCAGACCGCCGATAACGTGGCTGAGGACTACAATGTCAGCCGTGAGGATCAGGACGCCTTTGCCCTGCGCAGCCAGCAGCGCACCGCCGCCGCCCAGGCTGCCGGGTTCTTCGCCGAGGAAATCGTACCGGTGGTGATCAAGGGACGTAAGGGCGATACCGTGGTTGATAGCGACGAACATCCCCGTGCGGACACCACGGCCGAAGCGCTGGCGCGGCTCAAGCCGATCAACGGTGCTGACAAGACGGTCACCGCAGGCAACGCTTCAGGGGTGAACGATGGTGCAGCGGCGATGATCCTCGCCAGCGCCGAAGCAGTGCAGAAATACGGCCTCAAGCCGCGCGCCAAAGTCCTCGGCATGGCCAGCGCCGGCGTGGCGCCGCGGGTGATGGGCTATGGTCCGGTGCCGGCGGTGCGCAAACTGTGCGAGCGACTGAACATCGCCGTGAATGATTTCGACGTGATCGAGCTCAACGAAGCCTTCGCCGCCCAGGGCCTGGCCGTGACCCGCGATCTGGGCCTGGCCGATGACAGCGACAAAGTGAACCCCAACGGCGGCGCCATCGCTCTGGGCCATCCGCTGGGCATGAGCGGCGCACGGCTGGTGCTGACAGCGATCCACCAACTGGAAAAAACCGGTGGCAAGCTGGGCCTGGCGACCATGTGTGTGGGTGTGGGTCAGGGACTGGCGCTGGCGGTCGAACGGGTGTGAAAGGTTTGCGATGAGCTGCGCTCTGCGTGGTCGACTCCTTGTGTCCTCGCCGTGCAGTTCGTTTTTTTTATTTTCTTAATGGATTTTCCATGGCCACCGTAAAACTTGACGATTGCGAACTGAATTACTGTCTTGAGGGCCCGGTCGACGCGCCGGTGCTCGTGCTCTCCAACTCGCTGGGCACCGATCTGCACATGTGGGATGCCCAGGCGCCGGCCTTCAGCGAGTGTTTCCGCGTGCTGCGCTACGACACGCGCGGCCATGGCGGTTCGTCGGTCACGCCGGGCCCCTACAGCATCGAACAGCTAGGGCGTGATGTACTTGGGCTCGTGGATGCGCTGGGTATAGGTCGTTTCGCTTTCTGTGGCCTGTCCATGGGCGGCCTGATCGGCCAGTGGCTTGGCATCAACGCCGGCGAAAGGCTGACCCGACTGGTGATCTGCAACACTGGGGCGAAAATTGGCACTCACGAGATATGGAACGAGCGTATCGATACTGTGCTGCAGGGCGGCGAACAGGCCATGCGAGACATGCGCGATGCATCGGTTTCGCGCTGGTTCACGCCTGCTTTTGCCCAGCAGCAGCCCCTCGAGGTCGATTGCATCACACAGATGATCGCCGGCACATCACCGCAAGGCTACGCTGCCAACTGCGCGGCGGTTCGCGACGCCGATTATCGTGAGCAGTTGGGTACGATCAAAGTGCCGACGCTCATTGTCTGTGGCGCCAAGGACCCGGTGACGACCACAGAACACGGTCGCTTTATGCAGGCGCGTATACCCGGCGCTGAGCTGATTGAGCTCGATGCAGCGCATCTGTCTAACGTCGAGCAGCGCAATGCCTTCGCTAAGAAAGTGCAGGCATTTTTGGTGTCGCGATGACAAAGGCAAAGGGGCTTCGAACAAGGTGAGCCTCCTTTTGCTTATCTAGATATCTCAACTGGAATGTCCGCTTCTGGCCCCTAAAAGGTTTGCCGCCGCGGACCTGCCCGCTGTAGATGTCGAATATGGCATCAAAGTGCGGCGTAACTACATCGAGTGGTTTGCCAGTCGGGGCGCCAAACACCTCGGTGATCTTAGCTAACTGCCAAAATCTGATCTTTGATGCGTTTGGGGGCAGGCTGTTTCTGCTTCTAGGTCTCGTCGAGAAACCTCAGACAGCGCGTGACCAATGAGCTGACGTCCCCGGCGCGGCGGCTGAAAATCATCGGGCTGCATGCCCGGGTATCCAGCAGGCGCACGTACTGGATGTCGGTACGATGTTGCTGCTGCACCAACGAGGGCACCAAGGTAACGCCTACTCCGGCCGCCACCAGGCCGATGGCCGTTTGCAGCTCGTTGGCCCACTGACTGACCTTCAGACTTATGCCGTGGTGGGCGAACAGCCCTAGTATGTGGTCGGCATAGCTGGGCCTTGGCTGCGTGGGAAACAGCACGAATTCTTCGGTTCCCAACTGTTCGAGTGTCACCGGGTGGCCGGCCAATGCATGGTCTTTGGGAAGCACCGCCACCAAGGGGTCCTGGCTCAGCACCTCCTGCTCGATGGCCGGATCGTCGATGATGATGCGGCCAAAGCCAATATCGATCCGGCCGCTCTTCAAGGCTTCTACTTGCTCCACCGTGGTCATCTCGCTGAGGCTCAGCTCCAGCTCGCTGTCCTGCCGTAGTTCGCGGATCAGCTTGGGCAGGTTGGTGTACAGCGTCGAGGGGGCAAAGCCGATGCCCAGGCAGTGACGTTGGCCTTGGCCTATGCGCCGCGTGCTGTCGACGGTGGTTTCAAGCTGTTGTAGCTGAATGCAGACCTGCTTGTAGAAAAAACGCCCGGCCTCGGTAAGGCGCACCGGACGCTCGCGAACGAGCAGCGAGGTACCCAGCTCCTGTTCGAGCTGGCTGATCTGCCGGCTCAGCGGGGGTTGTGCGATATGCAGAATCTCAGCAGCGCGGGTGAAGTTCAGCGTCTCGGCCAGCACCTTGAAGTAGCGAAGGTGGCGCAGCTCCATCATACCTCCTGGGTATCGTAGGGCATTTCTTTGATATTGGACCGGGTGCAGGGGCATGCGCAATCCTTATCCGCACGCCGCCTCGAGTTCTCCTCAAGCCTAGGTGGCTGAAGTCAAAGGAAATTCGAATAATGACAAACGCACTGATTGAACGCGTCCAGGCCGTTATTGTCGATGTGCCGACGATCCGCCCGCACAAGCTGGCCATGCATACGATGCAGCAGCAGACCATGGTGATTTTGCGGATCACTTGCAGCGATGGCGTTGAGGGTATCGGTGAGGCCACCACCATTGGCGGCCTGGCCTACGGCAACGAAAGCCCGGAAAGCATGAAGGTCAACATCGACGCCTATCTGGCGCCGGCGCTGGTGGGTATGAGCGCCGTTAACATCAACGCCGCCATGCTCAAGCTCGACAAGATTGCCAAGGGCAACACCTTTGCCAAATCTGGCATCGAAAGCGCTTTGCTGGACGCCCAGGGCAAGCGTCTGGGCTTACCGGTTTCAGAACTGCTGGGTGGTCGCGTGCGCGATAGCCTGGAGGTTGCCTGGACGCTCGCCAGTGGTAATACAGCCAAGGACATCGCCGAAGCCGAGAAGATGCTGGAGATCCGCCGTCACCGGCTGTTCAAGCTAAAGATCGGTGCCAACCCGCTGGAGCAGGACCTCAAGCACGTCATCGCCATCAAGCGCGAACTGGGCGATCGCGCCAGCGTACGGGTCGATGTCAACCAGTACTGGGATGAGTCCCAGGCGCTGTATGCCTGCCGGGTACTGGGCGACAACGGCGTCGATCTGATCGAGCAGCCGATTTCGCGCATCAACCGAAGTGGCCAGGTACGCCTGAACCAGCGCAGCTCGGCGCCGATCATGGCCGATGAGTCCATCGAAAGCGTCGAGGACGCCTTCAGCCTGGCCGCAGACGGCGCGGCCAGCATCTTCGCGCTGAAGATCGCCAAGAATGGCGGGCCGCGGGCCGTGCTGCGCACCGCGCAGATCGCTCAGGCCGCCGGTATCGCCCTCTACGGCGGGACCATGCTCGAGGGCTCCGTCGGGACCTTAGCCTCGGCCCATGCTTTCCTCACCCTCAACCAGCTGACATGGGGCACCGAACTCTTCGGGCCGCTGCTACTGACCGAGGAAATCGTCACCCAGGCGCCCGATTATCGGGACTTCCACCTGCATGTACCGCGCACGCCAGGGCTGGGCCTGAGCCTGGACGAACAACAGTTGGCGCGTTTCGCTCGCCGTTAAGGCAATTTCAGAGTAAGGAGAGACCATGCTTTTTCACGTGAAGATGACAGTCAACCTGCCGGTCGACATGAACCCGGAAAAAGCGGCGCAGCTGAAGGCCGACGAGAAGGCTCTGGCCCAGCGCCTGCAGCGCGAGGGCGTGTGGCGTCACCTGTGGCGCATCGCCGGCCACTACGCCAACTACAGCGTATTCGACGTTCCCAGCGTGGAAGCGTTGCACGACGCCCTGATGCAGCTGCCGTTGTTCCCCTACATGGACATCGAGATCGACGGGCTATGCCGCCATCCTTCGTCGATCCATGACGACGACCGCTAAGGCTTAAACACCCTCACAAGAACAATTCGAGGAGCGAAGCATGACTGTAAAAATTTCCCACACTGCCGAAATCACCAGCTTTTTTGAGCAGGCCGCAGGCCTGGGCCAGGAGCAGGGCAACCCGCGGGTCAAGCAGATCGTTTTGCGGCTGGTGCAGGATCTCGCGCGCGTCGTCGAAGACCTGGAAATTACCGAAAGCGAGTTCTGGAAAGCCGTCGACTACCTTAACCGCCTGGGCGCTCGCGGTGAGGCGGGGCTACTGGCTGCGGGTCTCGGCATCGAGCATTTCCTCGATCTGCTGCAGGACGCCAAGGATGAGCAGCAAGGGCTGGTAGGCGGCACGCCACGTACTATCGAAGGACCGCTGTACGTTGCTGGCGCGCCTATGGGCGAGGGCGAGGTTCGCATGGATGATGGAACCGACCCGGGTACCGTCATGTTCCTGCAGGGGCAGGTGATCGATGAGCAGGGCAAGCCGCTGGCTGGCGCCGTGGTTGACCTGTGGCACGCCAATACCAAGGGCAACTACTCTTACTTCGACAGCAGCCAGTCCGACTACAACCTGCGCCGGCGCATCGTCACCGACGCGCAAGGCTACTACCGCGCCCGTACCATCGTGCCCTCAGGCTATGGCTGTGATCCGCAAGGCCCGACCCAGGAATGCCTGGATCTGCTTGGCCGCCACGGCCAGCGACCGGCCCACGTGCATTTCTTCATTTCGGCACCTGGCTACCGTCACCTGACCACGCAGATCAACTTCGAGGGTGACAAGTACCTGTGGGACGATTTTGCCTACGCCACCCGTGACGGGCTGATCGGCGAGCTGCGCATCATCGAAGATGGGGAAGCCGCACGCAGCCGTGGAGTTGCCAGCGATCGATTCGCTGTCATGGATTTCGACTTTCAGTTGCAGCTTGCGACCTCTGCACAAGCAGAGGCTCGCAGCGAGCGTCCACGCGCGTTGCAGAGTGCCTGAATGGCTAATCCCTGACAGTTGATTCGTGCTGTTGGCAAATGGCACACCCTCAAAAGGGGTGTGCCATTTTTTTTGCATCAGGCTGTCATTCAGCTAGCCCATGCCCCCAATTGCCCGTCGTCCTGACCAAGGGAATGGCCGGCAACGGGCGAGGGGCTTGGCGACGGGCTTTAGCGCGCGCCAATGCCTGGGATCAGGACTGGCTGTCAGCGGCAGCCTTGCGTCTGGTTACCTCGGTTGCCGCCAGCGACAGCAGCGCGCAGCCGAAGATCACTCCCAGCATCGGCACCGCAGTGCCATCGTGCAGGGTGGCGACCAAGGCGGAGGCGAGCGCCGCCAGGGTGAATTGCAGGCAGCCCATGAGTGCCGAGGCGCTGCCCGCGATGCGGCCGTGAGTGGCCATGGCGCCCACCATGGCATTGGGGGTCAGCAGCCCAAGGACGGACAGCGCCAGCGTCAGGCTGACCAGGACGGGCCAGAAGTTTCCCGGCATCAGCAGCAGGCAGACAAGAGGCGTTGCGGTGCAGATGATGAACAGCCAGACCACCCGGATCAGCCAGTAGTCGGGGGATTGGTAATTGAGCAGCCTGGCGTTGAGTTGCGCGCCGATGACAAAGCCTATGGCGTTGATGCCGAACAGCCAGCCGTACTGTTCGGGACTCAAGCCGAACAGCTGGATGAACACGAAGGGCGAGCCGGAGATATAGGCAAATTTCGCGGCCAGGGCCATGCCGCCGCTGAACACGTAACCCATGAACGGCTTGTCGCAGAGCAGGGTGCCATAGGCCTTGAGGGCGCCGGATAGCGGCGCGGGCGGCTCGTTGGGGTCGCGGGTCTCGGGCAGCCCCACCAGCACGGCGACCCAGCACAGCGCGCTGAAGATCGCCAGGCTGATGAAAATCGACTCCCAGCCAAAACGCTCCAGCAGCAGCGCGCCGCCAAGGGGCGCCAGCATGGGCGCGGCGCCCATGATCAGCATCAGTTGCGAAAACACCTTGGCCGAGTTGATCGGGTCGCACAGATCCCGGGTAACGGCCCGGCCGATGACCATCCCGGCGCAGCCCCCGAGCGCCTGGAGGAAACGCAGGCCGATCAGCCATTCAAGGCTGGTGGCCAGGGCGCAGGCCAGCGACGTCAGGGTAAAGATGCCGACACCCACCAACATGGGGATGCGCCGGCCGAAGCGGTCCGACAGGGAGCCGTAGATGATCTGGCCGATGGCCAGTCCGATGAAATAGGACGCCAGCGAGTGCTGGATATTCTCCACATCCGTGGAGAAGGCCGTAGCCATGGCTGGAAAGCTGGGCAGGTAGAAATCGACCGCCAGGGGCCCGAAGGCGCTCAGGGCGGCGATGATGAACAGAATGCTGTTGGTCATTTATAAGGTGCCCACAGGCTCTTTCGGACCTGTTTCAGGGTTCAGGAAGCCAGCAGGGAGCCGTAGCCGGACGGACGTTCGGAGATGCCCAGCTGCCTCAGGCAATGCCAGAGCAGGGCCTGGTTGCTGGAGATAACTGGCAATTGCAGGCGCTCTTCGATGCGCTGTAACTGAGCGGCGATCTGGATGCCGGAACAGCTGATCAGCAGACCGTCGATTGGCGCACCGGCGAACTTCTCGGCCATCTCGAACCAATGTTGCGAGCTGAGGCTGCCTTGCTCGATGGGGCTGTGGCAGGGCGTGGCGTGCTCGACCACCACCTCTATGCCGTACCGCGCCAAGTAGGCCATCTCAGCCTGCCTCACCTCCAGCGGGTAGGGTGTCAGCAGGCCGATACGCTGCATCCTTTGCTGGGGCAGGGCCGCCAGTACCGCGTCGATGGTGGTCACAGCCGGCTTGGCTGTGGCGCTGAGCAGCCGGCGACGCAGTTGCTCCGGGCCGGCCATCATGGTGACAGCCGTGCAGTTGACGGCGATAAGGTCGACACCGGCGTCAGCCAGCAGGTAGGCATGCTGCTCCAGGTGTGCGCAGAAAGCGTGGTGCTGGTTGATGTCAGTTTTCTTGAAGGGCACGCGCGTGGTCAGGAACTGCACGCCCTCCGGTGCCATCAGTTGTATTTCGTAATCGCACAGGCCAGCGGATGGATAGAGTTGACCGATTCTGGCGCGTGTTCCAAATCCCAGGCTCATGTTTAGACTCTCGGCATAAATCTGGGCCCTGTCGGGCCTGCCCACCGGGCTGATCTCGTAAACGGGCCGAGACGGCCCGTTTGACGTAGCGCTACAGCAGCATCGATGGCAGCCAACTGGTGATGATCGGGAAGGCCATGATCAATCCCAGAACCAGCACCTCCAGCAGGATGAAGGGCGTTACCGACGCATAGATGTTTTGCAGTGTGGTGCCTTTTGGGGCGATGCCTTGCATGACGAAGATCAGCAGCCCTAAAGGCGGGGTACAGAGGCTCATCTCCAGCACGATCAGCAGCATCACGCCGAACCATACCGGCTCGATACCCGCGCTAAGGGCGATGGGCATGAAAATCGGCAGGGTCAACATCATCATGCTCACCTGCTCCATGAAACAACCCAGCACCAGCAGAATGGCCAGCATCGCCAGCAGCAGAGCGAATGATGACAGCCCCAGCTCGGCGACGAACATCGAGATCGAATGGGTGGCGCCGGAGAAGGCCAAGATCTGCGAGAAGGTGGACGAGGCGCAAATGACGAACAGAATCATGGCCGAGAACTTCATTGTCTCGGTGATCGAGTCGATCAGCGCTCTGAAGCTCAGGGAGCGGTACAGAGCAGCGGCCAGGATACTCGCCAGCGAGCCCAGTGCCGCGGATTCGGTCGGCGTGGCGATACCGGCAACCATGCTGCCGACCACCGCGACGAAAATGCCGCCCAGGGGCACGACGTACTTGAAGAAAGGCAGCAGGCGATCGGACCAGGAGCGGTCTTCCACTTCATAGGCCGGCGCAAGGCTCGGGTTAACCATGCAGCGCGCGATGATGTAGACGAAGAACAGCACCGCCATCATCGCCGCTGGCACAATGGCCGCAATCAGCAGCTGATTGATGGAAATCTTGCCCAGGCTGCCCAGCAGTACGGCCAGGCCCGATGGTGGGATCAGCATGGCGATACCACCCACCGCCATGATCGGACCCATGGATATGCCCGGCGCGTAACCCCGCTCTTTCATTTCCGGCAGCAAGGTCTTGCCCAGCACCGCGGTGTTGGCGAGCGTCGAGCCGGACAGGGTGGCGAACACGGTACCACCGGTAACGGCGATCAGCGACAGGCGCCCGGGGACGCGGCTGAACAGCCGGTCCACGGCGTCGATCGCCCGTGCTGCAATCTTGGTATGCAGCATGATCTCGCCCATGAACACGAAGAGCACGATGGGCGCCAACGCGTATTGGGCGACCGAGCCCTGCATGTTGCGCACCATCTGCATGATGCCCACGTCTCCGCCCATGACGAAGAACGCACCTATCAGGTTGACGACCAGAAAGGAGAAAACGATCGGCAGGCCCAGCAGCAGAAAAAATATCACGCCGCCGAACATCAGAATCAGCGTTGTTACCCAGTCCATACTCAGGCCTCCACGTTAGGCAGGTTGGCGAGCGCCTCTGCCTCGAACTTCATGATGTAAGCGTCACGCTCAACCTTGGCCATGCGTAGAACCACTTCGATAAACATCAGCAGCATGCTCAGCGGCACCTGCCATTGCAGCCACCAATCCGGGAATTCCAGTTCCTTGTAGATGTGCTCGTCGCGCATGAAGGACTCGCCCAGCACGATCAGCGAGTAATAGAAAATTACCCCGCAGATGAACAGCATCAGCAGGTTGACGATGAGCTGCGCGCCGCTCTTGCAGGCGCCCTTGAGGTTGGACGCGAGGAAGTCGACCTTGATGTGTTTGTTGCGTGCCAGGAGCCACGGGGCGCCCAGTACCGCGATGATGAAGAGTCCGTATTCGGACAGGTCGATGACGCCCCGAAACAGACCCCAGCCCAGAGAGCGGAAGATGGCTTCGGCGCCAATGATGACGATTAGCAACGCAACACAGACTGCCGCCAGCACCGCGCAGGTATTGACCAGGAAATAGAAGCTTCGCAGAAAAAGGTGCATAGATAACTCTCTTGCCGGTTATGGCAGGGCAGAACACGGCTGCCCCCGGAAGGGGCAGCCTCAGTCTTACTTGACCAGCAGGGATTTCAGCCGGGGGATGTTGTTGGGGCTGAGCCTTTCGAGTTCAGCCCAGTACACATCGGAGGCCTGTTGCGCGAACTCGGGGCCGAGGTCCACCACCTTGATGCCGCGCTCCTCATGCAGCGCGCGCGTTCGGGCGTTTTCCTCCTGGGTGTAAACCAGCAGCTCCTGTTCGAACCAGCTGACGGCGTCCTTGAGCACCGCCTGATGCTCGGGCGACAGGCTCTTCCACTTGCGGTCATTAATCAGCACGTTGATCACGACGTTGTAGAAGCCTGGCTCGACGCGGGTCTTGGTCATCTCGTCCCAGCTGAAGTCTTCGATACCCCAGAGACCGAAGCCGTAACCCTGCACGACGTTACGCTCCAGCGCGGTGTAGAGCTCCGGAACCGAAACCGTGGCGGAGCTCATTCCCAAGGTGGTGAAGAATGGCACGTGGATCGGCTGGGTGCGCACGCGCAGGCCCTTGAGATCCGCTGCGCTGGAAATGTCCTTGTTCAGGAACAGGTGGAAGGGCACGCCAGTGCCATAGGTGGTCAGCGCGAAGCCGTTCAGGCGTTTAATCAGAATTTCGTTCAGTGCATCGTAACCGCCCGACGCGCGCTGCTCGGCCAGGGTCATGTTGGACAGGTCCTGAGCGTTCACCTCGACCATTGCCGACTTGTAGGTCCCTGGTGGGGTGACGACCATGTCGACCATGCCCGAGCGCAGGGCATTGGGTTGCTCCGAGGCGGGCAGCGCTTCCGGCCCGATCAGGCGGATCTTCACCTTGCCGGACTGGTTCACGCGCTCGGCGAACATCTCAAATGGCTTGCTCCATTTGGTGTCCACCGTGACGAACACTGCTGCACGCAGTTCGATTTCCGAGGCGCTCGCAAAAGGAGTTGCCAGGGCAAACGAACTGATGACGGCGGCGCACAGGGTGCCTTTGAATTTTCGGACTAACGCGGATTTTGACAGGCTCATTTTTCTTATCTCGTAAAAGTGCCGCAGGGCAGTTTTGCTTCCTGCCTGGTGAGGCCAGACCGACGCCTCGCAGGCAATTGATTCTGGCATTCATCAGGCAAGAAACGAACCATATTCGCTTAAGAGGTTTTAAAAAATGTTAATGGGGTAATCGACCATGACGCGCAGCTCGTTCATGTCTTCACGAGCTTCGTTGCCGTTGCCCCGATGCAAGGCGTGGCGAACCCGGAAACTGAGGTTCTTGGCTGCACCACTCTGCACCACGTAGCGTGCTTCGAGGTTCTGTTCCCAGTGCTTGGCGCCGGACTGGTAGCGGCCGGCATACATGCTGTCCGCCTGGATGTGGCTGCCGTCGCCGCCTGTGCCGCGGATATAGCGCGCCATCAGGCCCAGGCCCGGCACCCCGAACGCCGCCATGTCGACGTCGTAGCGCAGCTGCCAGGACTTTTCCCGGGGCGCGTTGAAGTCGTGGATCTGCACGTTGTTAGCTAGCTGGGGCAGGGTGGTCAGGCCATCGCTGAAGCCCAGGTAATCGAATGGCGAGTCGCCTTGTACCGATTGGTGAGCGACGGAAAAGGTGTGTGCTCCGGTCTTGTAGCCAACCATCAGCGACCAGGTGGTATTGTCGATCTTCCCGCCGCGCTCGGCACCGCTTTCGTGGGTGTCGTAAAGCACGAAGTTGGTGCGCAGGCTTCTGCCTGCATCAATCTGGTGCACGTACTGTGCCATGGCCAGATATTGCTGCCACAGGTCCTCGGCTTTCATCCCGTACAGGCTGGTCTTCAAGTTGCCGTTGGCATAGTTGACGCCGTAGATGTTCAGCGAGTCGGTAGCGGGGCGCGTACCGTACTGGCTGTGGATAGTGGAGGTGTGGTCGTTCTGCGCAGCCGAACGGCCGGAGGTCACGCGGGAGGCTTCGAAGCTTAAGTTGTCCAGCTCGCGGCTGACGATGTTCCAGCCGCGAACGGTCGAGTTGAACAGGCGGATGGCGCCCTGGTCGGTCATGAAGATGGGCGAGGTCAGCTCCATGTCACCGTATTTGAGTACGGTGTCGGAGACCCGGGCTTTGGCTGCCAAGCCGGCGACGGAGTAGTCGTCCTGGGGTTCGCCTTGTTTGTTGGTAGGCAACAGACCGGTGTTTGTCTTGCCCTTGCCGCTGTCAAGTTTCATGCCGAGGAAGGCGTGTGCGTCGATGCCGAAGCCTACGGTGCCCTGGGTAAAGCCGGAGCTGTAATAGCTCAGGAAGCCCTGGGCCCACTCACCGCGATAGCCGTTGGTGGTGCCGGCGGCGCGGTTCATGTTGGAGGTGCCGTTGCGGTAGTCACGGTTGAAGTAGTAATTGCGCACCAACAGCTTTAGCGAACTGTCTTCGATAAAGCCTGCGCTCTGGCTCTGCGCGGAGGAAGCGGCGGCGGTGGTGCTCACACTAGCCACGGCTGCTGCCAGGGCGCAGTAATACAGTGCAGATCGGCTCATTCCTTTATTCACCTTGCGTAAATTCATGCATTCACAGCCCGGAGCGAGCGCTGTTGCGTCGCCTGGGTGTGCGGTTTTGTTGTTAGGGCAGGAAGTACTAAGTGGTGGGATGCCTTTTGTTGTTATTGATCTAGGTTGGTGGCGCTTTTGCGCCACTCGGAATGCGCTTGCGTTCAGCCTGCTAGCAGCCAGTGCTGCAGTTGGGCGGAGTCTTTGGTTTGAGTCAGGGCGAGCATCATCAGGATGCGCAGCTTGTGCGGGCTGAGGTCGCCGCCGGCGAGCACGCCCGCCCGCAGCAGAAAGTCCTGCACAGGGACGTTGCCACGCATGGCGCGAGTCGACTGCACGACCACCACCCCCTGACGTACGGCTTCGGCCAATGCCGCCGCTTCACCGGATGACGGACGTCCCGGCGCCAGCCCGGCGCTGATAATGGCCTGGCTGCCTGCTGCCACCAGAGCCTGGATCGGCACGCCGTCGCAGCCTGCGTAGGAGAGCACGATGTCCACGCGGGGAAGGCTTTCCACGCGCGCCAGATCGAACTGGGTGCTCCAGGAATTGGCCGGCAGCAGGCGCCGCCAATGCACCTGGGCCGTGGCGTCGACCTGAGCAATCGGGCCGAAAGGCACTGCCTCGAAGGCAGCCAGGTCGAAGCTCGAGCTCTTGGTCACGTCGCGGGCGCTGTAGACCTTGTTGTCCATCACCACCAGGGCGCCGCACTCGCGCGCCTGCGGGCTGGCTGCGACGGCGAGCGCCGCCCGCAGGTTGGCTGGTACATCAGTACCGGCAGTATTGGAGGGGCGCTGCGCACCGGTGATGACCAGGCCCATGTCCAGGTTCAGTGCCAGGTCTAGGAAGTAAGCGGTCTCTTCCAGGGTGGCCGTGCCGTGGGTGATGACGAAGCCATCAATGTCCGGGTGTTCCTGGGCGGTCTGCTCGATCAGGCGAGCCAGCTCCAGCCAGTCTGTCGGCGTGATGGAGACGCTCCCCAGCGCGCGGAAGGCGATGGGCAGCAAGTCGACGTGGGGAGCCAGTTCGCCCAGCTCATCGAGCAGGGTGTCGATGGGCAGAACGATTTGACTTTCACCGTATTCGACCCAGTCGAAACGATGCCGGGCCTGCATGGCGAAGGTGCCGCCGGTGCCTATGACTGCAATCTTGGGACGCGTGTTTTCCAGGCTCATAGGCTGCTCCTTACAGGTTCAGTTGGACGAATACGACGCCGTTTTCGACGCGTACGTTGTGCACGCGGGTGTCCTTGATCAGCGGGCTGCACAGTGCCTTGCCGTCGCGCACATCGAAGGCGCCGGCGTGCAGAGGACATTCGATTTCATGGCCTTCCAGGTCGCCTTCGCTGAGCAGGGCGTTGCCGTGGGTGCAGATGTCATCGACGCAGTACACTTGGTCGTCGACGTAGAACAGGCCGATCTTCAGGCCGTTGATCACGGTGCCGTAGCACTGACCGTCGTCGAACAGATCGTCCAGCGCGCCCAGTTCAATCCAGGCATCAGCTGCAGGGGCGGTGGTGTAAATCAGGTTTTCCGATGCGCTCATGATTCGTAGCTCTTACTGACCGGTCGATGAGGCCGGTTCGGGGTCGTTGAGAGGGAGGCGCGCTTTGTCCAGGCTGGGCAGGTCCGGATACAGAGGCATGCAGCCCTGGTTGGCCGGCATCACATGCAGCCCGGTGAAGCGCATGGAGTCGATCAGCCAGCCCTGTTCGTTGCAGCGGGCATAGGTTTCGTGGGTGGTGGCGGTCAGGAATATCGCTTCGCCGTTGTCTTCGCGCAGGGCCAGCTGCCAGAGCTGCCAGGTGGCTGAGGCATGCGTCAGGTCGTTGGCGATGGTGATCTGCGGGCTCAGGTAGTAATGGGCCGCCCAGCACCAGGGTGAGCTTTCAAACCATTGCGCCAGGGCTGTACGGCCAGTCCGGTCGCCGCCGAATTCGCCGCCGAACCACACCGCCTGCTCGGTGAAGCAGGCTGCCTGCTGCTGCGCCAGCTCACGCATGCGCGCAGCTGGCTGGCGCTGGTAGTTGCCGGTGTACTTGGCATCGGCCAGCGCGCTGTAATGCGCCTTGAGGCCACGGATGGCTTCGATGGCTTCCAGACGCAGCACGCGCTGCAGCAGGTCCGGGCTCATGCGACCAGCTTCTTCAGCGCGGTCTTGCTGTCGGCCAGCAATTGGCTGTCGATCAGCGCACGGGAGTTGATCAGCGCTTCCAGGGGCTTGCGGTCCTTGGCCTGGTTGATCATCACGCCGCCCACCACACGGCTTTCCTTGAGCAGTACCCAGGTGGCCTGGTGTTCGGCCGGGTTGCCGCGCAGCACCTGCTGATCGAAGTCTTCGACGGAGCCGACCACTTGCAGGTTGTGGTTGAACTGGTCGCTCCACATCCAGGGGATCTCGTGGTACGACTCGTTTTGACCGACGATCTGCAGGGCCGCGGCACGCGCCTGGTTTTCGGCGTTACGCCAGGTTTCCTGGCGCATGTGCCGGCCGTAGAAGGGGCTGAAGGTATTGGCCACGTCACCGACGGCATAGCACCAGGGCTCGGAAGGGCTGCGGCAGAATTCGTCGACCACGACGCCGTTGTCGCACTCGATGCCAGCGGCCTGGGCAAAGTAAATCTCGCATTCGATGCCCACGGCCACCAACACCTGGTCCGCCCAGACCTGGAAGGTGCTGCCATCCTCACGCTTTGCCTGGATGGCGTACTGCTCATTGACCTTGGCGATCGCCTGCGGGCGGACCGACGACTGCAGGTCTACCCCAGCGTCGAGGTGGAGCTGGCGAAGCCAGGCTGAGGCATCCGCTGGCAGGCAGCGGCGCATGACCCGGTCACCGACATCCAGCACCGTGGCCTTGACGCCCAGCTGGGTGGCGCTGGCTGCCACTTCCATGCCGATGACGCCGCCGCCGATGATGGCAACGCTTTTTGCCTGTTTCAGGGCATCGGCCAGCTGATGGCAATCGGTAATGGTGCGCAACACATGCAGGCCCGGCAAGTCACCGCCGGGTATGTTCAGGGTGCGTGCCGCGCCACCGGTGGCGATGACCAGATCGTCGAACGCGATCTGGTTACCGTCGCTCAGGGTGACGCTGCGCTGAGCACGGTTGAGCTCGATCACGCGGCCCACCACGCGCTGAAGGCGCGGGGTTTCGTTCCAGAACGTCACTGGCCCGAGGGTCAGCTCATCGCTGCTCTGCTTGCCGAGCAGCACGTCCTTGGACAGCGCCGGACGTTCATAGGGGGCATGGGATTCTTCGCCCACCAGAATTACCTGGCAATGTTCGTCTAGCGCGATCAGGTTCTGCGCCACGCGGCCGCCCGCATGTCCTGCGCCCACGATCAGGACGCGCTTGCCGCTCATGCAGGGACCTGCTCTGTCAGGCGTACCACGGCGCGGTACAGCACGCCGGTGGCACTCAGGCAACGCCACTGGCGCGGCTCGTGGGGCGGGATCACGATGGCTTCGCCGGCGCTGAGCTCGTAGTGCTCGCCAGCGGCGTCGACCGCGAAGCTGCCTTCCAGGATCGCGCCGACTTCCTCGCCGAGGTCGGGCAGGCCGCCTTCGACGGTTTCACCCTCGGCGAAGGTGCGCAGCTGCAGTTCGAACTTGTCGCCGCTGAGGCCGGTTTTGCCGCTCTCGGCTTCGGCCAGCGGCGGGGTTACCAGGCAATGTTCCAGGCTGCTCATGCGCGTGCCTCCCGATCTTTGAGGGGGTAGTAGGGCACGCTGTCTTCCGGGCCGAATTCGGGGCGTGGAGGAGTGACCACGTTCAGGCGCATGCTCACGCCCTCGGCCCCGAAGCGGTTGCTGCCGTAATGATCCAGCTCGGCCGGGATGATCATGGCGCTGCGTTGCGCCATCTTCACTTCAGGGTCGCCAGGTGTGCCCTGGCCCTCGAAGACCGAACACTCGCCAACGATCTGCAGCGAGGCTTCTTCACCGTGGTGGTGCGATTTGGCCGGCAGGTCGTGGCCGACCTTTTCAACGAACTTGACGATGGAAACGCTGATGTTCTGGCCGAACAGGTGCTTCATGTACAGGCCATCGACAACCACTTCCTTCAGCCCGTCGTCGATTCCGAATACTCTGCATTTAGGCATCTGTGACTCCTTAGAATTTGGGCTTCATGTTGAAGTCTTCCTCGGCCACGAAGCGGCGCGGGTCGAAGCCCCAGACCACTTCCTGCTGGCCATAGAACTCCACGGCTGGGGCGACTTCGGCGAGGGAAAGCAGCAGCTTGAGTAGGGTTTCGTCGACTTCGTCGAACTCGCTCATGGGCTTGCGGTTAACGAAGGCGATCAGCGCGTCCATGTGCGCCAGCATGGTGTCGGCGAAGGCACGGATGGCTTCCATGGGCTGCGCGTGGCGCTGGACGTTGCGCGCGGTCTCGGTGTCGAGGGCCCACAGGCTGACGAAGGGTTGCAGGCTGGCAAAGGCTTCAGGCAGTTGCACGACCGGGTTGTCGAGGTTGAGAGTGGCGATCAGGTTCATGCGTGTTACTCCGCGCTGGCCTTGGGCTGGTTTTTGTTCAACATGCGCTCGACGGCGTGATACGAGTGGCGCACCAGGATCTCGCTGTCTTGCAGCAGCATGAATTTCTTGGCGCCGGTCTCGGCAGCCTTCTGGGTGCGCTCGACGGTGCTCATGTCCTCGAGCAGTACGTCACGCAGCGCGACCTTCATGTACTCCAGGAAGAAGCGGCCGCCGGCAGTGGTCATTTCCGGGTAGAACACGCGGCACTCGATGCGGGTCTTGTTGTGCGCGGTGGGGCGGAAGGTGTAGCACTGGAAATAGTTCGGACGCAGCGACAGATAGAGGTCCGGGAAGACCACGTTGATGTCGAACAACCAGTTCGGACTCTTCGTCCAGTTCATGCCTTCGGGCAGTGCGTCGAGCGGGAAATCATGCTTGGCGCTGCCAATCGCGGCGCGCAGTGCAGCGGCTGAAATCGGACGGGTCTTGGCAGCTTCGGATAGTGCTTCCTCGGCAGCAGCGCCACCTTCGGTGACTGCCTTCGGGTTGCCGTAGACCGATTTCTGGTTGCCGCCCAGGGACAGTCGACGGTGGTATTCGCCACAGAGCGCATCCAGCGGCGGCATAGCGCCGTTCTCGGATTTTTCCACCGCGTCGGCGATCGACAGACCGTGGATATAGGCGACGTGGTAGGCCTCCTGGAAGGCGTCCAGCGCCAGTTTCCAGTTGCAGTTAACTTCCGAAACCCAGGAAAAACCGGCGGTCATTTTCTCGAAGGGATAGCCTTCGATGCAGCCGAACATCGGCTTAAGGTATTCGTCCAGCGACTCGCTCGGATTCGGGTCCAGGTTGATGAAGATGAAACCCTGCCAGACCTGGCAGGCCACACGCTCCAGGCCATGCTCCTTCTTGTCCAGATCGAAGAAGCACTCCTCTTCCGGAACGCCGGTCAGGTTGCCGTCAAGATCGAACGCCCAGCCGTGGAACTTGCAGGCGAACTTGCGGGTGTTGCCGCATTTTTCGTAGGCGATCTGGTTCAGGCGGTGCGAGCACACGTTGTGCATCGCGTTGATCTCACCCTTCTTGTTGCGAACGATGATGATCGAGGCGTTGGCGCAGTCCAGGTCCTTGACGATGTAGTCACCCGCCTTGGGAATCTCTTCCACCCGGCCTACGTGCAGCCAAGTCTTCTTGAAAATCGCTTCTTTCTCCCGCTCGTAATACTCAGGCGAAATGTATGGCGCTGAAGGTATTGGCCCTTTCCCCAGCTCCGGGTAGCGATCGGTGATAAAGCGCAAGGTGTTGTCAGTCATGGAAATCCCTTCAGGCGATGGAGGACGTCATTAGTGAATATGATTCTCTAATCCAGAAAAAAGATTGTCAATCGCTTTTCGGCTGACTTGGATCAATACGCCTGTAGCCCGCCATATGGCTGGCCTTTAAGAGTTTTTGGCGCAATTAGTACGCTCCGGCTTGGTGCGGAAGGGGGGATTGCTGGTAGCAAGTTGGTGCAAAAACGTGCGGCTTTATTTTTTGATTGCGCGGTGGCTGATGCGTCGATGCCGACGGCCTCGCTTCGGCCGAGCGGACGTTATCGAAGGCGCTCAGGCGCCTGCTGGCAGCGCGCGTGCGGAGCAATAGGAGTAAAGGCGTCAGCTGAGCAGCCGGCCGCGCGATGGTGGGGCAGGCTCGCGGCAGATTACGGAGGAGGTGGCGAATGCTGGCCCGGTTGGCGCGATGGGCTTGCTAGAGGGTGATCGTCAAGTGTTGGACCAGCTGTAGGCCGCTAGGGGTCAGTCTTCCTGACCCAGGAGCATGTCGACGAAGAGGTCGGCGATGCGTTCGACGTCGCGCAAATCACCGATGCGCTGGTTGACGACGAAACCATCGAAGGCCATCCAGAGTACGTGGGCGTAGAGGTTGTCTTCGATCAGCCCATGCCGGTGAGGAGGGAGGTTCTCGCGCAGCAAATCGGTTATCTGCTGCTCGGACCAGACTAGGATATTGTCGGGCTTGCCCTGGTTACGAGGGGCGCTGGCTAGTGCCTCGATCATGCAGTTCGCAAATGCCTGGTCAGCAGTGGGAATGTCGCCCCATATACCGATCAATATACGTTTAAGCCGCGCGCGTGGTTGACGAAGCTTATGCACCGATTCGCGCAGACGGCCGACCTGTTCGACCAGCCAGGGGCTGTAGATTTCATAAAGGATCAGAATCTTCGAATCGAAATACACGTACAGGTTAGACACCGTCATCCCTGCTTCACGTGCGATGGCGCTCATCGTCGTTGCGGTGTATCCCTTGTGCTTGAACAGGGTGAACGCCGATTCAACGATAGCTTGTCTGACCTCTGTTTTTTTTATTTGCGCCATTCAGCTTCCTTCCAGATTTGCCAAGTCAAAAACAAATGATACTACTTGTCTTATCCCTTTAGCCGTAGCGTTGGCTAACCGTTGCTTCTGACGTGAATCTCCGCTCCTTATTCCTATTAAGTCAGCCGAAGATGGGGAGCATCCCACAGGGGATGTCTTCGCGAACCAATGCATGCCACCCAAACGTCGCTTGGTTACCGGGAGAGCATGCGTATGCAGCCGAGGCAAACGGCGTCATTCATCAGCGTTTGAGATCCACTAAACACGGTCTACGCTCGCGGCTTGCATAGATCAAGCCCAGCTCGGCAGCGAGGCTGACTCACGGCGGAGATCAATGTGTATCGTTTGGCCGAGCGATTGGGGCGCTGAGGGGGCTGAGTCAGGGGTCATGCTTCTGCCTGGCGTCGGCTGGGACGTAGTGCCGACCGACTGCCTGGCGGTACATGTCGCTCGTCGAGTGCAAAGTCCGCATTCGCTGAATATTGCGCTGCAGGTTGCGGGGTCCATGTCACGCGGGTCGGCACTGAGCGTGAGCGAAATAGTTGGAGCGGGGCTGCTGGCCCGGATTGACGGACAGCTCGTGCCAACGCCTGATGCGCAGCCGTGACACCTCGATTTTGGCGACGGCATGGAGTTGTGTGAACCGCTGTCGTTCGGTGATCTGGTTACCGGCTGGCACTCCACCGGCATTCCCAACATTGCCATGTTCGTGCACTCCGGCGATCCCTTCCAAGGAGACCTTTCGCAGCTTCCCGAGGGCCCGAACGCGCAACAGCGTGAAGCTCATCGCGCCCGAGCAGTGGCCGAGGTGACCGGCGCTGACGGCACAGTTTCCCGTTCAGTAATCGAGACCGTCAACGGCTACACCTACAAGCCAATCGCTGCCGTTGAGGCGGCGCGCCGGGTATTGAAGCGGCGAGCGGCGGCAGGGTTTCCAGACGCCGGCGAAGCTGCTGGGAGTCGGATTCGCCGAGCACATCGCCGGTACGGCTGTCACTGACTACTGACCGCTTACCCTGCTGGGATAGCGGCCATGCTCGGTGGCTCAGGAATTCGCAGCGCTGTCGCTTGCCTCGAACTCACGGGCAATCAGCCTGCCGGCAATCCGTGCCACATCTACCAGGCGCTGACTGGTCATGCCACTGCATGCTGCCGCCGACAACTATCGCAGGGTGATCAGCATGTAGTCAGCCAGGGTCTACGCAGCGTCCGGGCGTACCTGGTCCAAGTAACAGCGGATCGCCTGGATCCCTGCATCGCCGAATTTCTCGGCCATGTTTCGAGCGATCGGATCGTCCGCGCGCATGCCTTCGGTGATCAGGCAGCCACGCAAATCGCGGTCAAGTCGGCATGGTGTTCCAGCAGTTCAACCTCTTCCCCCATCTGACCGCGGGCGAAAACGTAATGCTGGCAGTCAAAGTCGTGAAGAAGATGGGCGATGCCGACGCTGAACGACTGGCGCAGCAGATGCTGGACAAGGTCGGGCTGGCAGAGAAATTCGATGCCTATCCCGAACGCCTTTCCGGAGGCCAACAACAGCGAGTAGCGATTGCTCGCGCCTTGGCGATGTCACCCAAGGTGCTGCTCTGCGACGAAATCACTTCGGCGCTGGACCCGGAACTGGTCAACGAAGTACTGGCCGTGGTGAAGCAGTTGGCGAGCGAAGGCATGACGCTGGTCATGGTGACTCACGAGATGCGCTTCGCCCGCGAAGTGGGCAGCAAGCTGGTGTTCATGCATCACGGCAAGGTGCATGAGGTAGGCGATCCGCGTCAGCTATTTGCCAATCCGCAGACAGCCGAGCTGCAGCACTTTGTCGGTTCGGTCAGCTTGTAACGACATAGTCACGCTGGGCATCCAAGCTGAACATGAGGAAGGTCAAGATGGTTCGCCTATCGTGGCGGCGGGGGCGGGCTTTGGGGAAAAACATCGTCTTTCCAGGGCGTGCGGGCGTTTGGACGACCATAGGTCAGCTTGTTCTGGAGCTGTACGTAGTCGACATAGAGCCTCATCTTTTCCTTATGCAAGGCAGCATGAGCGACCTTCAGGACAGCCAGCTCATCAACGGCCGTCTGGTTCATATCAACGAGTCGCTTGATATCTCGTCTTGCCTTAGATAGCTCCGTTTGCACCATCTCCAATTCTGCTTCGATCAGAACGGCGTGTTGCTTCCACATCTGGGCTTCTGAGGGTGAGCCGAAAAGGAAGGCTAAATCTTTTAGGTCATCGTCGTCCCGCATGGTGCACCTATACTGTTTATGTATACAGTATAGCGCCCGATTTCGCCTGCTCTCAATGACGGTCGTCGGGCTTTTTCCTGTGTCAGGAAAAGTCTGGGAGGGCTTGCGGGAGCCTGCGGGACGAGGGAAACGTTCACCCAGCGCGGCGGCTGGATGGCTACGGGCGATCGCAACCACGCGCTTGTCGACATGCTTTTGCGGTTCTTGATGTACTGGCGATACGCACAGCGTCCCGATACCACTTCGTAAAGCAGACCCGAGCGCGTCATGCCGCTTCCGGGGGGCGTCTGCCTATAGATAGGATGAGGTTCGTCTTCAATCAACGAACCTATGTCCACACTGGAAAAGGCTGTCTGCCTTGACGTTCATTCAATCTTCGTTATGCAAAAATAATTGATTTTCCTATTGCAATAGCTTTTGCTCATTAAGCATGCTGGTTATGTGCGAGATCGTTCGTACACATAAAAAGAAGAATCAGCATGAACACCGATACTCAAACTGCTTACCGCTCACTAGCTACCCACTTTTATACGACACGCTTTCCAGAAATCCCTGTCTCTGCGCTGGATGAGTTGGATGAGTTCCGCATCATCGGCGCGCTGCTGCGTGCTGCCCCCGAGTACCGGCCTGACTACTTCAGGCGGTTGCGTAATGCATTGGCCTTGGACCAGAAGCTCAGGGGGCATTTCTGGATTGCGCAGGAGATCAATCGGACGCTCAACCCGGTTACCGTTCTGGGCTTGCCTCGCAAGCGCAAGCAGGCGCGGCGGCAGAGAATTTCTGATGACGATTTCGCCAAATGGGTGAGGGCGCTTTTAGCCAAGGGACTGGGGGTTGAGGCTGGGGCGCTAATGCTGATCTGTATGACTGGGGCCCGTCCATGCGAGCTGAGTGACATCAGTATTGAAGGTACGAGGATCCACGTTCTTGGTGCCAAACATAGCCATGGTGGACTACGTGGCGCTGATCGGGTGCTGGAGGCTGATCAAGACTTCTGCCTGCTTGTGCGTAACGCGCTAGAGGCGTTTCGCTCTGACGTCCGGAGTCTGGACTCTATCCGAATGGCGATCCATGAAGCCGCAAAAGAGGTTTTCTCGCGGGGCAAACCTCCCAGCATGTACACGCTGCGCCACCAGTTTGGTGCGAATATGAAGGCCTCAGGTATGTCCAGAGTCGAGATGGCATATGTGATGGGGCACCAGGCAACGGACTCTATTGGACGCTACGGTGACAAGCGTTATGGGCGGGCCGAGGCCGTGAAGGTCAGGCCGGCAACGGACGCAGATCTATCGAAGATTCGAGCAACACATGCGGGTTATGTGAGATCTCGCTCAACGGCTCTGCATGCGGCCTGCTGATAAGTGAGTTTATCGGGCGCTAACCCTCAGCAGCTCTGCCCAGCGCGTGGTGTAGGCGGGTGACAGAAACTCTCTGCGCATTGACCACTCCGCAGGCTTGGCAGTTCTTCCTGGCTGCAATGTGCCCCGCCCCCAGCGGCTGTTGATCGCATCCAGGGTGCTCATCAGTCGCTCGGTTCTGATGGGCTGCTCTGGGGCGAGCAGATCCGGTGTGTACTCATTCTTTCGGCAGAGATCCAATAGCAGCACCTGCGTCTTGGTGTAGCTGAAACCTTCGCGGTACAGCGGCTTCAGCCCAGTCTGAACGGCCTAGATGATCAGTCGTCTGTCATCGGTTGGGTATACGGGGTCTGCAGATCCAGCGATGCATCGAGCGACAGCTTGTGCTCCATGTGATCAAGCGCAGGGCTGGGAAAGTCGACCGGGATGCGTGCATCGAAGAGAGGGAGGGCGGTGCCGCTGCGCTGCAGTGGTCCGAGGATAAGGGCGTTACTCATAACGGTCTGACCGATAACTGTATTTGTGTACAGTTTTCGAGCCTCCGTCATTCCGGCAAGGCGCGCTCGTCGCCAGGGGGGGACGGGGTCTGCACGGATTGTTTACAGGCGAAAAGTAGACAGATCGCCCCGGCGGGTGGTTCTCGCTAGGTTGGGGCAACCGACCAGGAGGACCTCCTATGATCTTGCTGCCCACCCTTAGCGATCTTTTACCCCTGGCACTGGTGCTGCCCGCACTGCTCGGGCTTGCCCGGCTGGCCTATGGCGGTACTGCGGATTAAGCGGTAGCGCCTCTTGGCGGCACTGGCTTCAGCCCCAGAAGTTGTTGCAGATCCGCTGCACCGCCGCGTTGGCGGCGCGTCGGTCAAACAGCTCGGGATCAAAGCTGCCACCTGAAGCCAAGAAGTCTAGGTAACCCGGCACGCCCCCACATCTTCCGGCGGGCAGGCACGCGCACCATCGAGTGCTTCACACCAGGTGCCGGTGAAGGGGTTCTACCCCATTTCCACGGACGGTTTGAAAAGGGCTGAAAACTTCAGATCTTGCCGGGCGACTCTACGACGCATTCGTGGGTTATGAAACCGCTCGATGTAGTCGAAGAGATCCGCTCGTGCTTCATCACGAGTTCGATATGACTGATGGACAACGCGCTCCCGTTTGAGCTGACCGAAGAAGCCTTCACAGGCAGCGTTGTCGCCGCAGTGCCCGACGGCACTCATGCTGCAAACCAGCGTGTTGCGATTCAGAAAGCGCTGGTAGTCGGCGCTGGTGAATTGGCTGCCGCGATCCGAATGCAGGATCACTGACCAGTCACCCTGGCGCTGCCAGATCGCCATCTCCACCGCTCGAATCACCATCTGCCGATCCTGGCGGTGGTGCATCGACCAACCGATCACCAGCTTGCTGTACAAGTCGAGCACCACGCATAGAAAGAGTTTGCCTTCCTGGGTGGCGATTTCCGTGATGTCCGTGACCCACTTGCGCTCTGGTTCCTGCGCGGTGAAGTCGCGCTCCAGCAGGTTTTTCACGCCTGCTGGACGGCTGCTGGCCACTCTCCCAAAGCCACGCCGCTTCCGGCGTGGCCAGCCTTGAATTTGCTCAGCCGCCATCAGGCGAGCAACGCGATTCAGGCTGACGGTTTCGCCCTCGTCGCGCAGATCCTCGTGCATGCGTGGTGCTCCGATGACACCACGGCTGTCTTCGTGAATCTCACGAATGCGCCTCACCAGGCGCGCATTCTCTTGAGCACGTGAGCTTGGCTCGCGATCCTGCCAGGCATAGTAGCCGCTGGCGGAAACCTTCAGGCAACGGCACATCAGGCGTACCGGGTACTCGTTGCGGCAGCGCTGGATCACCGTGTACCGCTCGATGACTCCTTGGCAAAGTACGCTGCCGCGTCTCTTAAAAAATCACGTTCCTTGGTGACCCGGGCCAACTCACGCTTGAGGCGGGCAAGCTCCTCATCTCGCGGACTACCGGTTCCGGGAAAGGCCTTTTCTGTGCCTGGCTGTGCTTCTCGAACCCAGCGTGTGAGCAGGTTCGGAGCCACACCAATCTCCAGGGCCACTTGTCGACAGCTCGCCCCTGAACGACGAACCAACTCGATGGCTTCCCGCTTGAACTCGGGACTGTATTTCTTGCGCTTCATGAACACTCCTTCAGCTCGGTATGAGCTTACTCGAAAGTGTCCGTGTTAACTGGGTAGAACCCATCATCAGCAACGCGACGATCGGCGAACTGGTCAGCAGTTCGACATTGATTTCAGACGGGCGCTGAGGGTTCGCTTTCAGGCGAGGGTGGCTGAGCGGAATACGCAGAGAATAAAGCCCGCTTTCTTCTTGCACGACTACGAAACGACTGCAGATTTCAAGCGAGTCGATGTCCACTTGCTGCTGATTCAGCCAGAAGCCGACGGCGTATGCAGATTGGGGCAGGCTCGGCGGAATGTGCAGCAGATTCCGGCCCTGGTCCGGGCGCGCGAAGCACAGATATTCATAGAACGACATCAGAGAGACGAGAGGATGCCCGGGGGCGTAACGGATACCTGTGAGCGGCAGCGTCTCTAGAGCTGTGATGGCGTTGTAGATGTAGATCGCTGCGCTGTTTGCCACTGCGGGGTCGCGAGTACCGAGAGGCCAGTCGAAGCGCGTGAAGCCGATATTGAGGACTTTCGTTAGCTTCTGACTAGGGAACAGCGCGAAGTGTATTTCTCCGCCCGGCTCTTCAGTAAAGAGAACCGGGTGCTCTTGGCATTCCCTCATCAAACGCTCATAGCCCGGCGTGGGGTCAATGGATGCGAGCTTGCTGGGAGAGGGGCGAATACGCCACACCATCCGCGTGCTCTCCAAATTTTGCTGCACGAGGTGGTGTAGTTCTTCGAGCTCGAAGAGAACGTTATGCGAGGAGAATCGAACACGGTCCTCATTGGTTTTTTGCAGGAATTGCTTGAACCGCAGGTTCAGATGCGCAGCCAGGTTGCGAGCAAGCGCTTCGTCATAACCCAGAGACCAGCGGATTTGCGCTGGTAGCTGTGGGTTGAGCGCGAAATGCTTGGGAAAGGTGAGGTAGTACTGAAAGCCGGTTTTGGCTTGATAGACCAGGTGCTGAACACCGGTTTTGCTTTGACGCTTGGACATGATGGCATACCTATTTGGATTCACAGTTGGACTGTGTGAAATCCATTGCCATCAAATCGTGTCTGAAACCCGCGGTTTAGACGGGTTTCAGACTGTATTTGGTGGAGCCGGGGGGATTTGAACCCCCGTCCGCCAGCTCTCCGCTATTGGTTCTACATGCTTAGCCATCTCTATTGAGTTAACTCCGCGCCGCCCGAGTGGCAGGGTGCTTGGAGCGAGCTGCATGAGTTTTAGCCGTTACGTCTGCAGCGAACTTGGCGGCGATCCTGTTCTATATGACTGACCAGATCTTCGGGTTTACAGGCATCCCCTAGGGTCAGCTGGCGCCCTTAGGCGGCCAGAGCGTAGTTGTCGTCGTTGGCAACTATGAAGTTGTGGCAGCGGATTTACGAGAACTGTCACCTACTCGGCATGCCCCTCAAGTTTCGCTACCGGCGTCGAATCCTAATCGGCCCCAAAACTTTCGTGGTTACAACTACGACGGGAGTCTACGCCAAAGGTTCCCCTGCGTCGACTGCGGATTCCGTCTCGGGAAGCTATGATGGCGCCTCGCGTCTGCCCGCGACCTCTGGAAAGGAGCCGTAATGCCGAGTTCTAGCCGCAACCCTCTGCGTCAGTGGATCTGGCGAGCGTTCGTGCAAAGTGCGCTGATCCCGCTGATTCTCGTTGAGTCGGTACTGATCGCGGTGTATCTGCTGAGCAACCAGGCGATTCGTGACGCGCAGATCGAACACCTGCAGGAGACGGCAGTGAAGGATCTCGCCAGCGCCGCGTTGCGGGAAGGGCAGATCATCGATGGGCGTCTGCGCTCCATCGAGTCGCTGGTGCAGGTCTTTCGCGATGCGACGCATGAGGCGCTGCTCGACACGCGTTTCCAGGCGGATGAACTTGAGCGCCGGCGTCATGCGATGACTGACAGTGGCGTCTTCTATACGCGCAGCGATGATGGTCGCGCCGCGTCCTTCTATGCCAACAGCACGCCTGCGGCGAAGCAGGATCACGCCAAGGTCATGCGCCTGTCGCAGGTGGACCCGCTGATGCGTTCGATCCAGCAGGCCAACCCGCTGGTGGCGGCTCTCTATTTCAACTCTTGGGACAGCTACAACCGCATCTATCCCTGGTTCTATACGCCCGCCCAGTATCCCCACGATATGGTGATACCCGACTACAACTTCTATTACCTCGCCGATGCCCAGCACAACCCGCAGCGCAAGGTGATGTGGACCGAGGTCTACCTCGACCCGGCTGGCCTCGGTTGGATGATGTCGGCCATCGCCCCGGTGTATCGCGATGATTTTCTCGAGGGTGTGGTTGGCCTGGACGTGACTGTCAACCAGATGCTGAGCGAGATCGCCGAACTCAACGTGCCCTGGCAGGGGTATGCGATGCTGGTCAGCCACGACCACAACATCATGGCGTTGCCTAAAGCCGGAGAGCTGGATTTCGGCCTGCGCGAGCTGACCCAGTACTCCTACGAGGAGGCCGTGCGGCGCGAGGTGCTCAAGCCCGAGGACTTCAACCTGGCCAAGCGTGACGGCATGGCGCCGTTGCTGCGGGCGATGAATGAGGGCGACGGCAACGTGCAGGAAGTGGTGCTGGGCGGCCGCAAGCAACTGGTCGCCTGGAGCGAGATTCCGCAGACCGGCTGGCGCCTGCTGCTGGTGGTGGACGAGGAGCAGATCTTCCATGACACCAACCAGCTGGCCGAGCGCTATCTGCACATTGGTTATCTGCTGATCGCCGGCTTGGCTGCGTTCTATCTGTTGTTCTTCGCCCTGATGTGGCTGCGTTCGCGCCACCTTAGCAACCAGCTGGCTGAGCCCATCGACGGCATCGTCGACATGGCGACCAGCCTGGGGCAGGGCAACTATTCGCCGCCGATGCCGGACAGCCATATTGCCGAGATCAGTCGTCTGGCCGGGGCCGTTCAGCAGGCTGGCAAACAGCTCAAGGCCAGTGAGCATGAACGACAGGAGGCGCAGAACATCCTGCAACTGGTGCTTGAGAGCACCACCGAAAGCCTCTGGCAGATCGATGCGCATAATCTCACCATCGACCTCAGTGAGCGCTTCGTGCGGCGTTTCGGCTTGGGCGCGAGTCACCTGACGTTGAGCGAATTCAACCAGCGCGTACACCCTGATGATCTGGAGCGCCTGCGCCATCTGCGCAAGCTGTTTGCCGACAGTGGCGAGGAATACTTCGACGCCGAGTATCGCTATCTCGATTGCTGCGGCGAGTACGTCTGGCTGCTCAGTCGAGGCAAGGTTCTGCTGCGTGACGAGGACGGCTGGCCGCTGCGCATCGCCGGCACACATGTCGATATCACCCGGCTCAAGCAAGTTGAGGACGAGCTGCGCCATGCCAGCCTTGAGGCGCTTGCCGCCAGCCAGGCCAAGAGCCGCTTCCTGTCGAGCATGAGCCACGAGCTGCGCACACCGCTCAACGCCATCCACGGTTTTGCCCAGTTGATCGAGATGGAGGCGCAGGACAGGCCCGATGCCAAACTCGAGGCCGACTATTCGCGTGAAATCGTAAATGCCAGTCGTCACCTGACCTCTCTGGTGGACGATATTCTCGACCTGTCGAGCATCGAGAGCCGGCGCCAGCAGTTGCAGCTGCAGCCGATCGAGATCGGCGCACTGCTCAGTGGTTGTGCCGAGCTGGTGCAGCCCGAGGTGCAGCAGAAACAGCTGCAACTGCAGGTGATGGAGGCGGCCGATCCGCCCTTGTTCGTGCAGGGCGATCCACGGCGGGTGCGGCAGATTCTGCTCAACCTGCTATCCAACGCGATCAAGTACAACAGTCCGCGCGGCACGATTCGCATGGGCTACGAGGTGCGTGCCGACTGCGTTCGGTTGTGGGTCGACGATACCGGGCCGGGCCTGTCGAGCGAGCAGCTGGCGCAGCTGTTCCAGCCATTCCAGCGTCTGGGGCGTGAAAGCTCGAACATCCCCGGTACTGGTATCGGGCTGGTGCTGTGTCGCGAACTGGCCACGCTGATGGATGGCGAGATCGGTGTGCGTAGCGAGCCCGGCGTGGGCAGCCGCTTCTGGCTCGACATACCCAGTGCTGCCAGCCCAGAAGGCCCTCGCGACGAAGCAGCCGATGTGCCGGAGCAAGTGGCACGCAGCCTGGTGCAGGTGTTGTGCGTGGAAGATCATCCGGCCTGCATGAAGATTCTGCAGGCATCGTTGCGAGAGTTCGCCGAGGTTCGCGGAGTGGGTTCCTGCCAGCGGGCGCTGGTCGAGTTGCAGAACAGCGAGCCTGCACTGGTGTTGCTGGATATCGACCTGCCCGATGGCGATGGCCTGGAAGTGCTCGACGCCATGCGTGCCGAGCCGCGCTTGCGCGAAGTGCCGGTGATGGTGATCAGCGCGGTAGCTGATGCTCGCCTGTTCGAGGATGCCAGGGCGCGCGGTGCGTCCGCCTGCCTGAGCAAGCCGGTGGATCTGCAGGAGGTCCGGCAGGTGGCGCTGGGCCTGCTCTACAGCGGTTTCTGAGCAGGTACGCAGCGTTCAGCAGTTACTCGCTGGCAGATAGCAGGTCCAGCGCTTCGCCGAGTACCCTGACCGACTCGGTGTGATTGCCAGCCTTGTGCAGCGTCTCGCCCTCGGCGCGCAATTCCTTGACCTTGGCCAGCACTGCCGGGTCGGAGGGCGGGTCGCTTTGCAGCAGTTCGTCGATCTTGGCCATATCCTGCGGGCAGTGCATGGCCCAGAGCGGCAGACTGATCAGGGCAGCGGCGAGAAACATGAGTGTGCGGCGCATGATGATTCTCCTGAACGGGCAGCGGGAATATCAGTATAGGTGCACCTTGCCGTTGCGTTTGCCGCCTGAACGCGTACCGATGGGTCGCAACTGACGACGCAGTCGTGCGTTGTATGCAGCCGCTGCCGGCGGGCTCCAGTATGCTGTGAGCCTGATTAAGCCCATGCAAGGAATGCGTATGAACATGCCAATGACCGTCGAGCAACTGCAGCAGGCCTGCGCCGCGGGTGATCGTTTCGATTATCTGTATTTTTGGGGGCACAGCCGTGCGGCAGGCGCGCCGGTTGGCAAGAGTTGCCTGAGTCAATGGTATCCCTCGGCCTTTACCCTCGACGGCATCCACTACGCCACGGCCGAGCACTTCATGATGGCCGGCAAGGCTCGACTGTTCGACGACGCTGAGGCGCTGGAGCGCATCCTGGCTGCGCGCACACCGAATGAGGTCAAGGCGATTGGCCGGCAAATCCGTGGCTTCGACGAGGCGCGTTGGCGCGAAAGCCGCCAAGCCATCGTCGTCGAGGGCAATCTCGGCAAGTTCTCGCAAGACCCCGAGTTGGCACGATACCTGTTGGATACCGCGCCGCGTGTGCTGGTCGAGGCCAGCCCTGTCGACCCCGTCTGGGGTATCGGCCTGGCGGAGGGCAACTCGAACGCTTGTACCCCGGCCACCTGGCGTGGCCTCAATCTGCTGGGTTTCGCGCTGATGCAGGTACGGGAGTGCCTGTTGAACGAGCCCGGACGTCTGCCGGGCGGGGCTTGAGCAGGCGTCGTCGCACCCGCGACGACAAGCCTTCGGGCGCTGTTGCGCTCAGTAGTGATACCAGCGCAGCTCCAGCTTCACTTCATTGACCGGGCTGGCCAGCTGGCTGAACTCACGTTGGGCGCTCAGGCGCAGGCCGAGATTGCGTGACACTTCCCACTGCTGGTTGAGCGACAGGCGCCGGCGTACCTCGCCGTTGTGGAAATAGTCACCGGCCGCCTCCAGGGTCAGGTTGCCCAGCGGATTGCACCACAGCAGACCGCTGTTGAAGCCCAGGGCGGGAGAAACAAACGCGGCAAAGTCCTCGTTGTGCTCCAGGCGTGCTGTGCCGAGTGTGAATCCGAGCAGGTCTTCGTGCAGCTGCCAGGTGGCGCCGGCACCGCCGCTGATATGACCGACCAGGCGGTTATCACCATCCTCGCCGAGTACTCGCTCCAGGCCGCCGCCAACCTGCCAGGACAGCGGTTGGAGCAGGGCGTTGCGCGGCGTCAGCGAGCGAATATTGGCCAGGTCCAGGCGCTGCAGCTGCCAGTGGTTGTTCTCGTACTGGCGCAGCTTGAGCTGGAAGATCTCGATCTGTGCGCCCAGCGGGAACCCATCGAGGTTGTCGTTCAGGTCGTGGTAGGCCATGCGCAGGCCGTATTCGGCAAAGGCGCGATCATCCCGGTTGCCCCCGGCCAACTGCCAGGTGCGCGACTCGTGGCCTTCCTCGGGTAGCGGCGGGCGCTCCACCTCCAGCGGTGGCGGCGGGTTGCGGTTGATCGCGCTGAGCAGCTGGAAACTGCGCTGGGCATTGCTGCTGCGCTCTTCGTCATTGGCGTGGTAGCGCACCAGGCGGAAGGCGGCGTCCTGAATCAGTGCGCGACGTTCTGCCGGCAGGGCGAGAAAGTCGCTGTCCTCGAGTTGCGCCGGGTCCTGGCTAAGGCGCAACACCCAGGTCTGTTCCTCGCCTTCCAGCGGTTCGGCGCGGGCCAGCAGCTCGCGTTCGCGTGACGGCCGATAGTCGATGCGCTCCACCAGCCCGGCATCCTTGACCGCGCGTACGGTGTCGGTGGGGATGGCGGTGAGGGGGAAATGTTCAGTCAGTTCGATGCCCGGGCGGGCGATTTCCAGCAGCTCCAGCAGGCGGTAGGAGCAGTTCTCGTCGAAAAAGAAGTAGTCGAAGCGGATCTGCTTGAGTTCCCACACGTGCTCGACCATGCGTGTGGTTTCTTCTGCTGTCAGGTTCAGCCGGTATTCCCACAGATCGCGGTTTTCCAGGCGATTGTATTCGCTGAGTTTCTCGCGGTACGGCACCAGGGCGAACAGGCCGGGGTAACCGCCCATCAGCCCGCGCCAGGCATAGAGGATGCTGTTGTCATCACCCTCGATGAAGGCACCGAAGTTCAGCGCGTAGCTCAGAAGCGCGGTGTTATGGCTGTCGATGTCGGGTTGGTCGATGCGCAGCAGGGTGTGGCCGAACATCGACGACGGGCTGTTCAGGTAGGCCGCCGGAAATACCAGCACCGTGCTGTGTGGATTGACGTCGGCGAACCAGTCCCGGTATTCGGCGCAGTCCGGGCTGGGCAGGTCATCGAGCTGCAATTGCGTCCTGAGCCAGCGGGTACGCGCCGGATAGACGCATTGCGGGTGGCGGTCGCCCAGTTCGGCGGGCTGGTACAGGGCCTCGAGAGTCGCCTGCAGCTCGGCGGCCGGATCGCTGGCGCCATTCTCGGCCAGGAAGAAATCGTCGTCGTCGACATAGCTGCGCCAGCCGCCGAGCTTGCCGGTTTCGTAGTGGCCGAGGGCGATCCAGTAGGGATCCTTGGCCAGCGTGACCGCTGTGGCTGCGTGCAGAGGAAGGCTGAGGCTCAGGGCAAGGACGGTGAATATCCGTTTCAAGGTCGCTGTTCTTCTAGTCATGGCGATGGCCGAGCTTTGGCCAGGCTGTCGATCGGTGTCAAGGCAGTCGAGCATGACATTTTGCGCAAGTGCTGATCGACGTCATTCTTGTGCGTCGAGTTGTGCACCACACTGAGTATTCTTCATTAGCAAGGAGATGGTTCATGGCTCACCGTGATGTGCTGGATGCTCTGCTGCATGAATACACAACTCGCGCCGAGGCGATTCGTCGTGATCTGGCGCGCAGCCACTCGGCGGACTTCGCCGAGCAGGCGCAGCAGCGGCAGAATGATGAAGTGCTCGAAGCGCTGCTGGCCGAGGCCGAGCATGGGTTGCTGCTGGTGCATCAGGCACAGCAGCGCCTGGCCGAGGGGCGTTACGGCGAATGCCTGTGCTGCGGCGAACCGATCGAAGCGGCGCGTCTGGCTGCTCTGCCGGTGGCCGAGTACTGCCTGCGCTGTGCCGAAGACCTTGGCGATCAAAGCAGCCAGGCGGCCAGGCTGAAATAGAACAGCAAGGTGCACAGGTCGGTGACTGCCAGGGGCACCGGCCCTGCGGCAATCTTCGGGTCGAGCCGCAGCGCATGCAGCAGCGCCGGTATGCTGAGACCGAGCAGACAGGCGGCGCACAGGGAAAGCAGAATGCTGCCGCCGATTGTCAGGCCGGTCCAGGCCTCGCCGCGTCACAGCCAGACGATCAACGCCACCAGGCCGCACAGGCGCTGTTGCTCGTCCACCACAGGCAGAGCCAGGAAGCGATGACGGATCAGCAACTGGCAGGCGTCAAGAATGGTCGCCCGGTTGGGCAGCGCGATGACGGCCGTATCCATCAGTTCGACCAGCTTGGCGTCCAGTGGCGCCGTGAGCAGACGGCGGCTGGGCAGCACGCCGATCAGACGCTGTTCATCGTCGACCACATAGAAATAGATGATGCGCTCACCCAGACCCTGGGTGCGGATGTCCTCCAACGCCTCACGCACGCTGAGCTGGTGATTGAGCGCAGCATAATCCTGACGGGCGGCATGCAGGACAGGGAGATGCAGGTGTTGGGCTTGGGACATGGGGGCTTTCGCGCAAGGAAGGTGACGGACAGCTTATCTCAGCTCGGATTTTTCACCCTGCGCTGAATCAAACCTTGATCCCTTTCGCGCCACAGGCCCAGAATCACTCCATGTTTTTGCGGAAAATTCCGCTCGCTATAAAGGATCGCCAATGTCCAAGCGTAGCCTCGATGCTTTGCGCCTTGCCCCCGAATCTCTGACCCGCCCCTTCGCCCCCGAGCAGTTCAACTTCAGCAGCACCGATGATCTCGAACCCTTCCGCGGCGTACTCGGCCAGGCCCGTGCGGTCGAGGCCCTGCAGTTCGGCGTGGCCATGCCGCGCCCCGGCTACAACGTGTTCGTCATGGGCGAACCCGGCACCGGGCGCTTCTCCTTCGTCCAGCGTTACCTCAAGGCCGAGGCCAAGCGCATGGAGACGCCGGCCGACCGTGTCTACGTCAACCATTTCGACGAACCGCGCGAGCCGCGCGCGCTGGAGCTGCCGGCCGGCACCGCCAGCGACTTCATTGCCGATATCAACCAGTTGATCGACAACCTGCTGGCGACCTTCCCGGCAGTGTTCGAAACCCCGACCTATCAGCAGAAGAAGAGCGCCATCGACCGTGGCTTCAACAAGCGCTACGACCAGGCGCTGGATGTGATCGAGAAGCTGTCTCTGGAGAAGGGCGTGGCCCTGTACCGTGACAGCACCAATATCGCCTTCACGCCGATGGCTGACGGCAAGGCGCTGGACGAGGCGGAGTTCGCGCAGTTGCCGGAAGCCGAGCGCGAGCGCTTCCACTCCGATATTGCCGCGCTGGAAGAACGCCTCAACGAGGAGCTGGCCAGCCTGCCGCAGTGGAAACGCGAGTCGAGCAACCTGCTGCGCCAGCTCAATGAAGAGACCATCACCGTGGCGTTGCAGCCGCTGCTGGCGCCCTTGTCGGAAAAGTACGCGGAAAATGCCGGTGTCTGCGCCTATTTGCAGGCAATGCAGATCAACCTGCTGAAAACTGCCGTCGAACAGCTGGTCGATGTCGACAAGGCCGACCCGCAGCTGCGCAAGCTGCTGGAAGAAATGTACTGCCCGAGCCTGGTGGTCGGTCACCACGCCGATGGTGGTGCGCCGGTGGTGTTCGAGTCGCACCCGACCTACGACAACCTGTTCGGCCGCATCGAGTACAGCTCCGATCAGGGCGCGCTGTACACCAGCTACAGGCAGCTGCGCCCGGGTGCACTGCACCGCGCCAACGGTGGCTACCTGGTGGTTGAGGCGGAGAAGCTGCTCGGCGAGCCCTTCGTCTGGGAAGCGCTCAAGCGTGCCCTGCATTCGCGTCAGTTGAAGATGGAGTCGCCGCTGGGCGATCTCGGCCGCATCGCCACCGTCACGCTCAATCCGCAAGTCATTCCGCTGCAAGTGAAGGTCATCATCATCGGTTCGCGTCAGCTGTATTACGCGCTGCAGGATCATGATCCGGACTTCCAGGAGATGTTCCGCGTACTGGTCGACTTCGACGAGGACATCCCGCTCGCCGAGGAAAGCCTGGAGCAGTTCGCCCAGCTGATGAAAACGCGCACCTCGGAAGAGGGCATGGCGCCGCTGACGGGGGCCGCCGTGGCGCGTCTGGCCACCTACAGTGCACGCCTGGCCGAACACCAGGGGCGCCTGTCGGCGCGTATCGGCGACCTGTTCCAGCTGGTCAGCGAGGCCGACTTCATTCGCCAGCTCGCCGGCGAGAAGATCACCGACGTCGGCCATATCGAACGTGCGCTCAAGGCCAAGGCGACGCGTACCGGACGTGTTTCGGCGCGGATCATCGACGACATGCTGGCCGGCATCATCCTCATCGATACCAGCGGCGCGGCGGTAGGCAAGTGCAACGGCCTGACCGTGCTTGAAGTCGGCGACTCGGTCTTCGGTGTACCGGCGCGGATTTCCGCCACCGTGTATCCGGGGGGGAGCGGCATCGTCGATATCGAGCGCGAAGTCAGCCTCGGTCAGCCGATTCACTCCAAGGGCGTGATGATCCTCACCGGTTTTCTCGGCAGCCGCTATGCGCAGGAGTTTCCGCTGGAGATTTCCGCCAGCATCGCCCTGGAGCAGTCCTACGGCTACGTCGACGGCGACAGCGCCTCGCTCGGCGAGGTGTGCACGCTGATCTCGGCGCTGTCACGCACGCCGCTCAAGCAGTGCTTCGCCATCACCGGCTCTATCAACCAGTTCGGTGAGGTGCAGGCCGTCGGCGGGGTCAACGAAAAGATCGAAGGCTTCTTCCGTCTGTGCGAGGCACGCGGTCTGACCGGGGAGCAGGGAGTGATCATCCCGCATTCCAACGTCAGCAACCTGATGCTCGATGAACGTGTGCTACAGGCCGTGCGCGACGGTCAGTTCAACGTCTACGCCGTGCGTCATGTCGACGAGGCGCTGAGTCTGCTGGTTGGCGAACCAGCCGGCCATCCTGACGAGCAGGGCCGTTTCCCCAAGGGCAGCGTCAACGCCCGCGTGGTCGAGCGCCTGCGCGATATCGCCGAAATCGGTCTGGAGGAGGAAGGCAAGCCAGCCGAAGCGGAGAAGGCCAAGGCCGAGGCGGCGGCCAAGCCGGTCAAGGCACCGCTACGCAAGAAGGCCGAGGGTGACGCAGCAAGCTGATCAGATCTTGCACGATTGTCCCGGATCGCCCGGGACAGGTGCGTCGGTCCTGTTGCTCACGCCTCATGCACAGAGTTATCCACAGATTGCGTGGATAACTTTGGCTTCACAGTAGCGGCGCCCGGGGTGTAGGCTGAAGCCTGGATTCCGCGAGGGTCGCCGCCATGCCGCGCAGCCTCTGCCTCACCCGCCAATGCCTGGGCCTGGTCACTCGCATCGAATGCGTGATCCGGCCGATGGCAGGTAACAACGGACGCTGGATACTGCTCTGTGCCGCCGGCATGTCAGGCGCACAACCCTCTGCGATCAAGGCACAAGGCCCGTTCTACGGGCCTTTTGTCGCAGAAGGGGTTCTTCAGTCGATTGCCAAAAGCCTGATTTCGCAGGGTTATGTCGAATGCCGCGAGCCACCGATCTGGCGCTTGCACATGCAGGCCGAGTTGCGTCGCCTCAATGGCGAACGCTGCAGTCATTCTGATGCTTTCCAGAGTTGACCTGGCACTGACGGGAACAGCCGAAACGCCTGAAACAAGGCGCCGCGGAGCATTCGCGGGATATACCTGCTGCCGTGGTTATCCACAATGCGCCGGCCGCTTCTGCTGATGCCGGGCGATGGGTATACTCGCCGCGATTTTCTTCCCTTCCTTCAGTGAGTCTTCCATGGAACGCTTTATCGAAAACGCCATGTACGCGTCGCGCTGGCTGCTGGCGCCGATCTACTTCGGTCTTTCTCTGGGTCTGCTGGCGCTGGCACTGAAATTCTTCCAGGAAGTCGTTCATATCCTGCCGAACGTGTTCGCCATGGCAGAGTCCGACCTGATTCTGGTGCTGCTGTCGCTGATCGACATGGCGCTGGTGGGTGGCTTGCTGGTGATGGTGATGATTTCCGGCTACGAAAACTTCGTCTCGCAGCTGGATATCGACGAGAGCAAGGAGAAGCTCAACTGGCTGGGCAAGATGGATTCGAGTTCGTTGAAGATGAAGGTGGCCGCATCGATCGTGGCCATTTCCTCGATCCATCTGCTGCGCGTATTCATGGACGCGCGCAACTACGAAACGGACCATTTGATGTGGTACGTGATTATCCACCTGACCTTCGTGGCCTCGGCATTCGCCATGGGCTATCTGGACAAGCTGACCAAGCACGACTGAGTCCTGGCTGCTTTATGAGCGCCCGTCCCAACAGGACGGGCGTTTTGCTTTCTGGGCTTGAGCTTTTCATTTATTATACATTTAATTGTGATGTACAACTTGTTGTATGATTCTGGCGAGAGGAAGGTCCGGATGAATCTGCACGATCTATCCGCTCACGCCCGGGCCGGGCGCATCGCTGAACTCAATCTGATCTCGCTCGAAGGCGGCCTCTATCTGCTCGAGGCACGGATGGAGGGGCGCGTGCATCTGATTCTCGACGAGCACGGCAGTACCTTGAACCTGCGGTCGGTGGAGCATGCGCGCGACATGCTGGAGGAAATACCGGTGATTCCGTTTTTTCTGGTGCATCACTCGGTGCACGACGAGATGTGCGGCATGCCCTCGACTGACAACTGCCTACGCGTGCCCATCGCGTTTCGCTCCGGCTGGTGATCGCCATATCCGCCGCCTGGTAGCTGCGTAAGTGAAACCTGGCCGAGCACCGCCTCGATGCGCCGTGACGCCGCGCCGGGCTTCTGTGCTAGGCTGGCCGGCCTTTTTCATAGCCCCAAGCGGAGCCTTTCATGTCCGAATTCAACTTCAGCCCCGATCTGTCCTCCGATGAGGGCCGCGTCAGCTACGGCATCGGTCGTCAACTCGGTGGTCAGTTGCGCGACAACCCGCCGCCCGGCGTCGACCTGAACGCCATCCTCGCCGGTCTGACCGACGCCTTCACCGGCCAGGCCAGCCGTGTTTCCGAGGCCGAGCTGGGCGCCAGCTTCAAGGTCATCCGCGAAATCATGCAGGCCGAGGCGGCTGCCAAGGCTGAAGCCGCTGCCGGCGAAGGCCGTGCCTACCTGGCCGAGAACGCCAAGCGTGAAGGCGTGACCGTGCTGCCTTCCGGCCTGCAATACGAAGTGCTGGTCGCCGGCGAGGGCGCCAAGCCGTCCGCCGAGGACCAGGTACGTACCCACTACCACGGCACCCTGATCGACGGCACCGTGTTCGACAGCTCCTACGAGCGCGGCCAGCCGGCTGAATTCCCGGTCGGTGGTGTGATTCCGGGCTGGGTCGAGGCTCTGCAACTGATGGGTACCGGCAGCAAGTGGCGTCTGCACGTGCCGAGCGAGCTGGCCTACGGCGCTCAGGGCGTTGGCAGCATCCCGCCTCACAGCGTGCTGGTATTCGATGTCGAGCTGCTCGACATTCTCTGATGTCCGGGACAGACACTGTCGCCTCGGTGCGTACGGCGCACCCTGCGTGACCGCATGACTGTCCAGCGAAACGGGGCGCCCTGGTAACAGGGCGCCCCGTTTGCGTTTCAGCTGGTGGTTCGATGCAGTTGCAGCGGTCAGGGGCGCAAGGCCCTTGCGTAACAGTAGAGGAACAGACTGCGCACCAGCTCCTTGAGCACGATGGGTTCACTGGAACTCAGTTCCTGCAGGTCCAAGTCGCCCTGGTCGCGCAGTTCATCCAGCGCTTCTTCTTCCAGCATGGCGCAGACTTCCCCGGTTTCACGGTTGAGGATGCGCAGATAGGGATGCGGGCGGTCCAGCCAGGCATCGATCAGGTAGGTCATGGCAGGTCTCCTTGGCCGTCATTGCATAACTGAGAATAATTCTTATTACATAAATGGCAAGGGTCAATGCCTACCTTCTGTCGTTTACCTGAAGGGGCAGGGCGGGGCTACGGGTTGCCTGAACGGTGCGCACCGCTTGCGCTAATCGGAGCCGCGGTGCACACGGAGCTGTGTTCAGGTCAGTGAGCGGGCACGGCCTGCGCCAGCGGCTCGGCATCCGGCTTGGCCAGCAGACTGTAGACGCACGGCAGGACAAACAGGGTGAACAGCGTACCGACGCTCATGCCGGTGGCGATCACCAGGCCGATGTCGAAGCGGCTCACCGCGCCGGCGCCGCTGGCGAAGATCAGCGGCACCATGCCGAACACCATCGCCGCAGTGGTCATCAGTACCGGGCGCAGGCGAATGGCGGCCGCTTCCTCGATGGCCTCGCGCAGCGGCAGGCCCTCACGGCGCAACTGGTTGGCGAATTCGACGATAAGGATGCCGTGCTTGCTGATCAGGCCGATCAGCGTCACCAGGCCCACCTGGGTGTAGATGTTCATGGTCGAGAAACCGAGGAAGATCGGAATCAGCGCGCCGCAGATCGACAGCGGTACGGTTACCAGAATCACCAGCGGGTCGCGGAAGCTTTCGAACTGCGCGGCCAGCACCAGGAAGATGATCGCCAGGGCCAGGGCGAAGGTGACGAACAGTGCGCTGCCCTCCTGGATGTACTGCCGCGAAGCGCCGGCATAGTCGAAGCTGTAGCCGCGCGGCGCTTCCTCGCGGGCGATGGCGGTGATGGTGTCGATGGCCTCACCCTGGCTGACGATGGCCACGCCTTCGATGATCGCCGAGTTGAGCTGCTGGAACTGCTTGAGCTTGGTTGGCCGCGCCCGGTCGCTGAGGCTGATCAGCGTACCCAGCGGCACCATGCTGCCGCTTTCGCTGCGCACGTAGTAGTTGTCCAGCCAGCTTGGGTTCTCACGGTAGGCGCGCTCGACCTGGGCGATCACCTTGTAGCTGCGGCCGTCGATGGTGAAGCGGTTGATTTCGCCCTCGCCAAGCAGGCTGGCCAGAGTGGAGCCCAGATCTTCCATGGACACGCCCATTTGCGCAGCCTTCTCGCGGTCGATGTCGACGACGATTTCCGGCTTGTCGAAGGCCAGGTCGATGTTGAGGAATGCGAACTTGCCCGACTCCTGTGCGCGTGCCTTGACCCGCTCGGCCACCTGCAGCAACGACTCGTAGTCGTTCGGCGTGTTGATCACGAACTGGAAGGGCAGACCCTCGCCGGTACCCGGCAGCGACGGCAGGTTGAAGCCGAAGATCTGCAGGCCGGGGATGTGGTTGAGCCTGGCCTGAACCTCCGGAAGGATTTCCATCTGTGAGCGGTCGCGTTCGTTCCAGGGCGTCAGCAGGAAGCCGCCAATGCCCGACTGCACGCCGTCGAAGCCGTTGATCTGGAACGACGAGTAGTACTCGGGGAAGCTCTTGAAAACCTCCACGAACTGGTCGGTGTAGGCATTGACGTAGTCGAGGTTGGTCGGCTGCGGCGCGTTGGCGAAGAGGAACACCACGCCCTGGTCCTCCTCGGGCGCCAGTTCGCTCTGGGTGAAGGAAAGCAGTACCGGGATCAGCGCCATGATGATCACGGCGAACACCACCACCACCGGCCGGGTGTTGAGCGTGCCGTGGAGCATCTTCTGATAACGCTGCTTGAGCCGATCGAAGATCATGTCCAGGCGATGGGCCAGGCCCGAGGGGTTTTCCTCGTGGCGCAGCAGCTTGGCGCACATCATCGGCGACAGGGTCAGGGCGACGATGCCGGAGATGATCACCGCGCCGGCCAGGGTCAGGGCGAACTCCTTGAACAGCGCACCGGTCAGGCCTTCGAGGAAGCCGATGGGTGCATAGACCGCGGCGAGGGTGATGGTCATCGAAATCACCGGTACGGCGATCTCGCGTGCGCCCTCGATGGCGGCATCGAACGGCGTCTTGCCTTCTTCGATATGGCGGTGGATGTTCTCCACCACGACGATGGCATCATCCACCACCAGGCCGATGGCCAGCACCATGGCCAGCAGGGTCAGCAGGTTGATGGAGTAGCCCATCAGCTGCATGAAGAACAGCACGCCGATCATCGACAGCGGGATGGTGATCACCGGGATCAGCACCGAGCGGAAGGCGCCGAGGAACAGGAAGACCACGACGATGACGATCAGCACCGCTTCGGCCAGGGTCTTGACCACTTCGTCGATGGACGCCTGGATGAACAGGGTGGCGTCGTAGGCGATGGCCACCTTGAGGTTTGGCGGCAGTTGCGCCTCCAGCTCCGGCAGGGCATTGCGCACCTCCTTGATCACGTCCAGCGGGTTGGCGCTCGGCGTGCCCTTGATGGCGATATATACCGAGGGAATACCGTCAAAGGAGCTGATCGAGTCGTAGTTGGCTGCGCCCATTTCCACGCGGGCGATGTCACGCACCAGCACGCGGGTGTCACCGACGGTCTTCACCGGAATCGCGCCGAAGGCATCGACCGATTTCAGGTCGGTGCTGGCATTGATGCTGGTAACCACGTACTGGCCCTTCACCTCGCCGGCGGCGGAGAGGAAGTTGTACTTGCGCACGGCGCTGTTGAGATCGCCGGCGGTGACGCCGTAGGCGGCCATCTTCACCGGGTCCAGCCACAGACGCATGGCGAACACCTGGTTGCCGAGAATCTGCGCTTCGGCCATGCCGGGCAGGGTGGCCAGCTTGGGCTGGATGACGCGTGACAGGTAGTCGGTGATCTGCGGGTTGGACAGCTCGTCGCTGTAGAAGCTGACGTACATCAGCGCCGAGGCGTCGGCCGCTTCCTTGGATAGCACCGGATCTTCGGCGTCCTGCGGCAGCTGGTTCTTCACCTCGTTGGCCTTGGCCAGCAGCTCGGTGAACAGGCGGTCGCTGTTGGCACCGATGCGCGCGTAGATGGAGATGGTCGACAGGTTCTGCTGGCTCGACGAGGTCATGTAGTCGATGCCTTCTGCGCTGGCCAGGCTCTGTTGCAGCGGCTGGGTGATGTAGCCCTGGATTGTTTCGGCGTTGGCACCGGGATAGGCGGTGGTCACCGTGATCAGGGCGTTTTCCATCTGCGGGTACTGGCGGATGACCAGCTTGCTGAACGCCTGGAAACCAAGCAGGACGATCAGCAGGCTGACCACGGTGGCCAGCACCGGGCGGCGGATGAAAGGATCGGTAAAAGCCATGGATATTTCCTTGGCCGCCCTGCGGCGGCCTGTCTATCAGCAGTTGCGCGCGTTTTTCGCCCCTCTCTCATCTATGGGAGAAGGGCAGGGAGAGAGAGTCGGTATGGCCCGTTATGTCCTCTCCCCAATCCCTCCCCCCTGAGGGGCGAGGGGATCAATCGCGCTGGTCGACGCTTGGTTGAACAGCATTACGACTGGAGGCGAACCTTACTGCTCGGTTGCGGCCGGTTCGCCAGTTTCCAGCTGCAGTGCCGGATCGTCGACGATGGCGACGTGGGAGCCGTTGTCCAGCTTGAGCTGGCCGGAGGTGACCACCTGCTCGCCGGCCTGCAGGCCCTTGAGAATCACCACACGGCCGGCACGCCGCTCGCCGGTCTCGACGAAGCGCCGCTCGACGATCAGATGGGCATTGCCGTCTGCGTCCTTGACCACCTTGCCGTCGTCGTCCTGTTTTTCCTTCACCACGTACACCGAGTTGCCATAGAGGGTGTAGGTGATGGCGGTTTCCGGCACGACGATCTGCGGCTGGTCATCCGGCAGCAGCACTTCCAGGTTGGCGAACATGCCCGGCAGCAGTTTCTCGTCCGGGTTGCTCAGGGTGGCGCGAACCTGCAGGTTGCGGGTTTCGTTCTCCACCTTGGGATTGATCGCGGCGATTTGGCCTTCGAACTGCTCGCCCGGATAGGCGGCGACGTTCAGGCGAACCGGTTGGCCGACCTGCAGCTGTGGCGCGCGCTGCTCGGGCAGGAAGAAGTCGACGTGCAGGCGCGACAGATCCTGCAGGGTGGCGATGGTGGCACCCGGCGAGAGGTAGTCGCCGGTATCGACCTGACGAATGCCGATGGTGCCGGCGAACGGTGCGCTGATGCGCTTCTTCTCCAGCTGCGCCTTGAACTGCGCGACGCTGGCGGTGGCCTTCTGCAGGGTCGAGGACAGGCGGTCGAACTCGCTCTTGGAGATGTTCTGCCGACTCACCAGGCTGCGCCCGCGCTCGAACTCGACCTGGGCCAGGCTGCGCTCGGCTTCGGCGGTGGCCAGGCTGGCGCGTTCCACTTCGCTGTCGAGCTGGATCAGCGGCTGGCCCTGGGCGACCTTCTGCCCCGACTCGAACATCACCTCGCGGACGATGCCGTCCACCTCTGCAGCCAGGTCCACGCCCTGGAATGCCTTGAGCGTACCGATGGCCGGCAGACGTCCCTGCCACGGCTGTTCCTCCGCGCGGGCGGCGGACACGCTGATGGCCGGCTGCGGCGCCGAGAACATCTGGATCTGCTGGTAGATGGAGAAGCCTTTGTAGGCGGCGAGGGCGAGCACCACGACGAGTACCACGCCGAGCATGATGAGCATGCGACGGAGCAACATATTCCGTTTCCTTGGCAAGCGGGGAAGAGCCTGGGAATAGGCAAGAGAGGCACCTTAGTTGCAGTTGTGGCCGCTGTCAAAGCGTCTCGTTCGCCTTTGCCCCGGGGCCCTGCGGGAGCCTCTCCTGCCGTTTCGCCGGTGCGCCTCGCGAGCCAGTAGACAAGCCGCTCGGCGGCTGTTGGCGGTGCGCCTGCGCGGGCATCGATCTCGTTGGTCTCAATGCTTGAATGATTGCGCAATCATCGTAATCTGACTCGGGTTGCCCATTTTTCGGCAGCCCTGCGGGGTGCCGAGTTTCACGACGAGGAGTCAGTCATGACCGATAGCGCCACCCCATCCGCCGACGACGACCGCATTGCCTGGCTGAGCCTGCGCTCGGTAGCCCTGCCGCTGGCCAATCCGATCAGCGACGCCAAGGTGCTGACCGGCCGGCAGAAGCCGATGACCGAGATCGCCATCCTGATCGCCGAGATCGAGACGCGCGATGGCCATCGCGGCCTGGGTTTCAGCTATTCCAAGCGCGCGGGCGGTCCAGGTCAGTTCGCCCATGCTCTGGAAGTGGCACCGAACCTGATCGGCGAGAACCCCAGCGATATCGCCAGACTCTGGGACAAGCTGTGCTGGGCTGGCGCCTCGGTCGGCCGCAGCGGTCTGGCGACCCAGGCCATCGGCGCTTTCGATGTTGCCCTGTGGGATCTCAAGGCGCGTCGCAGCGGCCTTTCCCTGGCGCGTCTGCTCGGCAGTCATCGCGACTCGGTGCGTTGTTATAACACCTCCGGCGGCTTTCTGCACACGCCGCTCGACCAATTGCTGAAGAACACCGATATCTCCCGCGAGAAGGGTATCGGCGGTATCAAGCTCAAGGTCGGTCAGCCCGACTGGGCGCTGGACATTCACCGCGTCGGCACGGTGCGTGAGCATCTGGGTGAGAGCTTCCCGCTGATGGTCGATGCCAACCAACAATGGGATCGTCCGACTGCGCGGCGCATGTGCCGCCGCCTGGAGCCCTTCGATCTGGTCTGGATCGAGGAGCCGCTGGACTGCTACGACGCCGAAGGTCACGCCGAGCTGGTGCGCCTGTTCGATACGCCGATTGCCACCGGCGAGATGCTCACCAGCCCGGCCGAGCATTGGGAATTCATCCGCCAGCGCGCTGCCGATTTTCTCATGCCCGATGCGCCGCGGGTCGGCGGCATCACGCCTTATCTGCGCGTGCAGACCCTGGCCGAGCAGGCCGGCATGACCCTGGCGCCGCATTTCGCCATGGAACTGCATGTGCATCTGGCCGCCAGCCATGCGCGCGAGCCGTGGGTCGAGCACTTCGAATGGCTGGAACCGCTGTTCAACGAGCGTCTCGAAATTCGCGACGGACGCATGCTGGTACCGACCCGTCCGGGCCTGGGCCTGAGCCTCAGCGAGCAGGTGGCTGGTTGGACGGTGCAGCAGGCGCAGGTTGGCAAGCGCGCCTGATCTTCAGCTTTGCGGATAGATGTCGCGAGCGGCCTGGCGCACGGCTTCGATCACCGCTGGCAATGCGGGGTTGTCGTTGTCGTCGCGCCAGACCAGGTGCAGCTCGCCGCACACACCTTTGGGCAGCGGCAGCTCACGGAAGCGCACCTGCCCGAAGTGAATGGCGCTGGCAGTACGTGGCACCAGCGCCAGCCCCATGCCGGCGTTGACCAGCGCCAGTATGGTCAGGGTCGAGCCCAGCGCCTGGACGAAGTCCGGCTGAATGCCGCTGGCGCGGAACAGACCGGTATGCAGTTCGTTGAAGGGCTGCCAGGCGGTATGTGCATAGAGAAGAAATGGCTGACCATGGAGCATCTCCAGGGTTGGCCGTTGGTGTTGCGCAAGCGGATGCCCGGCGGGGGCGGCCAGCACGAATGGCTCACGCAGCAGGCATTCGCTGACCAGGCCGGATTGCTGCAGTGGCGCGCGCACGATGGCCAGATCCACGCGTCGGGATCGCAGTGCCTGAACTTGTTCGAAGGTGGTCATTTCCAGCAGGGCGATATCCACGCCGGGGCGTTCCCGCCTGGCGCTGGTGATCGCCCGGGGCAGTACGTCGTATACCGCGCTGGCGACGAAACTGATGTTCAGCGAGCCGCTCTCGCCAATGGCGGCCAGGCGCGCACTTTGCGCAGCACGGTGGGCCTGGTCGAGCAGTGCCTGGGCTTCGACGAAGAAGGCGCGGCCAGCTGCCGTCAGGGCAACCGAGCGGGTGCTACGAGTGAACAGCGAGACGCCCAGTTGGTGTTCGAGCAGCTGAATCTGCCGGCTCAGCGGCGGCTGGGTCATGTGCAGGCGCTCGGCGGCGCGGCGGAAGTTCAGCTCGGCGGCCAGGGTGGTGAAACAGCGTAGTTGTGCCAGATCGAACATTGATTCATTCCGCGTATCAATCAAGTGAATGATTGGATTGGACCTAGATCAATGCCAGCGCCCATCATCTGCCGCAGTTCCTGGCAAACGGAAGACTGGATTGCGTACGAAGCCAGAGGTGCGAAAAAAAGCCCCCTGAGCAGAGGGGGCTGTCGAGTGGATCAGGTTCGCAGGATTTCGTTGATCGCGCTGGGTTTGGGGCGCAGCGCGCTGAACACCTGCCAGAGCACGAACAGCAGTGCCAGGCCGAGGAAGGTGCCGGCGATGGGGTTGGTGAAGAAGTCGGCGAAACTGCCGTCCGACAGCATCAGCCCGCGACGCAGGTTGGTTTCCGCCATTGGCCCGAGAATGAAGCCGATGATGAACGGCGCCGCCGGCATGCCGGCCTTGACGAAGGCGTAGCCGAGCAGGCCGAACAGCAGGATCGACCAGACGTCGAACAGGCGGCTGGAGAGGCCGAAGGCCCCGACCACGCAAAGCACCAGGATGATCGGCAGGAGGATGTGCTTGGGCACGTCGAGCAGCTTGATGAACAGGCGCAGGCCGTAGAACTCCATGAACAGCATCATCACCGTAGCGACGATCAGCGCGGCGAAGATGGTGTACACCAGCGGACCCTGGCTGATGAACAGCAGCGGACCGGGCTGGATACCGTGGATCAGGAAGCCGCCGAGCATGATCGCGGTGACGGTATCGCCGGGAATGCCCAGGGTCATCAGCGGCATCATGGCGCCGCCGATACCGGCATTGTTGGCCGTCTCGCTGGCGACCACGCCGCCGATGTTGCCCTTGCCGTAGGTGTGCCCGTCTTTCGCGCGCTTCTTGGCGATGATGTAGGAAACCAGGTTCGAGGTGCCCGCACCGATGCCCGGCAGGATGCCGATACCCAGGCCGATCAGGCCGGAGCGACCGGCGTTCGGCAACTGCTCGCGGAATTCCCTGAGGGAAAAGCCGAAGCCTTTGATGTTCTTCATGCTTACCGACCTGGCCGTGCCCTGCACGGCATGGCGGCCGGTTTCGGCGAGCTTGATGATCTCCGCCACGGCGAACATGCCGATCATCACGGTCAGCATGGAGAAGCCGCCGTTGAGTTCATTGACGCCGAAGGTGAAGCGGCGCACTGCCTCGACCGGAGCGATGCCGATGGTGGATATGGCGATGCCCAGTGCACCGGCGAACAGCCCCTTGACCATGGAGCCGGCTGAGAGCGTGGCAATCAGGGTCAGGGAGAATATGGCAATGGCGAAGTATTCATGTGGGCCGAAGCTCAGGGCCACCTTGGCCAGCTGCGGTGCGATGAGCATCAGCGCGACGATGCTGAAGATGGTGCCCAGAAAGGAAAACACGATGCCGATGCCCAGCGCCTTGACGCCGTGGCCCTGTTCCATCAGCGGGCCGCCGTCGAACACCGTGGCGATAGATGATGGGGTTCCCGGAATCTTCAGCAGGATGGCCGAGATCAGGCCCCCGGAAGTGGCGCCGATGAACAGTGCGACCAGCAGCGACAGGCCGGCCTGCGGGCCCATGGTGAAGGTCAGCGGCAGGCACAGCGCCACGGCCATGGTAGCCGACAGCCCGGGCACAGCGCCGAAAACGATCCCCATGGCCACGCCGACTGTCATCAGCATCATGATGTTCAGTGAAAAGACGGCACCGAAGCCTTGCTGCAGTAATTCGAGCATGGTCGATCCTCAGATGAAGTTGTTCAGCAGACCAGCGGGCAGCATCAGATCGAAGGCCTCGCGGAACAGCAGGAAGATGAGTGCAGAGCAGATAACGGCGATCAGCAGATAGGTCAGGTGTCTGGCTTTCTGGTTTACCGGGGTCAGCACGAGGAACTGCAGATACAGGTAAACCACGGTCATGATCGGAAAGCCCACAGGGCCGAGCAGGGCCATGTAGCCGAGGATCAGACCAAGGGTCTTGATCACGGTCTTGGGTTCGACGATCTCCGTTGCAGGCTCTTCGGCCTCAGTGGGCAAGTCGCTGGCGGCTTCGGTGGCGGTCCTGGGTTTGGCGAATGCGCTGGCCAGCTGCATCAGACCGAGCAGGGTCAGGAAGCCGGCCAGCAGTTTAGGCACCGTGGCCGCGTCGATACCGTCATGGCCGGGGATCTGCTGCGCCAGTAGCAGATAGGCAAGGCTGGCACCGAGCATGGCAATGCCGGTGATCAGTTCTTTCTTGTTCGGGGTGTTCATTGCATACCTCGGTTCTGAGGTGCAGCGCCGGCCCCGGTCGCTCGGGCCGGCGTTGCGTTGTGGCTTTACTTGGCCTTGCGCAGCTCATCCTTGAACTGCATGAAGTCTTCGCGGGTCTTGGCCAGAATCTGTCTGGCCTCTTCGGTGGCGAAGAAGGCGACCGGTTGCTTGAACTTCTTCAGATCTTCGGCGTAAGCCGGCTTCTCGGTGATCTGCTTCATGATGTCGGACATCTTCTTGACGATCGCCGGGTCGGTGCCTTTCGGGAAAGCCACTACGTAGGGCTTGTCCATGGTGATGTCGAGGCCCTGTTCCTTGAGCGTCGGGACGTCACCCAGCATGACGTTGCGCTCGGCGTTGGGCTGGCCCAGTGCGACCATCTGACCGCCCTGCACGTAGTCCTGTACCGAACCGTAGGTGATGGCGCCCAGATCGAGGCGGCCGCCCAGCATGCCGACAACGCGGTCGGCTACGGTGCCACCGTCGACCATCTTCAGCTTGACGCCGGTGAGTTTTTCCAGCATCAGGCCCTGGATGTGGGAGAAGCTGCCCATCTCGGTGCCATAGGTGATGCTGCGCGGGTTGGCTTTGGACTTCTCGACCAGGTCCTGCATGCTGGTCACGCCCGACTGCTTGGAAGCGACGAACACCGCACTCTTGTCGACGCCGGCAATGCAGGCGACATCGAAGGTTTCGAAGCTGTCTTCGGTCAGACCGGCAACTTCGTTGACGATCAGCTGACCCGGGTGGGTGAAGAGGATGGTGTTGCCGTCCGCCGCCGCGCCCTTGACCTGTTCGGCCGCCAGGGTGCCACCGCCGCCAGCGACGTTGGTCACCACCATGGTCTTGCCGGTGATCTCGTTGAAGTACTTGGCCATCATGCGGGCGTTGAAGTCGGTATCGCCACCTGGGTTGGCGATCACCACCACCTGGATCGGACGAGTCGGCCACTTGACCTCATCGGCGAAGGTGGCGGAGTGGGTGATCAGGGCACCCATTCCGACCAGGGCAGAAAGGAGGGAGGCGCGGAATGTTTTTTTCATTGGAATACTCCGGGTTGGGATAGAAGCCGCGCGAGTCAGTCGCGACCGAGGCTGGGGCGTTTCGGGTCGTATTGCCAACCCGGGACCAGGTACTGCATGGCCATGGCGTCGTCGCGCGCGCCCTTGGCCACCTTCTTGTAAAGCTCGTGGGCGGCCATGATCCGCTCCATGTCCGGCTCGATACCGAGGCCAGGCTTGTCCGATACCCGCACCTGACCACCGATGATCTGCAGCGGTTCGCGGGTCAGGCGTTCTTCGCCTTCCTGCCAGATCCAGTGGGTATCGATGGCGGTGACGCGGCCAGGTACGGCGGCTGCGGCATGGGTGAACATGGCCAGGGAAATATCGAAGTGGTTGTTCGAGTGCGAACCCCAGGTCAGGCCGAACTCCTCGCACACCTGACCGAGGCGCACGGCGCCCTGCATGGTCCAGAAGTGCGGGTCGGCCAGCGGGATGTCGACGGCCTCCAGGCGCAGCGAATGGCCCATCTGGCGCCAGTCGGTAGCGACCATGTTGGTGGCCGTGGGAATGCCGGTTGCGCGCTTGAACTCGGCCATCACCTCGCGACCGGAATAGCCATTTTCCGGGCCGCAGGGGTCTTCGGCATAGCTCAGCACATGGTTCTGGCCCTGGCACAGGGCGATGGCTTCGTCCAGCGACCAGGCGCCATTGGGGTCCAGGGTGACGCGGGCATCGGGGAAGCGCGCCTTGATCGCGCGGATGGCGTCCATTTCCTCGGCGCCGCGCATTACGCCGCCCTTGAGCTTGAAGTCATTGAAGCCGTAGCGCGCATGCGCCGCCTCGGCCAGACGGGCAATGGCCTCCGGCGTCAGCGCGGCCTGATGGCGCAGGTGATACCAGTCGTCCGTCGGGCCTTTGCCGGCGAGGTAGGGCAGGTCGGTGCGCTGGCGCTCACCTATATAGAAGAGGTAGGCGAGCATCGGCACGCTATCGCGTTGCTGGCCGCTGCCGAGCAGTTCGGCCACCGGCACGTCGAGATGCTGGCCGAGCAGGTCGAGTAATGCCGCCTCTACGGCGGTGATCACGTTGTCCAGGCGCAGATTGATTTCGTGAGGTTGCTTGAGAACGCGCGCTTCGGATTCGGAAGTGACCTGATGCTGGGTGGTCTGTGGTCCTCTGGCTGGCCCGGCGATGGCCTGGCGCAGACGATTGAGCACATGGTTGTAACGGCCGACCGACTGGCCGATCACCAGTTCGCGGCAACGCTCCAGCGCCTGGCGGATGCCTTCGCCGCCGGGGACTTCGCCACAGCCAATGCGTCCGGCATTGTCCTTGAGCAGCACCAGATTGCGGGTGAAATAGGGGGCATGGGCACCGCACAGGTTGAGCAGCATGCTGTCATGGCCGGCGACCGGAATGACCTGCATCTCGACGATCCGGGGTGTGCTGCGGGGGGCTTCGTACATCTTGGCTAAGGCTCCTAAACTGGCGCGGCCCTTGGCCGCAATGGCGAAGGGTCGGTTCAGTCGCGCACCGGGATCAGCAGGTGATCCTCGCTGCGGCAAGTGAGAGCTTGGGCAAAGACGGCAACGTAGCCTGCGCGGATTGCGCCGCTCGGGTAGCGACCGGCATTGGCGCAGTGGCCGGCACGATGGCAGGGCAGGGTGAAGGTCTGTGGCATGACCTGGGCCTCGTTTTTTTTATTGGAATGTCATAGGTTGTCATATGACTTGATGGGATTAGTACCAGCCTGTTTCTGGCGTGTCAACGCTGCCCGAGGTGAATGATGATTGCGCTGGCATCTGTTCCGGCGCCATGATAGAGCCTGCTCTACACTGAGCTTTAGCGCTTGAATGGCGGTTTTTCGGGCGAGTGGGGCGGAGGCGGAAACGACTTCGACGAACGGATCATACGAAAACTGGTGTTTTTTTTGCTGTTGTACGATAACGTATCTCTACAGCTGCGGCTGACGCTATTCCTCACAACTCGCTTTACAGGGTGTTCGCATAATGAATCCACAAGAACTTAAGTCCATCCTCTCCTCCGGTCTGCTGTCTTTCCCGGTCACCGACTTCGATGCCGCCGGCGATTTCAACAAGGCTGGCTATGTGCGCCGCCTCGAGTGGCTGGCGCCTTACGGTGCTTCCGCTCTGTTCGCTGCCGGTGGTACTGGCGAGTTCTTCTCCCTGGCGCCGGACGAGTACAGCGCCGTGATCAAGACTGCCGTAGATACCTGCGAGAAGTCCGTACCGATCCTGGCCGGTGTTGGCGGTCCGACCCGCGTCGCCATCCAGATGGCGCAGGAAGCCGAGCGCCTGGGCGCCAAGGGCCTGCTGCTGCTGCCGCACTACCTGACCGAAGCGTCGCAGGAAGGTGTTGCCGCGCATGTCGAGCAGGTGTGCAAGTCGGTGAACATCGGAGTGGTGATCTACAACCGCAACGTCTGCCGCCTCAACGCCAACTTGCTGGAGCAACTGGCCGAGCGTTGCCCGAACCTGATCGGTTACAAGGACGGCCTGGGTGACATCGAGCTGATGGTGTCGATCCGTCGCCGTCTCGGTGAGCGTCTGACCTATCTCGGCGGTCTGCCGACTGCCGAAGTCTATGCCGCTGCCTACCGAGCTCTGGGGGTGCCGGTGTATTCCTCGGCCGTGTTCAACTTCATCCCGAAAACCGCCATGGACTTCTACCGCGCCATCGCAGCCGAAGATCACGCCACCGTTGGCAAGCTGATCGACGACTTCTTCCTGCCGTACCTGGACATCCGTAACCGCAAGGCCGGCTACGCCGTGAGCATCGTCAAGGCCGGTGCCAGGATCGTCGGCTATGACGCCGGCCCGGTACGCGCTCCGCTGACCGATCTGCTGCCGGAAGAGTACGAAGCCCTGGCCAAGCTGATCGAAACCCAAGGCGCGCAGTAAATGCACGGGCCGCTCGCTTCGGCGAGCGGCCTGGTCGCGTGCCGGCAGGCCGGGCGTGACAGCACGAAACATTGTCGAACCCGCACAAGAACAACAGGGTAACGCTCATGACTTCACAGATTCCTGCCGCAGTCGGCACTCCGCTGATCACCGAGCTGCAAGTCGTACCGGTCGCAGGTCACGACAGCATGCTGCTCAATCTGAGCGGTGCCCACGGCCCTTACTTCACCCGCAACATCCTCATTCTCAAGGACAGCGCCGGCCACGTCGGTGTCGGCGAAGTTCCTGGCGGCGAGGGCATTCGCAAGACCCTCGAAGACGCCCGCTCGATCCTCGTCGGCCAACCGGTCGGCAACTACAACGCGCTGCTCAATCAGGTGCGCCGCGCCTTCGCCGATCGTGATGCCGGCGGTCGCGGTCTGCAGACCTTCGACCTGCGCATCACTATCCATGCTGTCACCGCGCTGGAATCGGCGCTGCTCGATCTGCTCGGCCAGCACCTCGGTGTACCGGTCGCCGCCCTGCTGGGCGAGGGCCAGCAGCGCGATGCCGTGGAAATGCTCGGTTACCTGTTCTTCGTCGCCGACAAGGACAAGACCGACCTCGGCTACCGCGACGAGCGCGAGTCCGATGACGACTGGGAGCGCGTACGCAACCAGACCGCGCTGACCCCCGAAGCCATCGTCCGCCAGGCCGAGGCCGCGCATGCGCGCTACGGCTTCAACGACTTCAAGCTCAAGGGCGGCGTGCTGCACGGCGAAGCCGAAGTCGAGGCGATTCGTGCCCTGGCTGCGCGTTTCCCTGAGGCGCGCGTGACCCTCGACCCCAATGGCGGCTGGTCGCTGGACCAGGCCATCGCCCTGTGCCGCGACCTGCATGGCGTGCTGGCCTATGCCGAAGACCCCTGCGGTGCCGAGAACGGTTACTCCGGCCGCGAGGTGATGGCCGAGTTCCGCCGTGCCACCGGTCTGCCCACCGCGACCAACATGATCGCCACCGACTGGCGGCAGATGGGCCATACCATCTCCCTGCAATCAGTGGACATTCCACTGGCCGACCCGCACTTCTGGACCATGTCCGGTTCCGTCCGCGTGGCGCAGATGTGCAACGACTGGGGCCTGACCTGGGGTTCGCATTCGAACAACCACTTCGATATTTCCCTTGCCATGTTCACCCACGTCGCCGCCGCTGCACCGGGGCGCGTGACCGCCATCGATACCCACTGGATCTGGCAGGACGGTCAGTACCTCACGCACAATCCGCTGCGCATCGAAGGTGGCCTGGTGCAGGTGCCGAAAACGCCGGGTCTCGGCGTCGAGCTGGACTGGGATGCGCTGGCCAAGGCGCACGAGCTGTACCAGGCCAAAGGCCTGGGCGCGCGCGACGACGCGGTGGCCATGCAGTACCTGATTCCAGGCTGGACCTTCAATAACAAGAAGCCCTGCCTGGTACGCTGACGGCGTCGGTCGCCCTGCGACCTTCCCGTCGAGTCGGTGGCCCGGTGCCTTGCGCCGGGCCTGTCGTCCCCTCCGCGAGCCTTGCTGATGCCAGATGCCAAACCGGGTCGGGTGCGCTACAGCATTCTGCTGATGCTGTTTCTGGTCACCACCATCACCTTCGCCGATCGCTCCAGCCTTTCCGTCGCCGGTTCGGCGATGCAGGCCGGTCTGGGTATCGACGCGGTGACGCTCGGCTATATTTTCTCGGCGTTCGGCTGGGCCTACGTCATAGGGCAGATTCCCGGTGGCTGGCTGTTCGACCGCTTCGGCACCAAGCCTGTCTATACCCTGGCGCTGTTCGCCTGGTCGGCGCTGACTCTGCTGCAGGGTTTCGTCGGTTGGCTGCCGGGCACCTGGGCGGTGACCTCGATGTTTCTGCTGCGTCTGCTGGTGGGGTTCGCCAGCGCTCCGTGTTTTCCCGGCAACGCGCGCATCATCGCCTCCTGGTTTCCCACTGCCGAGCGCGCTACGGTCACGGCCATCTCCAGTTCGGCGCAATATGCCGCCACTGCGCTGTTCGCTCCGCTGATGGGCTGGGTAGTGCAGGTGATGGGCTGGCAGTCGGTGTTCATCGTGCTCGGTTGCCTAGGCCTGGCGCTGTCGTTCCTGTGGCTCAGGCAACTGCATGGGCCGCGCCAGCATCCACGTATCGAGGCCGCCGAGCTGGACCATCTGCAGCGTGGTGGTGCGCTGATCGATCTGGAAGGGCCGCGTGGGGATGCAGGCGGTTCGCAATGGCGGCACCTGGGCCTGCTGCTCCGGCAACGGACGATGATCGGCATCTACTTCGGCCAGTACTGCAACAACGCCATCACCTACTTCTTCCTCACCTGGTTTCCGGTCTATCTGGTGCAGGCGCGCGGCATGAGCATTCTCGGCGCCGGTTTCGCCGCCGCCTTGCCGGCCATCAGCGGTTGCGTCGGTGGCGTGCTTGGCGGGCTGTTGTCCGATGGCATGCTGCGCCGCGGTCATTCGCTGACCCTGGCGCGCAAGTTGCCGATGGTGTTCGGCCTGTTGCTGTCGAGCAGTCTGGTGCTGTGCATCTTCGTCGAGGGCGACACTGCCGTGGTAGCGCTGATGGCCCTGGCGTTCTTCGGCAAGGGCCTCGGTTCGCTGGGCTGGACGCTGGTGGCCGACACCTCGCCGCGGCAGATCCTCGGACTGTCCGGCGGTCTGTTCAACACCTTCGGCAACCTGGCGGCGATCACCACGCCCATCGTCATCGGCTACCTGGTCAGCCATACCGGATCATTCGATTGGGCACTGGCCTACGTTGGCCTCAATGCCCTGCTGGCGGTCGTGAGCTTCGGCCTGATCGTCGGCCAAATTCACAGGATCGAGCTCGGCTCGGGAGAGAAGGGCGGTGCCGCCGCTTCCCCCACGCCTGACTCGGCATCCTGAGCGCACAACAGGAGCACGCCTCATGCAGTTGATTCCCCATCAGGATTCGCCCCGCTATATCCGCCTGCATCCGACCGACAACGTCGGTGTCGTGGTCAATGACCAGGGTGTCGCCGCTGGCGGCCGGTTCGATGATGGCCTCGTGGCTGTCGAAGGCATCCCGCAGAGCCACAAGGTGGCGCTGGTGGATATCGCCGAAGGAAGCGAAGTGGTGCGTTATGGCGAGGTGATCGGCTATGCGCTGAAACCCATAGCCGCCGGCAGCTGGGTCACCGAACAGGTGCTGCGCATGCCCGAGCCGCCGGCGCTGGACAATCTGCCCAGGGCGACCATCAGGACATCACCAGGCGAGCCGCTGGAGGGTTACACCTTCGAGGGTTTCCGCAATCCGGACGGCAGCGTCGGCACCCGCAACATTCTCGGCGTAACCACTACCGTGCAGTGCGTGGTCGGTGTGCTCGATCACGTGGTCGAGCGCGTGCGCAAGGAAATCCTGCCCAGGTACCCCAACGTCGACGATGTGGTGGCGTTGTCGCACAGCTACGGCTGCGGCGTGGCGATCAACGCGCCGGACGCCGTGGTGCCGATTCGCACCCTGTACAACATCAGTCGCAACCCCAATTTCGGCGGCCAGGCGCTGGTGATCAGCCTGGGCTGCGAGAAGCTGCAGGCCAACCAGCTGATGGATGGCGATCAGCTCACCAACGGCATGGACGAGCAGGACTGGCTGTTCCGCCTGCAGGACTCCGGCAGCGGTTTCGCCGGCATGGTCGAGCAGATCATGGGCATGATCGAGGATCGCCTGAAGGTGCTCGACCAGCGTCGCCGCGAAACGGTGCCGGCCTCGGAACTGGTGGTCGGCATGCAGTGTGGCGGCAGCGACGCCTTCTCCGGCATCACCGCCAACCCGGCGCTTGGCGTGGCCGCCGACCTGCTGGTGCGCGCTGGCGCCACCGTGATGTTCTCCGAGAATACCGAAGTGCGTGATGGCATCCACCTGCTCACGCCGCGCGCCGCCAGCGTCGAGGTAGCCGACGCGCTGATCCGCGAGATGGACTGGTACGACCGCTATCTGCAGCGCGGCATGGCCGACCGCAGTGCCAACACCACGCCCGGCAACAAGAAGGGCGGGCTGAACAACATCGTCGAAAAGGCCATGGGTTCCATCGCCAAATCCGGCAACAGCCCGATTGCCGGCGTCGTCGCACCGGGCGAGCGCATTCGTGGCAAGGGCCTGTGGTTCTGCGCCACGCCGGCCAGCGACTTCATCTGCGGCACTTTGCAGCTGGCTGCGGGCATGAACCTGCACATCTTCACCACCGGTCGCGGCACGCCCTATGGCCTGTCGATGGTGCCGGTGATCAAGGTGGCCACGCGTACCCAGCTGGCCGAGCGCTGGCCTGACCTGATCGACGTCGACGCCGGGCAGATCGTCTCCGGGCGCATGACGCTGGAGGAAATGGGCTGGCACATCTTCCAGCTCTACCTGGACGTGGCCAGCGGGCGCAAGCAGACCTGCGCCGAGCACTTGCGCCTGCACAACGACCTGGTGCTGTTCAACCCGGCGCCGGTGACCTGAGATGAGTGGCCTTTCCGATAATCTGCTGCAGGCGTTGCGCGAGGCGGTCGGCGAGGCTGGCCTGATCACTGACGCCGAGCGCATGCAGAGTTACCTGAGCGACTGGCGTGGTGCCTACCGTGGCCAGGCAGCAGCCGTGCTGCGCCCGGCCTCGACGCAGGAAGTATCGGCGGCAGTGCGACTGTGTGCCCAGGCTGGCGTCGCCCTGGTGCCACAAGGCGGCAATACCGGCCTGTGCGGTGGCTCGATTCCGGACGACAGCGGAGCGCAGATCGTGCTGTCGCTGACGCGCATGAAGCGCATCCGCGAAGTGGACGTGACCAACGCCACCATCACCGTCGAGGCCGGGGTGATCCTGCAGCAGTTGCAGGAGGCCGCCGCCGAGGTCGGCCGGCTGTTCCCGCTGTCGCTGGGCGCCGAGGGTAGCTGCACGGTCGGCGGCAACCTGGCGACCAATGCCGGCGGCACCGCGGTGCTGCGCTACGGCAACATGCGCGATCTGGTTCTCGGGCTGGAAGTGGTGCTGCCCGATGGGCGCATCTGGGACGGCCTGCGTGGGCTGCGCAAGGACAATACCGGCTACGACCTCAAGCATCTGTTCATCGGCAGCGAGGGCACCCTGGGCATCATCACCGCCGCCGTGCTCAAGCTGTTCCCGGCTGTGCGCAGTCTGACCACCGCCTGGGTGGCGCTGCCCAGCCCGCAGGCGGCGGTCGAGTTGATCGGGCAGATGCGCGGGCTGTGTGGCGACCGCCTGACCGGCTTCGAGCTGATGTCGCGGCAAAGCGTCGAGTTCGTCCTGCGTCATGTCGCCGGTGTCAGCGACCCGTTCGCCCAGCAGCACCCCTGGTACGTGCTGATCGAGCTGAGCGAGACCCAGCCCAACGCCCCGTTGAACGAACTACTCGAACAGGGCCTGGGCGCCGCCTTTGAACAGGGCGTGGCAGTGGATGCCGTGGTCGCTGCCAGCGATGCTCAGGTACGCGCCTTGTGGGCGCTGCGCGAAGGCATCTCGGAGGCGCAGAACCACGAGGGACCAAGCCTCAAGCACGACATCAGCGTGCCGGTCAGCCGTATTCCCGACTTCATCGCGCGTACCGATCAGGCCTTACAGCAGGCGTTTCCCGGTGTGCGCATCGTGGCCTACGGGCACGTCGGCGACGGCAACCTGCATTACAACATCAGCAAGCCGGCCGGCATCGAGGATGCCGCGTTCAAGGCGCAGGCCGACGCTATCATGCGTGTGATCTACGACCAGACCCTGCATCATGCCGGCAGCATCAGCGCCGAACATGGCCTGGGCCAGTCCAAGCGCCTGGCCGCGCAGCACTACAAGGCGCCGCTGGAGCTGGAGTTGATGGCCCGCATCAAGCAGGCGCTGGATCCGGCCGGGCTGATGAATCCGGGTAAATTGTTGTAACCCGCACCACCGAAACAGGAGGTTCCATGAGTAAACCCAAGGTGCTGCAGATCGGGCCGCTGAGCGAGCGTTTCAACCGCGAGCTGGCCGATGAGTACGAGGTCAGTGCGCTGTGGCAACAGGCCGAACCGCTGGCGTTCCTGCGCGAGCAGGGCGAGCAGTTCATCTACATGGTCTCCTCGGCGCGTTTCGGCTGCACGGCCGATCAGCTTGCGCTGCTGCCGAATCTGCGCGCCATCTGCAGTTTCGGTGTCGGCTACGACCCTTACCCGCTGGAGTTGCTGCGTGATCGCGGCATCGTGCTCAGCACCACGCCGGATGTACTCAACGACTGCGTGGCCGACCTGGCCATGGGCCTGATGATCGACAGCGCGCGGCGCCTGTCCGAGGCCGATCGCTTCGTGCGCAGCGGCGCCTGGGCCAGCGGAGCGGGTTTTCCGCTGGCACGCCGGGTCAGTGGCAAGCGCCTGGGTATCGTCGGCCTCGGCCGTATCGGCGAGGCGGTGGCGCAGCGCGCCTCGGGGTTCTCCATGCCGGTGCGGTATCACAATCGCCGCCCGGTCGAGGGCAGCCCCTACCAGCATGAGCCGGATCTGCTGGAGCTGGCGCGCTGGGCGGATTTCCTGGTGCTGACCTGCCCGGGCGGCAGGGCCACCCATCACCTGATCAACGCTGAGGTGCTCGAGGCGCTGGGCTCGGACGGTTTTCTGATCAACGTGGCGCGTGGCTCTGTGGTGGATGAAGCTGCACTGATCACGGCATTGCAGCAGAAGGTGATCGGCGGCGCCGGGCTGGACGTGTTCGAGCACGAGCCTCAGGTGCCGACCGAATTGCGTGAGCTGGACAACGTGGTGCTGCTGCCGCACGTTGGCAGCGGCAGCGTAGAGACCCGCCAGCAGATGGCCGATCTGGTGCTGGACAACCTGCGTGCCTTCATCGCCACCGGCAAGTTGTTGACCCCGCTCTGATCCGTTTCACCGCAGAATACGCCCGGCGGCGTCTGCCGCCAGGCCTATCGTTACATCGCCACAAGCGCTGTAATCGTTTTCTACCTCACCTGCAGCATCCCCGGCGCACCACAAGTGCGCCGTTTTTTCACCCGCGCGATGATGGAGCCCGTCGAGGCCTGTAGACTGTGGCGTTTTCCGCAGGCAAGGGGCCATCCACCGTGCAGTCGGTCATTTCCATCCAGCAACTGAACAAGATCTATGCGTCCGGGCATCCGGCGCTGCAGGGCATCGACCTGGACATTCGCCAGGGCGAGATCTTCGCCTTGCTCGGCCCCAATGGCGCCGGCAAGACCACCCTGATCAGCATCATCTGCGGCATCGTCAATCCGGGCGAGGGCAGGGTGCTGGTCGGCGGCAAGGACATCGTCCGTGACTACCGCGCAGCCCGCTCGCAGATCGGCCTGGTGCCGCAGGAGCTGGTCAGCGACGTGTTCGAAACCGTCTGGGCGACGGTCAAGTTCAGCCGTGGTCTGTTCGGCAAGAAGCCCGACCCGGCCTACTTGGAGCAACTGCTCAAGGACCTGTCGCTGTGGGACAAACGTAACGCCAAGATCATGGAACTGTCCGGCGGCATGAAGCGCCGGGTGATGATCGCCAAGGCGCTGTCGCACGAGCCGCAGATTCTCTTCCTCGACGAGCCCACCGCCGGTGTCGATGTGGAGCTGCGCCGCGACATGTGGAACATGGTCAGGCGTCTGCGCGAGCGCGGCGTGACCATTATCCTCACCACCCACTACATCGAGGAGGCCGAGGAAATGGCCGACCGCATCGGGGTGATCAGCAAGGGCCGCATCATCCTGGTGGAAGACAAGCAGGTGCTGATGCACAAGCTGGGCAAGAAGCAGCTGACCCTGCACCTGCAGCAGCCGTTGTCCTGCGTACCGGCCGAGCTGGCGCGCTATGGCCTGGAGCTGGCCGATCAGGGCCATGCCCTGGTGTTCACCTTCGATGCCCAGCACGAGAACACCGGCATCGCCGAACTGCTGCGTGACCTGGCCCAGCACGGCATCGACTTCAAGGACTTGCAGTCGAGCCAGAGTTCGCTGGAGGAGATTTTCGTTTCATTGCTGGAGGAGTCGCGCGCATGAACCTGTACGCCATCAAGGCCATCTACCTGTTCGAGCTGGCGCGCACCTGGCGCACCCTGTTGCAGAGCATCGCCACGCCGGTGATCAGCACTTCGCTGTACTTCGTGGTGTTCGGTTCGGCCATCGGCTCGAGCATGACCCAGGTGCAGGGCGTGAGCTACGGCGCCTTCATCATCCCCGGTCTGATCATGCTGGCGCTGCTGACCGAGAGCATTTCCAACGCCTCGTTCGGCATCTACATGCCCAAGTATTCGGGGAGTATCTACGAGATTCTGTCGGCGCCGGTCTCGTACCTGGAAATTCTCATCGGCTATGTCGGCGCGGCGGCGACCAAGTCGGTGATCCTCGGCATCATCATCCTGCTCACCGCGCGGCTGTTCGTCGATTTCGAGATTCAGCATCCGCTGTGGATGGCGGCGTTTTTGGTGCTGACGGCGCTGACCTTCAGCCTGTTCGGCTTCATCATCGGCGTCTGGGCCGATGGCTGGGAGAAGCTGCAGATCGTCCCGGCGCTGATCGTCACGCCGCTGACCTTCCTCGGCGGTGCCTTCTATTCCATCAGCATGCTGCCGCCGGCCTGGCAGACGGTGACCCTGTTCAACCCCGTGGTTTACCTGATCAGCGCGTTCCGCTGGAGCTTCTACGGCGTGTCCGACGTCAACGTCGGCGTCAGTCTGGCGATGGTGCTGGGCTTTCTGGCGCTATGCATCCTGCTGGTGGGCTGGATCTTCAAGACCGGTTACCGGCTCAAGAGCTGAGGTCATTCGCGGCTGAAGCCGCTCCTACAATCAGAGGCGTACGCGACCTATGTAGGAGCGGCTTCAGCCGCGAAACGATAGACATGAGGGGGCGCATCATGCACCCCTTGTTCGTTTGCGGCCTTTAGAGCGGGTGTAACCCGTCCATGAATAGGTGGTGGCACGGAACCGTGGGAGGCGCTTTAGCGGCGATTTGCTTCGAATCGTCGCGTCTACCTCCCTCCCACAGAATCAGTCCTCCTCACTTCACCCGCAATTCACACTCGAAGGTCTCCGCCGGCGGTACGTTGGGCTCCCAGGGTTGCTGGTAGGTCAGCAGCAGGCGACCTTCGCCCGGCTCACGCGCGGTGAAGCGCCAGGTGGAGATGCCGCCTGCGCCCACCAGCCCGGCGTCTTCCGGGTTGCTGTAGACCTCCGGGCCGAGGCTCTGCAGCACGTTCGCCGCATCGTCACGGATTTCCCAGCGAAAGCCGGTGGTGGGGTTGCTGGGCAGGCTGAGAATCAGTTGCTGGCCCCTGTTGAGCGTCAGCGGGCACTGCCGGTCCTTCTTCAACTCCAGCGTGCCGGATTGATGAACGCAGGCCGTGAGCATGGCCAGGGCGGGCAGGGTAAGCAGGCGCAAGGTGGCGTGCATGACGAACTCCAGTCGATGAAACCTGGCCCAGCATAGCCGCACCGGGGGGCGGCATGCGAGCCGTAGAGGGCGTTGCACGCGCCTCGGTCAGTCGAACAGCACCCTGGCCACGTCGGCGTAGCGCCTGGCGAAGTGCACCGTCATGCCCTCCTTGAGGTACTCCGGCAGTTCTTCGTAACTGCCGCGGTTGGCCTCCGGCAGGATCAGCTCGTGAATCTTCTGCCGGCGCGCCGCGATCACCTTTTCGCGCACGCCGCCGATCGGCAGTACCTGGCCGGTGAGGGTCAGCTCGCCGGTCATGGCTACGCCTTTCTTCGGTGCCTGGTTGCGCGCCAGGGAAAGTAGCGCGCTGGCCATGGTGATGCCGGCGCTGGGGCCGTCCTTGGGCGTGGCCCCTTCCGGCACGTGCAGGTGGACGAAGGCCTGGTCGAAGAAGGTCGGATCGCCGCCGAACTGCTTGAGGTGCGAGCTGATGTAGCTGTAGGCGATCTCGGCCGATTCCTTCATCACCTCGCCGAGCTGGCCGGTGAGCTTGAAGCCGCGATTGAGCGTATGGATGCGCGTTGCTTCGATCGGCAGGGTGGCACCGCCCATGCTGGTCCAGGCCAGGCCGGTGATCACCCCGGTACCGGCCAGCACCCGCTCGTTGCGGAACACCGGCATGCCGAGGGCTTCCTCCAGATCCTTGGCGCCGATGCGAATCTTCGACTCGGGATCTTCCAGCAGCCTGACCACCGCCTTGCGTACCAGCTTGCCCAGTTGTTTCTCCAGCTGGCGCACGCCGGCCTCGCGGGCATAGCCTTCGATCACCGCGCGCAGCGCCGCATCGCTGATGGACAGGCGCGCCTTCGGCACGCCGGCCTTCTCCAGTTGCTTGGGCCACAGGTGGCGCTTGGCGATGGCCAGCTTTTCCTCGGTGATGTAGCCGGACAGGCGGATCACCTCCATGCGGTCGAGCAGCGGCCCGGGGATCGAATCCAGGGTATTGGCGGTGCAGACGAACAGCACCTTGGACAGATCCAGGCGCAGGTCCAGGTAGTGGTCGAGGAACTCGACGTTCTGCTCCGGATCGAGGGTTTCCAGCAGCGCCGAGGCGGGATCGCCCTGGTAGCTGGTGCCCATCTTGTCGATCTCGTCGAGCATGATCACCGGGTTCATCACCTCGGCTTCCTTCAGTGCCTGCACCAGCTTGCCGGGCATGGCGCCGATGTAGGTGCGGCGATGGCCCTTGATCTCTGCCTCGTCACGCATACCGCCCACGGAAAAGCGGTAGAACGGACGGCCGAGGGATTCGGCGATGGACTTGCCGATGCTGGTCTTGCCCACGCCGGGCGGGCCGACCAGCAGCACGATGGAGCCGGCGATCTCGCCCTTGAAGGCGCCGACCGCGAGGAATTCGATGATGCGCTGCTTGATGTCGTCCATGCCGGCGTGGTGCTTGTCCAGCACCTTGCGCGCACGGCCCAGATCGAGCTTGTCCTGACCGTGGATGCCCCACGGCAGGGCAGTTGCCCAGTCCAGATAATTGCGCGTGACGGCGTACTCCGGCGAGCCGGTTTCCAGGATCGACAGCTTGTTCAGCTCCTCGTCGATGCGCTTTTGCGCGGGCGCCGGCAGCGTCTTGCCTTCGAGGCGGGCGAGGAACTCTTCGCGATCGGCACTCTTGTCGTCCTTGCTGATGCCCAGTTCCTGCTGGATCAGCTTGAGCTGCTCCTTGAGGAAGAACTCGCGCTGGCGTTCGCCGATCTGCTTGTTCACCTCGGCGGACAGCTCTTTCTGCAGGCGGCCGACCTCGACCTCCTTGCGCAGCAGCGGCAGCACCTTCTCCATGCGCTTGAGCATGGGCACGGTGTCCAGCACATCCTGCAATTCGCGGCCCGAAGCGGTGGTCAGGGCGGCGGCGAAGTCGGTGAGCGGCGACGGCTCGTTGGGACTGAAGCGGTTCAGATAGTTCTTCAGCTCCTCGCTGTACAGCGGGTTGAGCGGCAGCAGTTCCTTGATCGCATTGATCAGAGCCATGCCGTAGGCCTTGACCTCGTCACGCGGGTCGGCAGGTGCCTGCGGGTAGTCCACCTCGGCCAGGTACGGGCCACGGCGGCTGAGCCAGCCGCGGATGCGCACACGGGTCAGGCCCTGGGCGACGAACTGCAGCTTCCCTCCTTCCTCGCTGACATGGTGCACGCGCACCAGGGTGCCGTGTTCGGGCAGGCTGTCGAGGTCGAACTCGCCATTCTCGTCGGGCGGAGTGTCGACATAGAACACCGCCAGGCATTTGTGCTCGGTATTTTCCACGCGCTTGAGCGTGCGCCCCCAGGGATGCTCGTTGACGATCACCGGCAGTACCTGCGCCGGGAAGAACGGGCGGTTGTTGATGGGGATGACGTAGAGCTTGTCCGGCAGACGCTGCGCAGGCAGAACCAGGCCAGTGGTGGACTGGACGTTATCTTCGACAGCTTCGGAGTGGATGTCCTGATCGTTCATGGAGCACCTTTGCTTGCACGTTGGTTGCTACATGGGGCGATCCCGGGATTTTTTCAATGTGTCAGTCGATGCTCTGACGAATGTCCTGCAGGCGCTGTTCGATCAGGGGCGTGAGCAGGGCAAAGCATTCGCCGGGAGTGAGGCTGATACGCGCCGACTCGATCAGGTCGCTCTGCAGGCGTTCGAGCAGGGCGAGCAGGTGCGGATCCTGTTCCTGGTCGAGCAGCCGGTTGCAGAGAAAGCGCAGTTGCATCTGCAAACCGGGCGGGCAGCGTTCGTAGTTGGCCGCGCGTACGGTCAGACCGCGCAGCCTGGCAAGGTCTTCAAGCGAGCGGCAGGACTCGCCAAGACCACGAACGCCAGGGTGGTGATGGTGACGGTAGAGGCGATCTTCGAACTGTTCGATCACGCCCAGCAATGCCTCGATCAGCCTGCAATGCGCATCGAAGTCGGCTGGGTTGCGGCGTAGCCGTGGCCAGTGCTGCTGCAGTGGCGGCAGTTGCAGGTCGGTGTCGGACCAGCCAAGCCAGAGCTCGTCGAGTTGGTGCGCCAGCGCGTTGCGCTGGGCTACACCTTCGGCGTCCTGTTGCGCGCCCAGGCCGCGGTGTTTCTGCAATGCCTGAAGCAGGTCGAGGCAGCGCCGCACGATATCGGCGTCCGCCTGTTTGCCGGCGTGGTCACGACGCCTTCGCACGCGTCGCAACAGACCATAGGCCAGTGCCAGCAACGGGGCCAGCAGGAGGAGAATCAGCGTTGCGTCACTCATTGGGGCTCGCTTGTTGTACCGATTGCATGTTCGAAGCAACTCTCCTGCCAGTTGCCGCAACTGTGGAGTATGGCCTGGTAAACGCTTGGTAAGTGCACGTTAATGGAGCCTGATGGTATGCAGTGGTGCGTTTTCTCTTTCAGGTTGCTATAGGTGCAACCGTCTCGCTGATGGGTGGTTGCGGCGTTTTCCCTCTGAAAGGAGTAAAGTGCAACCCTTGTCTCGTGCCGCCAGTCTTATGCGATGTTGCAAGCCCGTGTGATTCGCCTGGATGAACAGGCCCATGAACATGCCCACGATCATCATCAGTTGGTGATGTCCCTGATCGGGCGCGCCGAATTCGAAGTCGGCGGCCGCGGCGGGGAGGTCTGTCGCATGCGCGCCTGTCTGGTGCCGGGCGACGCCGCTCACCAGTTCGCCGGCATGGGCGACAACCGCATGCTGATTCTGGATCTGGACGAGCAGGACACCCCCAGTGAAGACCTGGAGCTGCTCCATCGTCTGTTCGAAACACCTCGCTATCCCGCCCTCGATGTCGATTTTCAGCACCTTCTGACCTATGCCGGCGCCGAACTGGAACGCTATGGCAGCGACCCGATCCTCGCACGTTCTCTTGGTGGCGTCCTGCTGCGGGCCTTGCACCTGCGCCTGTTCGGCGAGCAGCGCAGGCAGCCGCAAGGGACACTGGATCTGCAACGCCTGAACGACTACATAGCCGAACATCTGGCCCGGCGGATCAGTGTCGCCGAACTGGCTCAGGAGATGTGCCTGAGCCCCAGCCACTTTCATGCCCTGTTCAAGGACAGTGTCGGCCTGACCCCGCATCAGTACCTGCTCAAGACCCGTCTCGACCGCGCTGCGCGAATGCTGCGTGAGAGCAATCTGCCGCTGGTACGCATCGCCGAGGAATGTGGCTTTTCCAGCCAGAGCGCCTTGACCACGGCGATGCGCCGTTACATGGGGCTGACCCCGAAGCGCCTGCGCGCCGCCTGAGCGGTGGGGCGCCGTGCGCAGCGCCATCACCTCCCACTGCGTGCTCCATGCGTGGCGCCCCAAGCCGGTACTCTCCATCGCAGGCAGGCGTCCTGATGCCTCCGTCAGCCTGCGAGCGGCAATGCCTCAGGCGTAGTTCTGCGGGCTGAGCTTGCGTTCGATCAGTTCGATCAGGATGTGCAGGGTCTTGATATGCAGCTCCTGCACGCGGTCGGCGAAGTCGCCACCCGGTGCGCAGACGCACACATCGGCCAGGCTTTCCAGCAGCGAGCCGGGCTTGCCGGTCAGGGCGATCACCTTCACCCCCAGCGCCTTGGCGGCTTCAGCGGCCTTGACCACGTTGGGGCTCTTGCCGCTGGTGCTGATGGCGATCAGTACGTCACCTTCGCGGCCATGGGATTCGATATAGCGCGAGAAGATGTAGTCGTAACCGAAGTCATTGGCCACGCAGCTGATATGGCTGGGGTCGCTGATCGATACGGCGGCGATGCCGGGACGGTTCTTGCGGTAGCGCCCGGTCAGTTCCTCGGCGAAGTGCATGGCGTCGCACATCGAACCGCCGTTGCCGCATGAGAAGGCCTTGCCCTTGTTTTCGAAACTCTCGACCAGCAGCTCGGCGGCCTTCTGGATATTGCCCAGGGTCTGTTCGTTGGCGAGGAAGGCTTCCAGCGCGCGCTGGGCTTCCTGCAGGCTGTTGCGGATATGTTCGATCATCTCGGGCCTCAAGGCAGGTCGCTGCTGGAATAGAAGGCGGTCAGCACTTTCACCAGGTGATCCAGGTCATGGCTGCCAGCCAGTTCGCGGATCGAGTGCATGGCGAAGGTGGGCAGGCCGATATCGACCGTGCGCACGCCGAGCTGGCTGGCGGTGATCGGGCCGATGGTAGAGCCGCAGCCCATGTCGCTGCGCACCACGAAGCTCTGTACCGGCACTTCGTTCTCCAGGCACAGGTGGCGGAAGAAGCCGGCGGTCTCACTGTTGGTGGCGTAGCGCTGGTTGCTGTTGATCTTGATCACCGGGCCGGCGTTGAGCTTGGGCCCGTGATTGCCGTCGTGCTTGTCGGCATAGTTGGGGTGCACGCCATGGGCGTTGTCAGCCGATACCAGCAGCGAGCGCTGAATGGTGCGGACGAAGTCGTCGCCATCCGGCAGCACGCGACGCAGTACCTGCTCGAGGAAGGGGCCATCGGCGCCACAGGCAGAGCAGGAACCCACTTCTTCGTGGTCGGTGCAGACCAGCACGCAGGTTTCCTCGTCGTCCGAGTCGATCAGTGCCTGCAGGCCGGCGTAGCAGGACAGCAGGTTGTCCAGGCGCGCGCTGGCGATGAAATCCTGGTTGAGGCCGACTATGGCGGCGCTCTGGGTATCGTAGAAGCTCAGCTCGTAGTCGAGCACGGCGTCCGGGTTGAAGTCGTGCTCCATGGCCAGCTGTTCGGCGAGCAGCGCGCGGAAATCTGCGGTTTCGCTGCTGGCGAGCTGGGCCAGGATCGGCGGCAGCTCGTTCTGCGGGTTGATCGCCCAACCCTGGTTGGCGTCACGGTTGAGGTGAATGGCCAGGCTGGGAATCACCGCGATGGGCTGGTAAAAGTCGATCAGCTGGCTCTCGACCTTGCCGTCACGGCGGTAGGTCACGCGGCCAGCCAGCGACAGGTCACGGTCGAACCAGGGGGCGAGCAGGGCGCCGCCGTAGACTTCCACTCCGAGCTGGAAATAGCCCTGGCGCTGCAGTTCCGGGCTCGGCTTGACGCGCAGGCAGGGACTGTCGGTATGTGCGCCCACCAGGCGGATGCCACCGTCGATGGCCGGGCGCTTGCCCAGTTTGAAGGCGATGATCGAGGAGTCGTTGCGGGTCACGTAGTAGCGGCCACCGGCTTCGGTATGCCAGGGTGCGCGCTCGTCGAGATGACGATAACCGGCGGCTTCCAGGCGCATGGCCAGGCTGGTGGTGGCGTGGAAGGGGGTCGGCGAGGCGTTGAGAAAATCGAGCAGGCCTTGGATCAGTTCTTCGCGCATAGGGACTCCGGGCAACGATGGCGCGAGTTTAACCAATTTGTGTCGCGCTGTGCCGGCGACGCACTCGTTTGGGGCGATAGTTGGCGTCTATCCGACGTTCAAGGTGCGCATGCGCGCACCGCTCAGGTTGCCGCAGTTCAGAATGGCGCCCGGCACTCGAAGCGCATGCGCTCGCCGGTTAGCGGATGGGTCAGGGCGAGCATGCTGGCATGCAGGCACAGGCGCTCATGGGCGGCCAGGGCCTTTTCGTGGGCGTAGAGGCGATCGCCCAGCAGCGGGTGACCGATGGACAACATATGCACGCGCAACTGGTGCGAGCGGCCGGTAATGGGCGTGAGTTCGACCCGGCACCAGTCGCCGCAGCGCTCGACGATGCGCCAGTGGGTCAGGGCGTGCTTGCCCAGCTCATGGTCGACGACGTGGCGTGGCTTGGTCGGCGGGTCATAGCGCAGTGGCAGGTCGATGCTGCCGCTGTCGGCCTGCGGCTGGCCCCAGCACAGTGCGGTGTAGGCTTTCTCGGTCTCGCGGTCGTGGAACTGGCGCGACAGCTCGCGGTGGCTGTCGGCATCGCGGGCCAGAGCGATAATGCCGGAGGTTTCCCAGTCCAGCCGATGAACGATGCGCGCCTCGGGATAGCCGTTCTCCTGTAGACGGGTAACCAGGCAATCCTTGTTGTCATCGGCACGGCCCGGCACCGACAGCAGCAGGGTGGGCTTGTTGATCACCAGCAGGGCGGCGTCCTGGTGGAGAATTTCGATCTGGCTTAGCGGCATGGGGCGTTCTGGTTGGATTGGGCGATAAAAGCGAATGGCGGCCGTAAGGCCGCCATTCGCATGATCCAGTTAAAAATCTATCTCGGGCGCTGCGAGCTAGAGCCATGCAAGGCAAAAACAGGCGAGGAAGCGGAGTGTACTTTTGTACATGAGCATTACTCGCTTCGCTCGCCCTTCGGGCCGCGCTGAAGCGCGTTAGCCGCAAGCGGCTTGCCGAGCCTGCTTTTAACGCAGCAGGGCCGACGCGCAGCAAGTCCAGATAGATTTTTCAACGATCCGGCAGGGTAATGTTCAACTCCAGAATCGAGCAACTGCCCTGGTTCTCCAGAGCGACCTGAACCTGATCCGAGTCGATGTTGACGTACTTGCGGATCACCTCGACCAACTCCTGCTGCAAAGCCGGCAGGTAGTCCGGCTGGCTGCGCTGGCCACGTTCGTGGGCAACGATGATCTGCAGGCGCTCCTTGGCGATGGATGCGGTGGTTTCCTTCTTGCGTGAACGCAAGAAGTCAAAAATATTCATTCTCGACCTCCAAACAGGCGTTGCAGGAATCCCTGCTTCTTCACATCCAGGAAGCGGTGCGGCACGTCCTTGCCGAGCAGACGATCGACTGCGTCGCTGTAGGCCTGGCCGGCGTCACTCTGGTCATCGAGGATGACCGGGATACCCTGGTTGGAAGCCTTGAGCACGGCCTGGGATTCGGGGATCACGCCGAGCAGGCGGATGGCGAGGATTTCCTCGACGTCTTCGACGCCGAGCATTTCGCCCTTGGTGACGCGCTCGGGGTTGTAACGGGTCAGCAGCAGGTGTTCCTTGATCGGATCTTCGCCTTTTTCGGCGCGGCGCGATTTGCTCGCCAGCAGGCCGAGCATGCGGTCGGAGTCACGTACCGAGGACACCTCCGGATTGGTCACGACGATGGCCTCGTCGGCGAAGTACATCGCCAGGTGCGCGCCTTTCTCGATACCGGCCGGCGAGTCGCAGACCACGTATTCGAAGTTCTGCGACAGTTCGTTGATCACCTTCTCGACGCCTTCCAGCGTCAGGGCGTCCTTGTCGCGGGTCTGGCTGGCGGCCAGCACGTAAAGGTTCTCGAGACGCTTGTCCTTGATCAGGGCCTGAGTCAGGGTGGCTTCGCCGTTGACGACGTTGACGAAGTCGTACACCACGCGGCGTTCGCAGCCCATGATCAGGTCGAGGTTACGCAGGCCGACGTCGAAGTCGACGATGACGGTCTTGTGCCCGCGCAGGGCGAGGCCGGTACCGATGGCAGCGCTGGTGGTGGTTTTACCGACGCCACCCTTGCCGGAAGTGACTACGAGGATCTTGGCCAAGGTGATTCACCCCAAAAAATGAAGATAACGCGGGAATCCGTCGGCCAATCGAGGCTTCCAGATGCCCTTTTTGTGTCCGTAAAAAAGTGGCCGCAGTATCCGTTAAAGGCGGGTGATGTTCAACACGTCACCCGACAGGCTGACATGCACCGCATCGCCCCACAGCGGGTTGCGGCGCAGGTCTTCGGCGACCTTGTAATGGCCGGCGATCGACAACATTTCGGCGCCCATTTGCTGACAGAAAATCCGTGCCTTGGTGTTGCCCTTGATACCAGCCAGGGCGCGGCCACGCATGGGCGCGTAAACATGGATGTTGCCATCGGCGAGAAGTTCCGCCCCGGCACTGACCGGCGCCAGCACGATCAGGTCGCCGCCCTGGGCGTAGACCTGCTGGCCACCGCGTATCGGGGTGGTGACGATGCGGCTGGGCTTGTGTTCGGGCTCGGCGGGCTTTTCTTCGACTTTTCTGGGCGCCGGATCGATGAGGCGCTCGCGCGCACCGGACGGCGGCAGTACCGGCAGGTCCATGGCTTCGGCAGCGGCGACGTCGCTGTCACGCGAGGCACGGATGGCCAGGGTGCGCAGGCCATGACGGCGGCACACAGCCATCAGTTCGGCCAGGTCCAGTTCGCCTTCACCCTCGGGCAGCTTGTCCAGGGCCAGTACCAGTGGGGTATTGCTGAAGAAGGCCGGGGCCTGGGCGACCTTCTCCTGCAGTTGTGCGTCGAGGCGTTCGAGATCGTTGTGTGCCAGTTCCATCACGGTGATGGCGAGCATGCTGCCCTTGAGCTGGAATACGGGGTCTTGGGCGAGGAGGTCGGCTTGGCTCATGGTGATGCGATGGGCCTTCTGGCGAGTCGAAAGATGCCCGGACTTATAACGGCATAGCCGGCGTGCCGCAAGCCGCGTGCGACAGCGATGCAGGCTTGTCTGTCGATTTGCTCACGTGACTCGCGTTGCCGACAGCGATGCCTCCGAGCCGGTCAGGAAACTGGGTTAGAATGCGCGGCTTTGCCAGTGATCGGAAACGTCTCATGGATCGCCCACGCTTTCGCGCCTATTTTCTTCATCCGCGCTTCTGGCCACTGTGGCTGGGGCTCGGGTTGCTGTGGCTGGTGGTGCAGCTGCCCTACGGCCTGCAACTGAAACTGGGACGTGCGCTGGGCTGGTTTATGTACCGCACAGCCAGCACGCGCCGGCAGGTCGCTGCACGCAATCTGGAACTGTGCTTCCCCGGCAAGAGCGCAGCCGAGCGTGAACACCTGCTCAAGGAGAACTTCGCCTCCACCGGCATCGCCTTTTTCGAGATGGCCATGAGCTGGTGGTGGCCCAGGGCACGCCTGGCGCAGCTGGCGCAGGTCGAGGGCCTCGAGCATCTGCAGCAGGCGCTGGCCGAAGGCCAGGGTGTGATCCTCATGGCTGTGCACTTCACCACGCTGGAGATCGGCGCCGCGTTGCTCGGTCAGCTGCACACCATCGACGGCATGTACCGCGAGCACGATAACCCGCTGTTCGACTACATCCAGCGACGTGGCCGCGAGCGCCACAATCTCGACGCCACTGCCATCGAGCGAGAGGACATCCGCGCCATGCTCAAGGTGCTGCGTGCCGGCCGCGCCATCTGGTATGCGCCGGATCAGGACTACGGCCGCAAGCAGAGCATCTTCGTGCCGCTGTTCGGCATCCAGGCCGCAACCGTGACTGCCACCACCAAGTTCGCCCGCCTGGGCAAGGCGCGCGTGGTGCCGTTCACCCAGCAGCGTCTGGCTGACGGCAGCGGTTATCGCCTGGTGATTCACCCGCCGCTCGAAGGCTTCCCCGGTGAGAGCGAAGAGGCCGATTGCCTGCGCATCAATCAGTGGATCGAGCAGGTGGTCAGTGCCTGTCCCGAGCAGTATCTGTGGGCTCACCGGCGTTTCAAGACGCGCCCGGAGGGCGAGCCGAAGCTGTACGGTAAGCGCAAGTAGCGCTCCTATACTCAACAAAAAATCAGGATTGGTGCGATGACAGCAGCTGCCCACCTCCATGAGCCCGTCACCGGGCTGATTCTCTCCGGTGGTGGGGCGCGGGCGGCCTATCAGGTGGGGGTGCTGGCGGCCATTGCCGACCTGCTGCCGGATTCTTCGCACAATCCCTTTCCGGTGATCGTGGGCACCTCGGCCGGGGCGATCAATGCCGTTGGCCTGGCCTGTGGCGCGCTGCAGTTCGGCGAGGCGGTGCGCCGTCTGACCACCGTCTGGCAGGGCTTTCACACCCACATGGTGTACCGCAGTGACTGGCCCGGTGTAGTACGTCAGGCGGCACGTTTTGTCGGTCACAGCCTGCTCGGTCTGGGGCGCGATGTGCCGGTGGCGCTGCTTGACAGCTCACCGCTGCGTGAGCTGCTGGAGCGCGAACTGGATTTCTCCGGCATCGCTGCGGCGGTGCGGCAGCGTCAGCTGCGTGCAGTCGCGGTGACGGCCTTCGGCTACGAAAGCGGCCAGGCCGTGACCTTCTATCAGGGACGCGCCAGCATTGATCCCTGGTTCCGCCATCGCCGCGTGGGTGTGCCGACTCGCCTGCAACTGCACCATCTGCTCGCCAGCGCGGCGATTCCGCTGATCTTTCCGCCGGTCAAGATCAACCGCGAATACTTCGGTGACGGCGCGGTGCGCCAGGCGGCGCCAATCAGCCCGGCACTGCATCTGGGCGCCAGCCGCGTGCTGGTTATTGGCGTCAGCGGCAATGCCAACCTCGAAACCAGTGCCGAGCTGCCACGGGTGGCGAGCACGCGGCCGCCGAGCCTGGCGCAGATCGGCGGACACATGCTCAACAGCACCTTCATCGACAACCTGGAGACGGACATCGAGCTGCTCGAGCGCCTCAATCAGATGAGCGCACTGGTGCCGCCGGACCGACGTCCGCGTGGTCTGGGACTGAATCCGGTGGAAGTGCTGGTGATCGCGCCGAGTCAGCCGCTGGACCAGATCGCAGCCCGCCATCAGCGTGAGCTGCCCAGGGTGCTGCGTCTGTTCCTGCGTGGCCCGGGGGCGACCAAGGCGGGCGGGGCGGGCGTGCTCAGCTACCTGCTGTTCGAGCCCGGTTACTGCAGTGAGTTGATCGAGCTGGGCTATCAGGATGCAATGGCGCGCAAGGCCGACCTCTGCCGCTTTCTCGGCTTGACCGAGGTCGTCCAGTCCGCCTGATGCAGATCAGGCCAGCACGCCGTCGCGAAAATCGCGCAAGGCCTGCTCGATTTCCTCGCGGCTGTTCATCACGAACGGCCCGTATTGCACGATGGGCTCGTTCAGCGGCGTGCCGGCGATCAGCAGGGCCCGTGCACCATGGGCGCTGGCCAGGTGCAGTTCGCCTTCATCGGACAGGCGTATCAGACGCCCGGCGCTGACCGCCTGAGCGCTGCCTCCTGGCAGCTCCAGCAGACCTTCATAGACGTAGAGCATGACCCGCTGACCATCAACCAGGCGGGGTGAGACCCGGCTGCCCGCCGGCAGATGCAGATCGAACAGCTGCGGCTGGGTGTGCGGGCGCTGTACCGCGCCGGCCTGGCGGATCTCTCCGTCGTCGAACTCGCCGGCAATGACCACCACTTCGACGCCGGACGCCGTGCTGATGCGCGGAATGTCCGTGGCGGGAATATCGCGATAACCCGCCTCGCCCAGCTTGTCCCTGGCCGGCAGGTTGAGCCATAGCTGGAAGCCGCGCATGGCGCCTGATTCCTGCTCGGGCATTTCGCTGTGGATGATGCCGCGTGCGGCCGTCATCCATTGCACGCCGCCGCTGCCGAGCAGACCGACGTTGCCCAGATGATCCTCATGGCGCATGCGCCCTTCGAGCATGTAGGTGACGGTCTCGAAGCCGCGATGCGGATGCGGCGGGAAGCCGGCGATGTAGTCGTCGGGATTGTCGGTGGAGAATTCGTCGAGCATCAGGAACGGATCGAAACGTTCCAGGCCCGGCCCGCCAATCACGCGGTTCAGGCGCACACCGGCGCCGTCGGAGGCTGGTTGGCCAGGCTGGATGCTGATGACGCGGCGTTGCGAAGTCATGGCGGCTCCTTGATAGAGGGGGATGACGCCATGCTATTCGCATCGAATAGATAATTGGGTGGAAAATTCACCGCTAACGCATCGATATATTCGATGCGTTAGCCGGGTCAATCAGCGATCTTCAGTTTGCGCGACTCATGATAGAAGTAGCGCAGCTTCTCGTACTCGAACGGTGAATTGAGCTGGCCATAGCGGAAGCCGGTATTGGCGCGAGTATCGATGGCTTGCAGAACCGGGATGCCGGGGTTGCTGCGGCTGGCGTCGGCCACGTCGAGATAGTTGACTGCATTCTCCAGGCTGTAATCCGCTACCAGGCCACCCGTGTCGCGCAGGTTCGACGGGCCGAGCAGCGGCAGCATCAGGTACGGGCCGGCAGGCACGCCGTAGTGGCCCAGCGTCTGGCCGAAGTCTTCGGTCAGGCGCGGCAGGCCCATTTTCGTCGCCGGGTCCCAGATGCCGCCGATCCCGAAAATGGTGTTGAACAGCAATCGCGCAGTGCTGTTCGCCGCCCGCTTGCCCTTGAGCTGCAGGACGCTGTTGGCCAGCGTGGGAATTTCGCCGAGGTTGTTGAAGAAGTTGTGCACACCGCTTTGCACCAGACTCGGCGTGACGTAGCGGTAACCGTCGACCACGGGCAGGAACACCCACTGATCGAAGCGGTAATTGAAGTGGTAGACGCGGCGGTTCCAGGCCTCCAGCGGGTCATAGACCTGCAGGGCATCGTTGGAGGCACGCTCGAACTCCTGCTGGTCCAGGCCCGGGTTGAACTGCAGGTGTTGCAACGGGTTGGTGAAACCGTCGGCATCGGTCTGATGCTCGGCCAGTGCCTGCCCGCTGGCCAGCAGCAGGGCGATGATCAGGGTGCTGTGCTTAACCACGGAAGAACTCCAGCATGGCGTCTGCATTGACGCGATAGTCGAGGTTGCCGCAGTGCCCACCGCGCGGGTAAAGGGTCAGGCGGTCGCCAAAGGTACGGCGCAGGAAGCCGATGTCACCCTGGCCGAGAATCAGGTCGTCGGCGTTGTGCATCACGGCGACCTTGTCGCTGCCCTTGAGGTAGTCCTCCAGTGCATACAGGCTGCTCTTTTCGATCAGCTGGTTGAGGCTGCCACCGTCATACCGGGCGCGCCACCAGGGCATCAGTTGTTCGGCGATGTAACAGTCGAAGTCGCAGCGCAGAGCCATCTGGAAGAAGGGCGTGAGGCTGGTGCTCTCGGTGATTCGGTAGTCGCGCGGGGTGATCAGGCCGCGGCGGTTGAGCAGGTCCGAGGTAAAGACAATGTCGGCGGAGGAGAAGCGGAACGAGGTGCCGATCAGCATCGCCATCTGCTCGTCCGACAGCCGCTCGGTGGACCGCTGGAAGTCATAGAGAATGGCGTCGTTGATATCCAGAGCACCCTTGTCGTTGAAGTAGCGGGTCAGCTTGGCCAGTACCAGATCGTAGAAGTTGGTGCTGTTGTCGATGCCCTGCACCCTGGTTTGAACCAGCTTGTCGAGATTGCTGATCGACGTGTAGAGATTGACCGGCGGATTGAGCAGCAACACGCGCTTGAAGTCGAAGGCGCGACGGGTTTCGTCGATCTGGCTGACGAAGGCGGCATGCAGCGCGCCGAGGCTGTAACCGGTCAGGAGGTATTCGCTGACTTGCAGTTTCGGGTGCTGGGCCCGTACCGCCTGCATGGCGCGATATAGGTCGTCGGCATCTTCCGGACTGTAGCCCGGGGTGGCGAAACGCGAGGCGGCGGCCATAAAGTCATAGCTGGTCGGCGATGACAACTGCACGACATGGAAACCCGCACCATAGAACAGCTCCTTCAGGTACTCGGTGGTGCTGCTGGCGTAGTGCGCACCGGTGCCGGCGATGATGAAGATCAGCGGCGCTCGACCTTTCTGCTCGGCCAGTCGGTAGCGCAGCTTGGTCACCGGCCAGAAGTTGTCCAGCAACTCGAATTCGCGATCAGGACGCACACGCACCGAGTAGTCGCGCTGCCTGATGTCTTCGTCAGCCGGCAGCTCCGGGCGCAGCTGGGGTGGCGTGGCGGTAATGGTCGCCTCGAATGGGTTGGCCAGCGGATAGCCATAGCTTTCGGCATCCACATCAGCCGCCATCAAGGAGGCACAGAAGGCCAGGCCACCGAGCAAGGCGGTGAGTCGGGCAAGGCTGAGCATGTGCTAAGTCCCTTTTGATAAGAGAACGTCTGGATTGAATCGCTGCCTTATGACAGCAGCAAGCGAGGCAAAGTGCCAGACGATCATGCCTTATCGCAGGATACTTGGGGGGCTGTCGCCTGCAGTTGTGCGCGGAGGGCGGGTTTGCTCAGGCGTGGTGGTGCAGCCAGGCGTGTTTCGGACGTTCCGGCGCCGGGCGACGATTGCGCTCGAAATGCTGCCAGATCTTCTCGTGGAAATAGAAACCCACCGAATTGCACAAGGGTTCGATGGCTGCCACCAGGCTGCTGGCTGCAATGCTGCCGGTCAGGACGTAGGTGACACCGAAAGCGATGCAGAAGTGCATGATGGTGAAGGTCAGTGTCTTGAGCATGATGCACCTCGTTGAGAATCATTTCGCTATGGATAAAAGTATCCCCGCGCGCCCCTCACGGGAAATGCGGCTTCTGCATGGTTTTGATAGCGGCACTCAATCAGCTTGTATCTGGCTGGTGTTTTTTTCTATGGATCTGCTCAGGGGGAAATGATGTTCTGGCGAATCGCCGCCGATGCGCTGGTACTGCTGCATTTGCGCTTCATCCTGTTCGTGCTGCTCGGTGGCTTGCTGCTGTTGCGCTGGCCGCGCTTGCTCTGCCTGCACCTGCCAGCCGTGGTCTGGGGATCGTGGTGGAGTGCCTGCACCTGGGGTGCCCGCTGACACCCTGGGAAAATCATCTGCGCAGGATGGCCGGGCAGGCGGGATATGAAGGCGGTTTCATCGAGCATTATCTGATTCCGCTGATCTACCCGGCGGGGCTCACACCGCAGATTCAGCTCTGGCTGGGGAGCATCGTCTTGCTGGTCAACCTGAGCGTTTATGCCTGGCGGCGGCACAGTAAGGGGCGGGCATGATTTTCCCTGCCTATTCATGAGCCTGATGAAGGAGTGGAGGCTTTATTTCCTTCGTTACACTGGCAGCCACCGCAACCAAACACTGAAGGCAGGGCTGCTATGCAAAACCGCATGATGATCACTGGCGCGGGCTCCGGCCTGGGACGCGAAATTGCCCTGCGTTGGGCGCGCGAAGGCTGGCGGTTGGCCCTGGCCGACGTCAACGAAGCCGGTCTGGCGGAAACCCTGAAGCTGGTTCGCGAAGCGGGCGGTGACGGTTTCACCCGTCGCTGCGACGTGCGTGACTACAGCCAGCTGACCGCCCTGGCGCAGGCCTGTGAAGAGCAGTTCGGCGGTATCGATGTCATCGTCAACAACGCTGGCGTCGCCTCCGGTGGCTTCTTCAGCGAACTGTCGCTGGAGGACTGGGACTGGCAGATCTCGATCAACCTGATGGGCGTGGTCAAGGGCTGCAAGGCCTTCCTGCCGCTGCTGGAGAAGAGCAAGGGCAAGATCGTCAACATCGCCTCCATGGCCGCGCTGATGCAGGGGCCGGGCATGAGCAACTACAACGTGGCCAAGGCCGGCGTGGTGGCCTTGTCGGAAAGCCTGCTGGTGGAGTTGCGTCAGCTGGAGATCGGCGTGCATGTGGTCTGCCCGTCCTTCTTCCAGACCAACCTGCTGGACTCCTTCCGCGGTCCGACTCCGGCGATGAAGGCTCAGGTAGGCAAGTTGCTGGAAAGCTCGCCGATCAGTGCGGCGGATATCGCCAGCTACATCCACGACGAAATGGCCAGGGGCAGTTTCATGATTCTGCCGCATGAAATGGGTCGCATGGCCTGGGCGCTGAAGCAGAAGAACCCGCAGGCGCTGTACGACGAGATGGCCAGCATGGCCGAGAAAATGCGCGGCAAGGTCAGGTCCGCGAACTGACCGAAAGGTCAGTTTTTCATGCCGGCAGGCTTGCCTGACTCGACCGTCAGGGGTAGGGTTTCCGCCCCGGCCTGCCTGCCGTAATGACCATGGAATACCTGTGAAACCAGTCCCTCGGGCTCTACTGCTAGTGGCCCTGATGTTGGCGGCGATCAATCTGCGCCCCGGCATTACATCCCTCGCACCGCTGATCGAGCGCATTGCCGCCGAGCTGTCGTTGAGCCGCAGTTTCATTAGCCTGACCACTGCGCTGCCGGTACTGTGCATGGGCTTGCTGGCCCCCTTGGCGCCACGTCTGGCCATGCGCTGGGGGCTCGAACGCACCATCGTGCTCTGCCTCGGTTTGATCGGCCTGGCGCTGTTGGCGCGTCTGGCTGCGCACCAGAGTGGGGTGCTGATCGGCAGTGCCATCGCGCTGGGGGCTGCCATCGCGGTTGCCGGACCTTTGCTGTCGGGCTTCATCAAACGCCACTTCGCCAGCCAGATGGGCCAGGTGGTGGGCTGGTACTCGCTGGGTATGACCATCGGCGGCGCCGGCGGTGCGGTGCTCACCGCACCGGCCACGGCACTGTTCGGCGATGCCTGGCATCTGGGGCTTGCCGTCTGGGCCATACCGGCATTGCTTGGGGTAATGCTCTGGTTGTGGCTGCCCAATCAGGCCGGTGCTGCCGAAGGGCAGGAAAGTGGTGGTCTGCCCTGGCGGCAGCCGCGTGCCTGGCTGATCAGCTGCTTCTTTGCCCTTCAGGCGGGTCTGTTCTATGCCATTGCCACCTGGGCCGTGGCGCGCTACCACGAAGCCGGGCTGAGCATGCTGCGCAGCAACTCGCTGCTCAGTCTGTCCATGCTCATGGGCCTGCCAAGCTCCTTCCTGCTGCCCTGGCTGGTGCAGCGTTACAACGCCCGTTATTCACTGCTGCTGGCTTGCGGGGCAATCACCTGTGGTTGTCTGGCAATGGTCACCTTCGTGCCGCGCTTCGTTCCCGAATTGTGGGCGCTGATCCTGGGATTTTCGCTGGGTGGATCCTTCGCCCTGTCGCTGGTGCTGCCCTTGTACGAAGCCGGTTCGCCGCTGGCCGTGAGTCGCTGGACCGCAATGATGCTGTTCACCGGCTACTGCATTGGCTGCCTGACGCCGATTCTGACCGGCCTGGCCCGCGATCTTTCCGGCAGTTACCGCCTGCCGTTTGCGGTGCTGACCGGGTTGGCCCTGCTGATGACGCTGGTGGCCTGGCTGCTGGGGCGAGGCCGCAGTCAGACTCGTTGAAGAATTCGCACCAGTTCCTTTCTTGCCCTGGCGTGCTGTGTTAGAAGGCATTCTGCTTTTTCAGGAGTGCCAGTGTGGAGTCCGAATCCATCGTTTATGGCTGCATCCGCGACTGGCCCTCGGATGACCCCGAGCAGCGTCGCCTGCGCCGTGAAACCAATCATTGCGTGCTCGCCGAGCTGCCGTCGGGCGATCTCTGGCCCTTTCTCGGTCGCGAGATGTTTTCGTTCTGCGAGTTGCCGGGGGCGGGCCTCTACCAGACCCAGGTAATCCACTTCGGTGCCAGCTATGGCGCGGTGGAGTATGAGTGGAACCTGTGGATCGAAGCCTTCGAGACGTTACTCAAGCGCCTCTACTGGGCCAGTGCCGTGGTGCACCTGGAAACCGAGCTCAATGGCATGCATACCTTCCGCTGGGAGTCCGACAGCGGCTTTCACAGCCCGCAGGAGGGCGCGCTGCGTGTGCGCTGCGCCTGGGAACGTGAAGGTGCCCTGCGTGGCTAGGGCGCCAGCATGAGCAATTATTTGTGGTTTCTGCTGGCGGCGCTGTTCGAGATCGCCGGCTGTTACGCATTCTGGATGTGGTTGCGGCTCGATCGCAGCGCCTGGTGGATAGCGCCCGGGCTGTTGAGTCCCGCGCTCTTCGCTCTGATTCTGACCTGGGTCGAGGCATCCTTCGCTGGCCGTGCCTATGCCGCCTATGGTGGCGTTTACATCGTCGCTTCGCTGGCCTGGCTGGCGCTGATAGAAAAGACCTGGCCGATGCTCAGCGACTGGCTGGAGGGGGCAGCACTCTGCCTGGCAGGTGCCCTGTTGATCCCCCGCCTGCATTCCTCCTGATGGCTTATAAGCAGTAGAAGTAAAAAAGTTCCGCTGTAATCAAATCTTTATCTATCGGCAACTGCTCTGAAATAACCCCTCGCCAAGATTCCTCCGGCACGAACGAGCCACTCGCTCGGGTGTTTTCAACACTAAAAGTCCAACAGGGGAATTTCTCGATGATCCGTAAGCACTTCGCCGGTTTCGCAGCCAGCGCTCTGGCTCTGGCCGTTTCCGCCCAGGCTTTCGCCGGTACCGTCACCACCGACGGCGCCGACCTCGTGATCAAGACCAAAGGTGGCCTGGAAGTCGCCACCACCGACAAGGCCTTCAGCTTCAAGCTGAGCGGCAAGCTGCAGTGGGACGCCACCCAGTTCGATGGCCTGATGGCTGCCGATCAGAACAAGCCGTTCGACGATACCTTCAATACCTTCATCCGCCGCGGTGAGTTCGGTCTGGAAGGTACTGCCTACAGTGATTGGGACTGGGGCCTGCGCCTGAGCTACGACGAAGGTGACGACACCAGCGTCGACCGCGCCTTCATCGCCTACACCGGTCTGGATATCGGTACCTTTACCGTGGGGCGTTTTGGCGTCGACTACGGTCTGGAGAACACCACCAGCTCCTCCTGGATCACTGCCATCGAGCGCCCGTTCATGTACGACTTCCTGAACGGTGACGAAGACACCCAGTTCGGGGTGAACTTCAAGCACTCCGGCGACAACTACGGCCTGATGGCTCAGGTTGCCACCTACGAGGGCGACAACAACTACAAGGGCGATGACAACGATGAGCTGTACGGCTACACCCTGCGCGCCCACTGGGCGCCATACCTGAATGGTACCGATGTCATTCACCTCGCCGCCAACTACCACAACAGCGAGTCCGACGATAACCGTGCGCGTGCGCGTACCCGGATGGGCATTCGCAGCGACAACGATTTTCGTCTGACCTTCGGCGACGTGCGCGTGGCTGACAAGGATGTCGAGTGGGTACTGGAGTCCGGCGCTCAGTTCGGTGCATTCCGTGCTCAGGCCGAATACTTCCAGCGCCAGATCAGCGGTGAGACTCTGGCCGGCGCCAAATCCGACGTCGACCTCAGCGGTTACTACGCCCAGGTTTCCTACATGTTCAACGGCGTACGCCAGTACAAGGCTGCCGATGGCAAGTGGGACAAGCCGGACAACATGAAAGGCTCCTGGGAAATCTTTGCCCGCTACGAGAGCTCCACCATCGACTCCGATGCCGGAGCCATTCCGGGCAACCTGGGACTGGCCGGCATCGTCGCCGATGACGTCAATGACGAGTTCCAGACCAAGGCCATGGTTGTGGGCGTGAACTACTTCGTTACGCCGGCAGTACGCACCAGCCTGAACTACATCGACTATCAGGTGGACAACATCAACACCGCCAACCAGGTCGGCGGCAAGAGCGTGCAGGACGACGGCAAGGCCATCGTAGGTCGCCTGCAGTACGTCTTCTAAGCGACACCTTCATCCGTTGCTCCTGATTGAGCCCCGCCACTGGTGGGGCTTTTTTATCGCCAAGCCCTTTTAAAGGTGTTTTCGATGCGTCAAATCCCCCTTTTTTTTATTTCAGTCAGCTTGAGCTCGGCCATCCTGGCTCAGGACTACAGCGCAGCCAAACCCGGCCAGTTGCTTCAGGTGCCACTGCAGGCCTTGCATCCGACTCAGGCTGCAGTCGGTTATGACCAGATCTACTACAAGCTCGGCCGCTTCGCGCAGGAGCGCAACAAGCTGTTCGACGAATATTGCGAGGTCAATGGGCAAGGTGAGAGTACCAAGGTGCCGAGTGACGCCGACCTGCACCAGCCCGAGAGCTTCGCCTGCCAGGACGAGGTTGGTACTCGGAGCAGCGAAATGAAGACCGTGGTCGTCGGGCCCGAGGGCAAGCTGTTCCTCACCGATGGTCATCACACCTTCACCGTGTTGGTGGAACACCCCAAGGGGGGCGAAAATCTGAACATGTGGGTACGGGTGACCGATAACTTCAGTGACAGTCCGGACATGGCCAGCTTCTGGCAGCGTATGAATTTGGCGCGCAAGGTCTGGTTAAAGGATGGCAATGGCCAGGTTATCGAGCCTCTGCAGATACCGAGTCAACTCGGCCTGCAGAATCTGGTCGACGATCCTTATCGCGCATTGGTGTACTTCACCCGAGAGGTCGGTTACGACAAGCCGCGTTCCGGTAATGTAGCCCCGGAATTTCTGGAATTTTATTGGGGTAACTGGCTACGCTCGGTGATGCCGCTGGACAGATATGACCTGAGCGACCGCGGCGATTACCGTGATGCTGTCGAAGCTGCGGCGAAGAAGATGGTGGCACTCGCATCTGAGGATGAGGTTGGTGACAGTGGCTTCACGGCTCGTGAGTTGGGAGGCTACTCGTCGATCGACCGCAAGGAGCTGAACAAGGTTGCTGGCCGCAAGCTGAACTACGCCACCAGCTACAAGAAGGCGCTGGCCGAGAAAGGTTGATGGCTACTATCGAAAAGCCCGGCATTTGGCCGGGCTTTCTTGCACGTACTTAGTTGTTCTTCTTGTAGTTATCCAAAGCTTTTTGAATCATCTGGCGTGCTTCGGCGGCGTTGCCATAGCCATCGAGTTCCACTTTCTTTCTGCCTTCGGGCAGTTGCTTGTAAACACGGAAGAACGCCTCGATGCGCTGGCGCTCGATCAACGGCAGGTCGTCGACGTCCCTGATGTTGTCGTAGGTCGGGTCGATGTCGCTGCTGGGTACACCGATGATCTTCTCATCCGCTTCGCCGCCGTCGATCATCTTCAGATAGCCGATCGGCCGGAATTTGATCAGTACGCCCGGGTGAAGAGGCTCACGCGTCAGCACCAGACCGTCCAGCGGATCGTTATCGCCACCCAGAGTGCGAGACAGGGAGCCGTAGTTGGCCGGATAAACGACAGGCATGGACTGGAAGCGGTCGACGAAAACCAGGCCTTCTTCACTGATCTCGTATTTGGTGAAACTGCCCGCCGGGATTTCCACCGCCATATACACGTTGTTGGGTGCGTCTTTCGCCTGGGTTGCGTGAAACGGATGGGTGATCGACTGCTGGGCGAGGGCGCAGGTGCTGCCCAGCAGCGTTGCGATACCAAGGGCGAGAAGGGACTTTCGCATGAGTAACTCCTTTGCAGAACTCAAGGTTATAAGGGTTGGCCTCCTCATATTGCGGGTGCATTGTTAGAGATATATTGCAGTCTGACTTCCGGGGTTCAGTTCATGCCCGTCACCATCATCGACTCGCTTCACGCATTGCCGGCCGACGTCTGGGACGGTTTGCAGGCGCAGCCCCAACCCTTCTTGCGGCATGCCTTTCTCACTGCGCTGGAAGACAGCGGCAGTGTCGGCGGCCGCACTGGCTGGCAGCCTTCGCACCGTCTCTGCTGCGATGAGCAGGGTAGGGTGCAGGCGGCGCTTCCGGCTTATGTGAAGCAGCATTCCTACGGCGAGTACGTGTTCGATCACGGCTGGGCCGATGCCTGCCGGCGCGCCGGTATCGGCTACTACCCCAAGCTGCTGGGCGCCGTGCCTTTCTCTCCGGTAACCGGAACGCGTTTGCTTGGTGACGCCCGCGCGGCTGCCGAGCTGATCGACACACTGGCAAGTGGGCTGACCGACGAAGGCCTATCGAGCCTGCATATCAACTTCACCAGCTTGGCCTGCGACGCCGTGATGGCGCAGCGGCAGGGTTGGCTGGAGCGCCTCGGTTGCCAGTTCCACTGGCACAATCGCGGTTATCGTGATTTTCAGGACTTTCTCGATGCGCTCAGCTCGCGCAAACGCAAGCAGATGCGCAAGGAGCGGGAGCAGGTTGCGGGGCAGGGCATCGACTTCGACTGGCGTGGCGGCCATGAGTTGAGCGAGGCGGACTGGGATTTCGTCTACCACTGCTACGCCAACACCTACCATGCGCGCGGCCAGGCGCCCTACCTGAAACGGGATTTCTTCAGTCTGCTGGCCGAACGCATGCCGGAAATGCTCCGCGTGGTGTTCGCCCGGCAACACGGGCGGCCACTGGCGATGGCATTCAGTCTGGTCGATGGCGATACCTTCTACGGTCGTTACTGGGGCTGCCTCGCCGAGTTCGACCGGCTGCATTTCGAAACCTGTTTCTACCAGGGTATGGAACTGGCTATCGCCGAAGGCCTCGCCCGCTTTGATGCCGGCGCTCAGGGGGAGCACAAGCTGATTCGTGGTTTCGAGCCGGTGATTACCCGTTCCTGGCATTATCTCTGCCACCCGGGACTGCATGCCGCGGTTGCCGAGTTCCTCGAGCAGGAGCGCTCTGGCGTGCGGGCTTATGCTGAAGACGCGCGCAGTTATCTGCCTTTTCGCCAGTCCATCGAGGACTGACCAATCGATCAGGTTGTAGAATGCGGACCGAAACAGCTGTTGCCGGAAGTTCCCCGCGTTGGAGATTTTTGTAAAAACTCCAGAGCTTTCAGCAAGAAGCCCGTTCACTTCTGCCACTAAATTCCGCCCTTCACTTTCGTTACGACCGTTTTTAGCTGCACGGATTGGTCAGACCAGCCTTGCTGGACTAGACCCAATAAATAGAGATTCCTGCAGTGGAAGGTGGTAACGCGATTCGGTGGCCGCAGGCGCAAGCCTGTGAGATCAGGAAAAGCGCTCACGCGCTGACCGATGCAGTGACGAGGTGGTGGAGATTTCACTGCGCCGGTAACTGCTGATCGTGCCCATCCGACGTCGGTGTGACGAGGTAGAGAGACCGGAGCCCGCATCCGCAAAGCGGGTGCCTTTGCCAAGCTGGGCACGGTACCCGAGAACAACAAACGAGAGGGGAGCCCCCCAAATGACAGCTAGTACTCCAATGCTCGTCACCTTCGTGGTGTACATCGCAGCGATGGTGCTGATCGGCCTGGTGGCCTATCTGCGCACCAAGAACCTTTCCGACTACATCCTCGGCGGTCGCAGTATCGGCAGCTTCGTCACGGCGCTGTCCGCCGGTGCTTCCGACATGAGCGGCTGGCTGCTCATGGGCCTGCCTGGCGCGATCTTCGTTGCCGGCATCTCGGAAAGCTGGATCGCCATCGGTCTGATAGTCGGTGCCTACCTCAACTGGCTGTTCGTTGCCGGTCGCCTGCGCGTGCAGACCGAGCACAACGGCAATGCACTGACCCTGCCGGACTATTTCACCAATCGCTTTGAGGACAACAGTCGCCTGCTGCGCATATTTTCCGCGCTGGTGATTCTGGTGTTCTTCACCATTTACTGCGCTTCCGGCGTTGTGGCTGGCGCTCGTCTGTTCGAGAGCACCTTCGGCATGTCCTATGAGACGGCGCTGTGGGCCGGTGCTGCGGCGACCATCGCCTACACCTTCATCGGTGGCTTCCTGGCGGTGAGCTGGACCGACACCGTGCAGGCCACCCTAATGATCTTTGCGCTGATCCTGACGCCAGTCGTGGTGATGATCGCCACCGGCGGCTTCGATCCGGCCATGGTCGCCATCGAGGCGGTCGACCCGACCAACTTCGACATGCTCAAGGGCGCGACTTTCGTTGGCGTGATCTCGCTGATGGCCTGGGGTCTGGGATATTTTGGCCAGCCGCACATCCTGGCGCGCTTCATGGCGGCTGAGTCGGTCAAGGCCATTCCTGCTGCGCGTCGCATCTCCATGACCTGGATGATTCTGTGCCTCGGTGGTGCCGTCGCGGTGGGCTTCTTCGGTATCGCCTACTTCTCGGTCAACCCGGATGTAGCCGGTCCGGTCAGCGAAAACCCGGAGCGCGTGTTCATCGAACTGGCCAAGCTGCTGTTCAACCCCTGGATCGCCGGTATCCTGCTGTCCGCCATCCTGGCTGCGGTGATGAGTACCCTGAGCTGCCAGTTGCTGGTGTGCTCCAGTGCGCTGACCGAGGACTTCTACAAGGCCTTCCTGCGCAAGGGCGCCTCGCAGACCGAGCTGGTCTGGGTCGGCCGCGCCATGGTGCTGCTGGTCGCGCTGGTCGCCATCGCCCTGGCAGCCAACCCGGAAAACCGCGTACTCGGCCTGGTGTCGTACGCCTGGGCTGGTTTCGGTGCTGCGTTCGGTCCGGTGGTCATCCTCTCCCTGCTGTGGAAGGGCATGACCCGCAACGGCGCGCTGGCCGGTATGCTGGTCGGTGCGGCCACCGTGATCATATGGAAGAACTGGATCGGTCTGGGTCTGTACGAGATCATTCCAGGCTTCATCTTCGCCACCCTGGCCATCGTCATCTTCAGCCGTATCGGTCAGGCTCCGAGTCAATCGATGCTCAATCGCTTCGACAAGGCCGAGAGCGAATACAAGTCGGCCTGATGCTGCCGGCTTGATCTGAAGGCGATGACTGCCCGGCAGTCATCGCCTTTTTCGTTTCCGGCTCTAAGATATGCTCCTCACTCTGCGACGGATGCCTTCATGACCAGCAACGACCCGCTCCACGGCCTGACCCTGCAGGCAATACTCACCGCTCTGGTGGAGCGTATCGGTTGGCAGGGGCTGGCGCATCAGGTCGATGTGCGCTGTTTCAAGCATGAGCCCAGCATCAAGTCGAGCCTGACCTTTCTGCGCAAGACGCCATGGGCGCGGGCCAAGGTCGAGCAGCTCTACCTGCAGCAATTCAAGGGCTGAGCGTTCAGTTGGTCGCGAATCCCAGCGCCTGCAACGCCTGTCGGTAGCTGCTACCGGCCATGCGCAGGCCGTTGTTGTGGTTGGCACCCTCGATCAGCAGCAACTGCTTGGGCTCGCTGGCCGCCTCGAACAGCGCCTCGCTGAAGCGTGAAGGTACATAGCGGTCGTCGCGCCCATGGGCGATCAATACCGGAATGCCGACCTCACCGATCTTGCTCAGCGAATCGAACTCCTGCGACAACAGCCAGCGTACCGGCAGCGAGGTGTTGGTCACCGCCGCCGCCACATCGCCCAGATTGGTGAAGCTGGATTCGACGATCAGGCCAGCGGCCTGTGCCCGATCGTCGCCAGCCAGTTCGTGGGCCAGGTTCACCGCCACCGCGCCGCCAAGCGAATGACCGTAGATGAAGCGTTTGTCCGCTTCGGGTTGCAGTCGGGCCAGGTGTTCCCAGGCGATCAGTGCATCCTGATAGACGCTGCGTTCTGAGGGCAGGGCGCCACGGCTGTGACCGAAACCACGATAGTCCACCGCCAGTACCGAGAAGCCCAAGGCGTGCAGTTGCTCGATGCGAAACAGCTGGCCGGTCAGATTCCAGCGCGAACCATGCAGGTAGAGCAGGGCCGGGGCGTCCTTGCGTGCTGCCGGCCACCACCAGGCGTGCAGGCTTTCATCTGTACCGAGAGCCGGTGACTGCAGATGCACCTCCTCGAGGCCGGCGGGCAGGCCATTGAACCAGCGGGCGGTGCCTGGCTCGATGCGAAACACCAGTTCGCGTTCGGTCTGTTCCAGCTTGGCGCAGCCGATCGGCAGCAATACCAGCAGACACGCGAGGAGCAGAAGGCTCAGGCGACGGCGGCGCAGCAGGGCGAACCAGGACGAGGGCATGGATAAGCTCACAAGCGACAGCGGATGATTGCCATGGACTACGCAGCCGACGTCGGGTTCGCCGCTACCGGAGCGTTGTGGTTACCGGGTATTACCGAAGGCTGATGTGCCCGGCGCTTGACGGTGTGCCACAGAGCGTTGAGCTGCCCGGTTCGAGATAGGGCGCCAGTATGGGCGCCATGCCCTTGAGTACCTGCACCGGCAACGCCGAGGTGAAGGTGAAGCGCTCGGCGTCACGTCCCGGCACGAACGCGGTGAGAGTGCCGTAGTGCCGCGGGCCGAGGAAGAACACGAGGGTGGCCGTACGGTTCATCGCGCGGGAGCTGATCACCCGGCCACCCGGTCCCACGCTCTCGATGCGGTTGTCGCCAGTGCCGGTCTTGCCGCCGAGGGTCAGACTATGGCCGTCCTGCAACTGGAAGGTACCCTGCAGGCGCCTCGCGGTACCGCCTTCGACGACCTGGGAAAGTGCCTCGCGCAGCGCCGCGGCGACTTCAGGCTGCATCACCCGCTTGCCGCCCTGGATATCGTGCTCGACCCGCGTTTCATAAGGTGTACCGGCGGCGAAGTGCAGTTCGTCGATGCGCAGCACCGGCTGCCGGATACCGTCGTTCTGGATGATGCCCATCAGTTCGGCCAGCGCTGCCGGCCGGTCACCGGAACTGCCTAGGGCGGTGGCCAGCGACGGAACCAGATGCTGGAAGGGGTAGCCGAGGTTCTTCCAGCGGCGGTGAATATCGGAGAAGGCCTCCACCTCAAGCATGATGCGGATGCGGCTATCACGTGCGCTCTTGTGTCGGCTGCGAAACAGCCAGCCATAGACCTCCTGACGTTCGTTCACACTGGCGGCCACTGCGTCGCTGAAGGTTGCCTGGGGATTGCTGATCAGGTAACCCAGCAGCCACAGCTCCAGCGGATGCACGCGTGCGATGTAGCCCTGATCCGGCAGGCTGTAGGCGCCGGGGCCGTAATCCTTGTACAGGCGGGCGATCCGCTGGTCGGTGAGTTTCTCCTGCGGCAAGTGCGCCCGCAGGAACGCGGCAAAGGTCGCCTCGTCGGCTTGCGGCAGCAGGTAGCGGTGCACGGCACCCAGGCGCACCGAGGTCTGGCGCAGGCCGCTGATGAAGGTTTCCAGGCGCTGCTGTTCCGCCTGCCCCTGATACTTGCGCCAGAACCGCAGCAGAAACGTCCGCCCTTCCTGATCGGCAAAGCGCTGCAGGTATTCCTGGCGGCGCGGGTCCTTGTCGTCCTTGAGCAGTTCGGCGCTCTTCTGGTAGGTGCTGTAGCGCACCAGGTCACGCATCAGACGCACGAAAGGCAGGTTGATCGATTCGCGCAGCGCTTCGCGCAGGGTCGGGTTGCGGCCGTTGTCCTCGCGGCGGAAGTTGCCGAAGGTGTGCAGCCCGCCGCCAGTGAAGAAGCGCTCATGCGGGCTCGCGGAATAGCGTCGTTCCAGTGCAGCTTCCAGCATGCGGGCCAGATCCGCCTCGGGGTTGGCCCGTAGAAAACCGATGGCCCAGCGGCTGAGGTAATCCTGCTCGGCAATGTCTACCTGACCCAGTTCGGCCGGGCTCTTGCCAGCGTGGCGTTGATGCAGCTCGGCGATGATTTCCAGATAGGTGGCCAGCACCCGCAGCTTGGCGGTTGAGCCGAGTTCCAGCTTGCTGCCCTCGTTGATGTCGAAGGGCTGGTCGGTGCTGTCGGTCTGTACCCGTACCCGGCTGCCGGTCGGGGTACGCTCGAACAGGGTGAAGCTGTAGCGTACTTCCGCTGTTTTCTGCGGCGATAGCAGGCGTTCGCCGAACAGGCCGATCTGTCCGGCGAACTCCGGGGCGGCCAGGTTCTGCAGGTAGCTGCTGACCTGCTGCTGAAGATCGCGCTGCAGCGTGCTGCGTGCGGCCAGATCGAGGCGGTCCAGGTCGTAGAGTGGCATGCCCAGCAGATTCGACAGGCGCGAGCGTGCCACGCTGATGCCTTTGTCGCTTTCCACCGCGCGCAGGTTGGGTTCCTGTTGCCAGTCGCGGTATTGCAGCTTCTGCGTGAGCGCCGCATCGCGCAGGTCGGCATCGATCAGGCCGGCGCTGGCGAGCAGGCGAATATGGCTTTCGGTCAGCGCCTCCATGTCGTGCCGCCCCTGCGCGAGGTAATAGGAGGGGCGGCGCTGGGCAATCATCAGCGACAGCATCTGCCGTAGGGCCAGACCGCGCTCGGCGAGGTTGGCATCCGGCGAGCGGCGTGGATCGAGCAGGGCGTTGCTGCGCTCGAAATCGGCGCCGTACCAGATGCGCAGGCCATCGGCCAAACCGTGCACCTCGCCATGGCCCGGCGCGGCGGACAGCGGCACGCTGTTGAGGTAGTCGCGCACGATGCGCTGGCGCGCTTCCAGCGTCTGTGGTCCCTGCTGATAGGCGCGTACGCTGGCGGAAATCATCTGTCGCAGCTTTTCTCCGGCAGACAGCGTCAGCCCGTCGGGGGAGTGGCGGTATTTCTCCAGCTGAGTGGCCAGGGTGCTGCCGCCAGCGGACTGGTCCTGCACATCGAGCATCTTGCCAAGCTGCGATAGCGCCGCCATGGCGAAGCGTGGCCAGTCGACCGCCGGGTTGGCCAGCGGCTGCGCGGGGTCGAGCAACTGACGGTTCTCGATGAACAACAGGCTGTTGACCACCAGCGGCGGAATGCTGGCGAAGTCGGCATAACCCAGTTGCGGGTAGCGAAACTCGTAGAACGGCGTACCGCGGCAGTCACTGATGCTCAGACCGCTCTGGCTCTTCTCGGTAAAGGGTGGGAAAAGGCCACGGCGACTGTAGGCCATCAGTTCATCGGAGAACCGCGACTGCTCGGTAACCCGATATTCGTGCTGCTGCAGGCGCTCCAGCATCAATGGCAGGTAGGCGTAGCCCTGGCGCTTGTCGAATGGACCATCGGTCGGGTAGATGATTCGTTCACTGGGGCCGGGCTCGACCTGGTAGGTGAGGCTGGCGGCATAGCGGCTCAGTTCGCGCGACTGGAAATGCGCGCTGCGCGACTCGAACACCACAAGTGCAGTGGCCGCCAGCACCAGCGATACCAGCAGCAGATAGAAGGTGAGGCGCCAGTGACGCCCGGCCGAAGCCGGCTTTCGCTGAGCCTGCGTGGCTGCCGTCGAGGGCTGCTCACGCTGCTGCTGATTCATTTGCCATGCTGCGCCCATAAATCACCGGCCTGGCCTGTCAGCATCATATGAACCGCGAGATTGCCTCTTGCCGGATGCTGACCCTGGGTCGGCCGGGCTGCGGTCGTCTCGTCTTTCTCACTATCAGCGTAGACCTTTGCACGCCGTCTGGCTGGCGGTTTTTTGCCGGTTGTGCGGCTTGTACCGCGTTAACGGGAAGGCCTGCTAGACTCGCGGGATCGCAACGATGCAGGCAGGCACCATGCAGCGCGACCATCGTGAACAGCTTCAGCAAAGCTGGCAGGCCAACGCCGATGCCTGGGCCGCCGCCGTGCGCGAACAGCGTATTGAAAGCCGGCGGCTGGTCACCGACGCCGCCATCATCCAGGCCGTGCTGGCATTGCAGCCCAGGCGAGTGCTGGATATCGGCTGCGGCGAGGGCTGGTTGTGCCGGGGCCTGGCCGAGCATGGCATCGAACCCGTCGGGGTGGATGCCTCCGCGCCGCTGATCGAGGCGGCCCGCGCAGCGTGCGATGGACGGAGCCAGTATCGCGTCTGTGGATATGCCGAACTTGAGAAGCACGCCGAGCAGCTAGGGCGTTTCGAGGTACTGGTGTGCAATTTCGCCCTGCTCGAAGAGCCGTTGCAGCCAATTTTGCGCAGCTTGCACACATTGCTCGCACCTGGCGGCAGCCTGCTGATCCAGACCCTGCATCCCTGGCGTGCCAGCCATGGCGAGCCTTATCAGGATGGCTGGCGGGTCGAGGACTTCGTCGGCTTCGGCGAGGGTTTTCAGGCCCCCATGCCCTGGTTTTTCCGCACCCTGCAATCCTGGCTGAAACTCATCGGTGAAACCGGCTGGCGACTCGAATGGTTGCAGGAGCCGCTGCATCCGGAGAGCGTCCAGCCGGTATCCCTGCTGCTGTTGCTCAAACCGCTCTGATCATGTCGCTGCTGCTCAACCTCGACGTTTTCGATCGGTCAGCAGGCACTTGGACTGTACCTGGTGCAATGGTGCGGTGAGGCGTTTGACCAGAACACAACTTATGCGGAGCATAGCGATGCGCACGATTGAACTGGCCGGCAGACAGGTGCCGGTGATCGGTCAGGGAACCTGGCACATGGGGGAGGACGAACGGCAGCGCTCGCGTGAGGTTGCCGCGTTGCGCGAGGGGCTCGACCTGGGCCTGACTCTGATCGACACCGCCGAAATGTATGGCGAGGGCGGAGCGGAGCAGGTAGTGGGTGAGGCCATTGGCGGTCGCCGGGAAGAGGTGTTTCTGGTCAGCAAGGTGTATCCGCACAACGCCAGCCTGGAGGGCGTTCAGGCTGCCTGCGAGCGCAGCCTGAAACGTCTGCGTTGCGAGCATATCGATCTGTACCTGTTGCATTGGCGCGGCCGCTATCCGCTGGCGGAGACGGTCGAGGGCTTCGAGCGGCTGTGCGAACAGGGCAAGATCGCTGCCTGGGGCGTATCCAATTTCGATCTGGACGATCTGCTGGAACTGGATCACCCGGCGTGCGGGACCAATCAGGTGCTGTACAACCTCGAGGCGCGAGGCATCGAGTATGACCTGCTGCCCTGGCAGCAGCGGATGGGCATGCCGCTGATGGCCTACTGCCCGCTCAGCCAGGCGGGTGCACTGCTGCATGAACCGGTCCTGCGCCAGGTGGCTGAGCGACACGGGGCTACGCCGGCCCAGGTAGCGCTGGCCTGGACACTCAGGCAGGACGGTGTGATTGCCATTCCCAAGGCCGTGGGTAGTGCGCATCTGCGCGATAACGCCGCGGCGGCTGCCATTGCTTTGGATGTGAATGATCTGGCCCTGCTGGACGAGGCCTTTGCGCCGCCGCGTAGCAAGCGGCCGCTGGAGATGGTCTGAAAGGTAGCCGCCGAACCGCTGGCAGGATCCTGGGCCTGCCGCGCGCCATGCGCAGTCAGTTGGCCGGGTCGGCGGCCAGGCGTCCTGCGTTCTTGAGCAGGGCCTTGAGGAAGGCGTCCTGCAGCTCGGGATCGTTGCGTGTCAGTTCGATCAGGCTCTGTTCCAGCTCGCTGGCTTCCTCCTCCAGGCCCAGGTCGGACAGGCGCTTGACCCGGTGCACCCACTGGGCCACGTCATCCCCTTCGAGGTCATCGAAGATCAGGTCATGTGCTTCATGCAGCTTGCCACGAAGGGAGTGGCTGACCATCAACGTCGTTTCGGCGCGAGTGACGTCATTGCCAAGGCGATCTTCCACACTCAGTTGCAACACGTTGAGGCGGGCGATGTCCTGTTCGGTGAAGGGGCTGTCCAGCAGATTGAGGCGCAGGACGCCGGCGTTGTCGGTGAGCAGTTCGAACTGCTGATCGCCAGCCTTGACCTGAACCGGGCGCTCGGCCCAGGGCAGGTTGGTGTATTCCATGCGGCGATCACGCTGCACCTCGTCGATGCTGGCCAGGTTCTGCTCGGCGCGGCCGTTGGATTCGACGTTCATGAACGGGTTGAGACCGGCCATGCCGTAGCTGATCCAGCCTCGAGTCGCGCTTTCCGGCAGGCTGCCGAGCAGCGCGACGTTGAGGATGTTGGCGCCCACACCGGCAACTACCGCAACTGCCCCCATCGGCACTTCATAGACTTCGCGCCAGGCCTGGTAGGGGGTGTAACGGTCGTAGCGGCGCGTCACTTCGAAAGCCGTGACCTCGTAGCTCTTCTGATCATGCACGCGGACATGGCGTTGCGGCAGCTCCAGCACCTTGGATTCGCCAGCGTCGATCCGTAGCTGGTGATCCAGCAATTTGCGTTCGACTCGCTCCTCATGCTCGCTGCGTTGCGGCAGCTGGTTGGCGCAGCCGCTGAGGAAGAGGGCGCCGCACAGGGCGGCGCCGATGAGGCAAAGGTTGCTGCTCGTGTACATGATGTCTCGGTAGGGCGTGATCAGCGTTTGATACGGGCTTGCAGGAAAGACAGGATCTCGGTCAGCGGTACGGCTTGCGCCTCGGTCTCGGCACGGCTTTTGTACTCGAGGTTGCCCTCGGCCAGGCCACGGTCGCTGACGACCACGCGGTGCGGAATACCGATCAGCTCCATGTCGGCGAACTTGATACCGGGGCTGGTTTTCTTGTCACGGTCGTCCAGCAGCACTTCGAAACCGGCTGCGGTGAGCTCGGCGTACAGCTTGTCGGTGGCTTCGCGAACCTGCTCGGTTTCGTAACGCAGTGGCACTAGGGCGATATGGAACGGGGCCAGGGCGTCGTTCCAGCGGATACCGCGCTCGTCGAAGTTCTGCTCGATGGCCGCAGCCACCACACGGGAAACGCCAATGCCGTAGCAGCCCATGGTCAGGGTGACCGGCTTGCCGTTCTCGCCCAGTACCTGGCAGTTCATCGCTTCGCTGTACTTGGTACCGAGCTGGAAGATGTGCCCGACTTCGATGCCGCGCTTGATTACCAGGGTGCCCTGGCCATCCGGGCTCGGGTCGCCTTCGACGACATTGCGCAGGTCGGCCACGGTTGGAACCGGCAGATCACGCTCCCAGTTGACGCCGAAGTAGTGCTTGTCGTCGATGTTGGCACCAATGACGAAGTCGCTCATCAGCTCCACGGAGCGGTCGATGATCACCGGTAGCGGCAGGTTCAGCGGGCCGAGCGAACCGGCGCCAGCGCCGATGGCTGCGCGCAGCTCGGCATCGGTAGCCATGGTCAGCGGGCTGGCGACCTGCTCCAGATTGGCGGCCTTGATCTCGTTGAGCTCATGATCGCCGCGCACCACCAGGGCGATCAGCTTGCCCTCTTCGGCGGCATGGACGATCAGGGTCTTGATGGTCTTCTCGATCGGCAGGTTGAAGCCTTCGACCAGAGCTGCGATGGTTTTGACATCCGGGGTGTCGACCAGGCGCAGCTCTTCGGTCGGCGCCGGGCGTACCTTTTCGCGCGGCAGGGCTTCGGCCTTCTCGATGTTGGCGGCGTAATCGGAGCTGTCACTGAAGGCGATATCGTCTTCACCGGATTCGGCCAGCACGTGGAACTCGTGCGAGCCGGTACCGCCGATGGAACCGGTATCGGCCTGCACCGGACGGAAGTTCAGGCCCAGGCGGGTGAATACGTTGCAGTACGCCTGATGCATGCGGTCGTAGGTTTCCTGCAGGGAGGCCTGGTCGACATGGAAGGAGTAGGCGTCCTTCATGAGGAATTCGCGACCGCGCATCAGGCCGAAGCGAGGACGGATCTCGTCACGGAACTTGGTCTGGATCTGATAGAAGTTGATCGGCAACTGCTTGTAGCTGTTCAGCTCGTTGCGTGCCAGTTCGGTGATCACTTCCTCGTGGGTCGGGCCGACGCAGAACTCGCGGTCATGGCGATCCTTGAGACGCAGCAGCTCGGGGCCGTATTGCACCCAGCGTCCGGACTCCTGCCACAGTTCGGCCGGCTGGATGGCAGGCATCAGCACTTCCAGCGCACCGGCGGCGTTCATTTCCTCGCGCACCACCTTCTCGACCTTGCGCAGCACACGCAGGCCCATCGGTAGCCAGGTGTACAGGCCGGAGGCCAGCTTGCGGATCATGCCGGCACGCAGCATCAGCTGGTGGCTGATCACCACGGCATCGGAAGGGGTTTCTTTCAGGGTCGAGAGCAGGAACTGACTGGTACGCATGTTTGGCCGTTCTGTCGGTTGCTAGGGCTTGGGATAGGCCGGCATTGTACGGTGCCTGTACAGTGGCGTACAGGACAGGTGCAGCGGCACGAATGCGGCTGCATTCATCGGGAGGAATAATAGTGGGACTGACTGCGCTTGAAGTCCAAACCCTGATTCGGGACGGACTGCCGATGGCCGAGGATATCGATCTGCAGATCGACAGGCTCGACGAAGAGGGCGTGCTGGCGCGTGTCCCCTTTCATGCCAAACTGGTGCGCCCGGGCGGCACCTTGTCAGGTCCTACCATCATGGCGCTGGGGGATGCGGCAATGTACGCAGTAGTACTGGGGCGCCTGGGGCGCGTGGAGATGGCCGTGACCTCCAATCTCAATATCAACTTCCTGGTCAAACCCAGGCCGGTGGACTTGCTGGCCGAGGCGCGCATATTGCGCCTGAGTCGACGCCAGGCCGTTTGCGAAGTTTCTTTATATTCGGCTGGTAACGAGAATGAACTGGTTGCCCATGTGACCGGGACTTATGCTCTTCCATTGTAAATCTTGAATAAGAAAGAAAGGCCCGGTTTCCCGGGCCTTTCTTATTCGAGTGCTAACAGAGTCCTGAAATTACAGGATGCTCAGAGGGTACTCGAGGATTACACGCACTTCGTCGATAGAGCCAGAGCCGTAATATACGCCATCGCTGCTACGATAGGTGGCCTGGCGAACGCGCATGTTGAGGTCTTTGGCTGGGCCGCTCTGGATGGTGTAACCAACCTGAATGTCGCGTTCCCACTCTTTGCCATTGTCGGTCGTGGCGGTTTTAGCACCCGAGCCGCTGATGTAGCGAGTCATGAACTTCAGACCTGGCACGCCGAAGTCAGCGAAGTCCAGGTCGTAACGCAGTTGCCAGGATTTTTCGTCTTCAGCGTTGAAGTCAGAGCGCTGCACGGAGTTGGCAAGCCAAACAGTACCACCACCGTCGACGCCGTAGTCATAGCCGATGCCGTCAAAGCCACCATGGGATTTCTGATAGGCAGCAGTAACAGTGTGAGCGCCGAAGTTATAGGCTGCAGCCAGACTCCAGATGGTGTTGTCTTCGCTCTTGCCGGTGCCGGTGTACTCTTTGTCGTAATCGGTCTTGTAGATATTGAAGTCGAAGTTCAGCGACTGACCTTCAGCGATGCCAAAGGTGTAGTTCAGGTTGCCATAGTACTTTTTGAAGGAGTCTTCGACGTCGGAGTAGTACAAAGCAGCGGACAGGTCGTCGGTGAAGCTGTAGGAGCCGCCGAGTACGTCAGCGCCTTTCAAGCCAATGCTGTCATGGAAGGTTTGGTCCTGGGCATTGATCGCAGTGAAGTGGCCGGCGTGCAGCTCCAACCCTTCGATTTCGTTGCTGGTAACCAGGAAGCCTTCTGCGGTCTCTGGCAACAGACGGCTATCGTCAGTGCTTAGAACCGGCAGGGCAGTGAACTGGGTGCCATATTTGAGAACCGTGTTGGACAGGCGCAGTTTTACTGCACCACCAGCTTCGGAGTAATCATCCTGCGAACGACCGTCGCTCCCGGTGGGGAACAAACCGGAACCGGAGCGGCCCTTGCCACTGTCGAGCTTGATGCCCAGCAGGCCGATGGCATCTACCCCGAAGCCGATGGTGCCTTGAGTGAAACCGGACTCGTAGGTGGCAATGAAACCTTGACCCCACTCTTGTGGGTCATCATCACGGTCCGTATTGCGGAAGTCGCGGTAGAAGTACAGGTTGCGGCTCAGAACGTTCAGGCTGCTGTCTTCGACAAAGCCATTGGACTCGGATTGCGCGCTGGCGAATGCCAGTTGGCTGGTGCCCGCGGCTACTGCCAGGGCGATTACGCTCCACTTCATCACTTGCATCGTGATTGCTCCTTGGGTTTAGAAGAGTTGCGCTGCCCACTGTTTTGTTATATGGGCGGCTCTTTCTTTTTGTGTCGGCGCTAACTTATAGCACGCAGCCAATATTGGCGATAGTTGCAGCCTATTCATTGCGGCTTCGTTCAGGCTGGTGTCGCATCGCGTGAATGAGAATGTCGCAAATCTATAGTTCCGTACTTGCGTTTTGTGGCGCCAACGTTTTCGCGGCTTCAGGTGCCTGGGGCCGCTGTTATTGATCGACTGCACGGCTTGCCGAGCATTGCTGTCACAGATAGCAAAAGTCGTGCTCAAAATCCATTGTCTGCTCTAAAACCCTGATTTTCAGAAGCGAAGCAATGCTCATTAATGTGCAGGTGCTGCTGTCGGCGCGGGTTGGGGGAACGATGCCTGATGTTTGCTTTCAATAGCCGGCAGGCGCCCATAACTGGTAGTTCGTCACCTCGTCGGTAACGCCTGGAACCGTCTATTACGGGAAGAAACATAATGGTGCACGCCTGTGGTGCGTGCTCATTCGGCCTGTACCGGGTTGGTGCGTGGTAGCCGGGTGAATTGTCCACTGAGCCCGCGTATGCTGCGCGCCATGGCGCTGGCCCCTATGGCCTTACGCTTTAATGATCCGTATTGAAGGAGGAGAGTGCGATGTTCACCCTGGATTCACGGCTGCAGCAGGATTGCCTGCTGGTCGGGGACTTTCCCCTCTGTCACCTGCTACTGATGAATGATTCCAACTATCCCTGGTTCATTCTCGTGCCTCGACGTGAGGAGGTCAGTGAACTGTTCCAGCTCGACGCTGATGATCAGCGCCAGCTCTGGCATGAAACCACCTGGCTGGCCGAAACCCTCAAGGACACCTTTTCCGCTGACAAGATGAACGTGGCCACGCTAGGTAATGTGGTCAGTCAGCTGCATATGCATGTGATCGTGCGCCGCCGTGAAGATGTTGCCTGGCCTGCGCCAGTGTGGGGGCGCCACCCCGCGCAGCCTTATTCTGCTCAGCAGGTGGAGCAGATCGTCGGCAAACTGCGTCTGGTGCTGACCGAGGACTTTCACTTCGCAGGAGACATCGCATGAGCCTTGAGTCGCGAATCATGGAGCTGGAGAGTCGCCTGGCTTTTCAGGACGACACCATTCAGGCGCTGAGCGATGAGTTGGTCGAGCAGAACCGCCGTATCGAGCGGATGCAGTTGCAGCTGACCGCGCTGGCGCGGCGTCAGGAAGAGTTGAACGGCTTGGCGGGAATCGCCGAGGACGAAGTGCCGCCACCGCACTATTGATACGAAAAAGCCCGGTTTCCCGGGCTTTTCTTTGTGTATCGCTCAGCGTCGCGCAGGCGGCGCAGCGATAACGTCTTCCGCTTGCAGGCCTTTGTCCCGCTGCATGACCGAAAACTCCACGCGCTGGCCTTCGATCAGTACGCGATGGCCCTCGCCGCGAATGGCGCGAAAGTGCACGAAGATGTCTTCGCCCGAGTCACGGGAAATGAAGCCGAACCCCTTGGATGTGTTGAACCACTTGACCGTTCCGGTCTCGCGATCTTCCTGGGGGGCGCTGGAGAGGGGTTGTGCAGAGGGCTTTTGCTCAATTGCACGCGGTTGTCCGCTCAACTGGGCAGCAAGGCTCAGAATCACGGCAACGGTTGCGGTCAGCAGCGGCAGCCAGATGGCCGGTTGGCCACCGATGTTGGGCAGCGGTGCCAGCAGAATCAGACCCTGGACCACGGCTGCCAGGATCAGCAGGGCGGAGGCCAGACCGAGCACCTGTTGGCGTGCGCCTGGCAGATTCGGCTGTTGCGTGGCTGCGAGCAGGTTCAGCAGGCCGGCCAATGCCAGGTAGATGGCGTCCGGTGTGGCAAGGAAGGAAGTGGAAATACCGGGTACGGCAGACAGCAGCAGGGTGACGAAGCCTGTCACGAGATGGGCAATCTTCAGCATCTTTGATGAACTCACTGATTGAATGATGACTCAAGGTGTTGCGGAGGGAGCGCGCTTCGCTTTCGGCCAGATGAACGGCCATGGCGCGCGCCGATATACAAGGTTGGCGACGCCGCGGGATGGTAACGCGGCGCGCGAACCTATTTAACAGCAAAGGCGGGGGCTTCTCAAATCAAGCAGTTAGCATCTTTTCGCTGGCAATCGGGTGAACCTGATTGCGGCCCGCGCGTTTGGCTTGATAGAGGGCGTCATCGGCACGGGTCAGCAGCGATTCGAAGGTGTCACCTTCTTCGGCCACGGTGCAGCCGAATGAGGCGGTGATGCTGTCCAGAATCTGGTCGGTGCGGCGTACCTTGACTCTCAGGGCCTGGATCTTGTTGCGCAGCTGTTCTGCGAAATCGAGTGCCTCGTTGAGATCGTTGCAGTTGCGCAGCACTACGCAGAACTCCTCGCCGCCGTAGCGCGCCGCGAAGGCATCCGGTGGCAGCAGGTCGCGCAGAAGCTGACCGACGTGTTGCAGCACGCGGTCACCCAGAGGGTGGCCGTACTGGTCGTTGAACTGTTTGAAGTGGTCGATATCCAGAATTACCAATGCCAGGCCCTGGTGCGACTCGTTCAGGGCACGTTCCAGCAAGCGGGTAAACGCATGGCGGTTGAATACGCGGGTCAGGCTGTCGAGCGTTGCCGCGAGGTGCGCGCGCTCCAACTGGCTGCGCAGATGAGTGATCTCCTGCTGAGCGGCGCGTAGGCGATAGAGGAATTTTTCCTGCTGATCCTGCATGAGCAGGGTGCTTTCCTGCAGTTCGCTGAGCACGCTGGGCAGGTCGTCGATGGTGGGTTCCCGAAGCGCGCTGAGACCCTGGTTCAGGCTCTGCTGATAATGCTGGCTGCCGATCACGCTGCGTGAAACGTCACCTTCGATGTCGTCGACCAGTTCGATGACCTGTTGCTGGCCTGCGCGGGCCTCTTCCAGTTCTCCGCGAATGATGTAGTCGCGAAACAGCCGGCAGGCGGTTTCCGGCGGGAATACGTCGAAGTCCTCGACCGCCTTGTCCATGCGGCGGTTGAGTTCCGGCTCGCTGCCCCGGCTGTAGGTGTACCACAGCGCATAATGCACGGGGTTGGGCGGAATATCGTGACGCATCATCAGTGGAACGGCGTGTTTCAGGAGTTCGGCCGCCTCGCGGGTTTCCTCCGGATACAGGTCGATGAGGCTGGGCGGCTTGCTGATTTGACTCATGTATGGCGACGACTCAGTGGCGAATGGCCTGAGCATAGATCAGCGCAGGGAACGCTGCCTGATGAAAAAAAGGCCCGGATAACCGGGCCTCTTGGGGGAGGGTCAGGCAGCAAGCAGGCTGCGCAGCATCCAGGCGTTCTTCTCGTGTATCTGCATGCGCTGGGTCAGCAGATCCGCAGTCGGCTCGTCGCTGACCTTGTCGAGCAGCGGGAAGATGCCGCGTGCGGTGCGGGTCACTGCTTCCTGGCCCTGTACCAGTTGCTTGATCATCTCCTCGGCGCTGGGCACGCCTTCCTCTTCCTTGATCGAGGACAGGCGAGCGTAGGCGGCGTAGGTCCCCGGAGCGGGGAAGCCCAGTGCGCGGATACGTTCGGCAATGGCGTCGACCGCCAGAGCCAGCTCGGTGTACTGACCCTCGAACATCAGGTGCAGGGTGTTGAACATCGGGCCGGTGACGTTCCAGTGGAAATTATGGGTCTTCAGATACAGCGTGTAGGTGTCGGCCAGCAGGCGCGAGAGGCCATCAGCGATGGCGGCGCGATCCTGCTCGGCGATTCCGATATTGATTTCCATGGTTTGTCTCCTTTCAGGTGGCCTTAGGTCTCAATCCCGCAGCGTTAGGAAAAAGCCTAACACGCAGAGTAACGGGATGAGCCTGGCTTATGTCAATAAAAGCCATGGTTAGAGGCTATAGATAACCTGCGGTTCATTTTCAACCGGGATTGCTGAACGCGCGCCAGTGGTCTTTATATCTGCTCACCCGTGCGCCAGGCTGGGCATTTGCTGCAGGGTGCGATTGAACACGTTAACCCAGTGCGTGCTGAATTGCTGGCCGGCAAGGTTGTTGATTTCCAGAATGGCGCGAAGCAATGGGCGTTTGCTCAATGTCTGATGAGCGCGCTCATGGGTTCTGGCCTCGAAGGTGTCGGCGATGTGCAGGATCAGGGCGCCAGGGGCGATCTCTGCTTCTGTCAGGCCCTTGGGATAGCCGCTGCCATCGGCGTGTTCCTGATGCTGCAGAATGATCTCCATCGCCGCAGTCCAGTCTGGCATTCGCCTAAGCAGATCACCAGCCAGGCGTGGGTGGCCCTGCATCATGCGTCGTTCTTCGCGGCTGAAGCGACTCTGCTTGTGCAACATCTCCAGTGGCAGAAAGGCCATGCCCAGATCATGCAGGCAGACGGCTGCTACCAGTTGCTCCGGCTGCTCGGCGTATCCGCCTGCTGCATTGATGCTCAGTACCAGCTCCAACAGGCGCAGATTTCGGCCCTGCCAATAAGGAGAGCGCAGTTCGGTGGCTTCCGCCAGTGCGCAGAAAAACTGCAGGTCGGCCTGGGGTGGTATTCCATGTCGCGCCAGCAGGGCTTGTGTGCGGTTCGGCTCAGTCTCTTCAAGCGGCTGCAAGCGGGTACTGGGGTCCAGCTGCTGCAGCAGTGCAAGGCGGGCCTCGGTCTGCCGCCCGGATGGGGCAACAGCCAGGGCCTGCAGAGAGCTGCATAGCTCGTCGATCTGCCCGCTGGTACGGGGCGAGGTGGCGCCGTCCAGTGCCTTATTCACCAGTGCACGTAGCTCGTCGAGGCTGAGTAGCAGGATGTCCCCGAGCAGGCTGTCGAAAGTCAGGCGGCCTGAACGCAGCGCATCGAGTACATCTTCCATGGCCTGAGGCAGCGGCATCAGCTCGTTAAGCTCGACGTAACCCAGGTTGCCCTTGAGAGTGTGGATCAGGCGAAACAGCTCGCGCAGCCGTTCAGTGCTCTTCGGTGCTCGTTCCAGTTCGATCAGCAGTTGTTCGCAGCGGGGGAACTGCTCGGCAGCGTCGAGGCGAAAGTCTTCCAGCAGATCACTGGGCAGGTCGCTGCGATGGGAGAGGGCCATGCTCGTTCTCCAGGCAGGAGTCGCTGTCCATTATAGAAGCTATCTGCCGGGCGGCTGCGTGATGACGATTTACGCTATATAATCCCGCTCTTTATCGAAGCGCGGCGTGCGGTTGGACGTCTGCCGCGGTGTGGCTCCTGCCCAGGGCGTTGGGGGCTGCCTGACCTATCCAAGACCTTAGAGAAGCGAAACACGATCATGATGCGCAGCCACTATTGCGGCCAACTGAACGAGAGCCTGGATGGCCAGGAAATTACCCTTTGCGGCTGGGTGCACCGTCGTCGCGACCATGGCGGGGTGATCTTCCTCGATATCCGTGATCGTGAAGGCCTGGCCCAGGTGGTGTTCGACCCGGATCGCGCCGATACCTTCGCCAAGGCTGACCGCGTGCGCAGCGAATACGTGGTGAAGATTACCGGCAAGGTGCGCCTGCGTCCGGCCGGTGCGGTCAATCCGAACATGGCGTCCGGTGCCATCGAAGTGCTGGGCTATGAGCTGGATGTGCTCAACGAAGCGGAAACCCCGCCGTTCCCGCTCAACGAGTACACTGACGTTGGCGAGGAAACCCGCCTGCGCTACCGCTTCATCGACCTGCGTCGCCCGGAAATGGCCGAGAAGCTCAAGCTGCGTTCGCGCATCACTTCGAGCATCCGCCGTTACCTGGACGACAATGGCTTCCTCGACGTCGAGACGCCGATCCTGACCCGTGCCACTCCGGAAGGCGCGCGCGACTACCTGGTGCCGAGCCGTACCCACGCCGGCAGCTTCTTCGCCCTGCCGCAATCGCCGCAGCTGTTCAAGCAGCTGCTGATGGTGGCCGGCATCGACCGCTACTACCAGATTGCCAAGTGCTTCCGCGACGAGGACCTGCGTGCCGACCGTCAGCCGGAATTCACCCAGATCGACATCGAGACCAGCTTCCTCGATGAAAAAGACATCATGGACATCACCGAGACCATGGTGCGCAACCTGTTCAAGGAAGTCCTAGGCGTCGAGTTCGGCGAGCTGCCGCACATGACGCTGGCCGAAGCCATGCGCCGCTTCGGTTCGGACAAGCCGGACCTGCGTATTCCGCTGGAGCTGGTGGACGTCGAGGATCAGCTCAAGGACGTCGAATTCAAGGTCTTTGCCGGTCCCGCCAACGACCCGAAATGCCGTGTCACCGCGCTGCGCGTACCGGGCGGGGCGAGCATGCCGCGCAAGCAGATCGACGACTACACCAAGTTCGTCGGCATCTACGGTGCCAAGGGTCTGGCCTACATCAAGGTCAACGAGCGCGCTGCCGGTGTCGAAGGTCTGCAGTCGCCCATCGTCAAGAACATCCCGCTGGACAATATCAACGTCATCCTCGACCGCGTCGGTGCGGTCGATGGCGACATCGTGTTCTTCGGCGCCGACAAGGCCAAGATCGTCAGCGAGGCTCTGGGCGCGCTGCGCATCAAGCTGGGTCATGACCTGAACCTGCTTACCTGCGAGTGGGCACCGCTGTGGGTCGTCGACTTCCCGATGTTCGAAGAGAACGACGATGGCAGCCTGACCGCCATGCACCACCCGTTCACCTCGCCGAAGTGCACCCCCGAGGAGCTGGAAGCCAATCCGGCCGCTGCGCTGTCGCGTGCCTACGACATGGTGCTCAACGGCACCGAGCTGGGTGGCGGTTCTATCCGTATCCATGACAAGGCCATGCAGCAGACCGTGTTCCGCGTGCTCGGCATCAGCGAAGATGAGCAGCAGGAGAAGTTCGGCTTCCTGCTCGACGCGCTGAAGTACGGTGCGCCGCCCCATGGTGGCCTGGCCTTCGGCCTGGATCGCCTGGTGATGCTGATGACCGGTGCGCAGTCGATCCGCGAAGTGATCGCCTTCCCGAAGACCCAGAGCGCGGCCTGCGTCATGACCCAGGCGCCAGGGGTGGTGGATGGCAAGTCGCTGCGCGAGCTGCACATTCGCCTGCGCGAGCAACCCAAGGCCGAATAAGCCTGTACAAGAAGCCTGGTTTTCCAGGCTTCTTCGTTATGGGGGCGCCGGTTCGTGGCCCCCCTGCAATTTTATGTGGAAAAGATGGAGTGAGTTATGGCTGGTCATTCCAAATGGGCCAATATCAAGCACCGCAAGGGGCGTCAGGACGCCAAGCGGGGCAAGATCTTCACCAAGCTGATTCGCGAGCTGACGGTTGCCGCCAAGCATGGCGGCCCGGTTCCGGCGGACAACCCGCGTCTGCGCCTGGCAGTGGACAAGGCGCTGACCAACAACATGTCACGCGAGGTGATCGATCGCGCCATCGCCCGTGGTGCCGGCAACAACGAAGCCGACAACGTCGTCGAGTTCAGCTACGAGGGCTACGCACCGAGTGGCGTGGCGATCATCGTTGAAGTAATGACCGACAACCGCAACCGTACCGCAGCCGAAGTGCGTCATGCCTTCACCAAGTGCGGCGGCAACCTCGGTACCGATGGTTCGGTCGCCTACATGTTCGATCGCAAGGGGCAGATCAGCTTCGCCCCGGGTGTCGATGAGGACGCGTTGATGGAAGCGGCACTGGAGGCCGGTGCCGATGACGTGGAAATGGGCGAAGACGGCTCGGCCCTGGTGTCGACCAGCTTCACCGAGTTCCATGCCGTCAACGAGGCGCTGAGTGCTGCCGGCTTCAAGGGGGAGGAGGCGGAGATCGCCATGATTCCCTCGATCAGTGCGCCGATCACCGATCTGGAGACCGCGCAAAAGGTCTTCAAGCTGATCGACATGCTCGAAGACCTCGACGATGTGCAGAACGTCTATCACAACGCCGAAGTGGCTGATGAGATCATGGAGCAGCTGAGCTGATACTCAGGCCTGAGCTGGTTCCAGATATGGACAGGGCCGGAAGTGCTGCATGGCGCTTCCGGCTTTTTTCTTCAGGGCGAGCGGTGGCGGATGACGCCGCAGAGGGCGCCCCGTATACTCGCCAACTGGATAAATAGACAGTTGCCGATATGACCCTGATCCTAGGAATCGACCCCGGCTCGCGCATCACCGGCTACGGTGTGGTGCGTGACACCGGTCGTGGCTGCGAGTATGTGGCCTCCGGCTGCATTCGTACCGGCAACGGACCGCTGGCCGAGCGTCTGCAGATCGTCTTTCGCGGCGTCAGCGAGGTGATTCGCACTTATGGCCCGGTGACCATGGGCATCGAGCAGGTGTTCATGGCGCGTAACGCCGACTCCGCCCTCAAGCTCGGACAGGCCCGTGGTGCGGCCATAGTCGCGGCGGTGGAGGCGGGGCTTGAGGTGAGCGAGTACACCGCCACCCAGGTCAAGCAGGCGGTGGTCGGCACCGGTGCAGCGGACAAGCAGCAGGTACAGATGATGGTCATGCACCTGCTCAAACTGGTGCAGAAGCCACAGATCGACGCCTCTGACGCGCTCGGTATCGCGTTGTGCCATGCCCACCATCGGCAGAGTCTCATTCCTCATGGACTGGCCGGCGCCAAGCGTCGCGGCGGCCGTCTTCGTTTGTAATCGGATCAAAGGAACACTGCGGTGATCGGACGTTTGCGCGGCACCCTGGCGGAGAAGCAGCCGCCGCATTTGCTTCTGGATGTGAATGGCGTCGGTTATGAGCTGGAAGTACCGATGACGACCCTTTATCGTCTGCCGGCGGTGGGTGAGCCGGTAACCCTGCACGCTCACCTGGTGGTGCGTGAGGATGCGCATCTGCTCTACGGCTTCTTCGAAAAGCGTGAGCGTGAGCTGTTCCGTGAGCTGATTCGTCTCAATGGCGTCGGGCCCAAGCTGGCGCTGGCGCTGATGTCCGGGCTGGAGGTCGATGAGCTGGTGCGTTGCGTGCAGGCGCAGGACACCGCCGCGCTGGTCAAGGTGCCGGGTGTAGGCAAGAAAACCGCCGAGCGTCTGTTGGTCGAGCTCAAGGATCGCTTCAAGGCCTGGGAGTCGATACCGTCCATTGCTCCCCTGGTGGTTGAACCTCAACTGGCTCAGGCAGTCTCAAGCGCGGAGAATGACGCCGTCAGTGCGTTGATCTCCCTCGGGTACAAGCCGCAGGAGGCCAGCCGAGCCGTTGCCGCCGTCAAGGAGGATGGTTTGAGCAGTGAAGATTTAATTCGTCGCGCGTTGCGCGGCATGGCGTGACAAGGTGTTGAATAACTACCTGCGTTGCCGATGCGTTGTAAAAAACAGGCTCAAAATGCTCATTTACACTCGTAAACTCCGCTTTCTCGCCTGTTTTTGCCTAGCCTCGGCTGCCTCGCTGACGTTCTTCAACACCTTGTCGATGGAAGTATTGCGATGATCGAAGCCGATCGCCTGATTACCGCCAGCCCGCGTGAGCGCGAAGAACAGCAGGACAGAGCCATTCGCCCGTTGCGCCTGGCCGACTACATCGGTCAGCCCGTGGTGCGCGAGCAGATGGCACTGTTCATCCAGGCAGCACGGGGCAGGGCGGAAGCGCTCGACCATACGTTGATCTTCGGCCCGCCCGGCCTGGGCAAGACCACGCTGGCCAATATCATCGCCGAGGAAATGGGCAGCTCGATCAAGAGCACGTCCGGTCCGGTCCTCGAGCGACCGGGAGATCTGGCCGCGCTGCTGACCAACCTGGAAAGTGGCGATGTGCTGTTCATCGATGAAATTCATCGTCTTTCGCCAGTGGTCGAAGAAGTGCTGTATCCGGCCATGGAAGACTTCCAGCTCGACATCATGATCGGCGAAGGGCCGGCCGCGCGCTCGATCAAGCTGGATCTGCCGCCATTCACCCTGGTTGGCGCCACAACGCGTGCGGGCATGCTGACCAACCCCTTGCGTGACCGCTTCGGTATCGTCCAGCGCCTGGAGTTCTACGGCATCGATGATCTGGCTACCATTGTCTCGCGTTCCGCCGGGATTCTCGGCCTGCCCATCGAAGCTAAGGGCGCTTACGAAATCGCCCGTCGTGCGCGTGGTACGCCTCGTATCGCCAACCGCCTGCTGCGCCGCGTGCGCGATTTTGCCGAAGTGCGCGGTACTGGCGATATTTCCCAGTCGATTGCCGATCAGGCGCTGAACCTGCTGGATGTCGACGAACGTGGCTTCGACCACTCAGACCGACGTCTACTGCTGGCCATGATCGAGAAGTTCGACGGCGGGCCGGTGGGCCTGGACAGTCTTGCCGCAGCCATTGGTGAAGAGCGCCATACCATCGAGGATGTACTCGAACCCTATCTGATTCAGCAGGGATACATGATGCGCACGCCGCGCGGACGCGTGGTCACCCGACATGCCTATCTGCACTTCGGGCTGAATATTCCCAAGCGCTCCGGTGAGCAACCCGGTGGCGACCTTTTCAGTGCAGGTGACGAATGACGAAAAAATTGTTGCCGGGCCGGATTGGCAAGCGACAGGCCGGGGTCTAGAGTATGCGCGCGCAAAACGGAGTCCTGCCGTTCAGCCACCATTGCCGAGTCTATTACGAAGACACCGATGCGGGCGGCATCGTCTACTACGTCAACTATCTCAAATTCATGGAGCGGGCTCGCACCGAGCGCCTGCGCGAACTGGGTTATGCCCAGTCGACGCTTGCCGGTGAGGGCCTGTTGTTCGTTGTGCATTCGGCCGAAGCGCGTTACCACGCGCCGGCACGACTGGATGACGAACTGCTGATCAGCGCCGATGTGATCGAATTGAACCGTGCCAGCCTGCGTTTTCGTCAACAGGTCAGGCGGGCTGCGGATGATGTGCTGCTCTGCGAGGGGCGGTTCCTGGTGGCCTGTGTGCGCGCCGACAACTTGAAACCCCGGGCCATACCCGAAACCCTGCGACACGCGTTCGCCGGGACGCAGGCACCGGGTTTAATTGCAGCAGGAGAGTAAGCGTGGAAGCTAACGCCGTTGACCATATGTCGATGTGGAGTCTGATCAGTAACGCCAGTCTGGTGGTTCAACTGGTGATGCTGACCCTGGTGGCCGCTTCGGTCATTTCCTGGGTGATGATCTTCCAGCGCAGCAATGCCCTGCGCGCCTCCAAGCGTGCGCTGGACAACTTCGAGGATCGTTTCTGGTCCGGTATCGATCTGTCCAAGCTGTATCGTCAGGCTGGCAGCAATCCTGATCCGGACTCCGGCCTGGAGCAGATCTTCCGTGCCGGCTTCAAGGAATTCTCCCGCCTGCGCCAGCAGCAGGGGGTCGACCCGGATGCGGTGATGGACGGCGTGGCGCGTGCCATGCGCGTAGCCATCTCGCGCGAGGAAGAGAAGCTGGAAACCGCGCTGCCTTTCCTGGCCACCGTAGGCTCCACCAGCCCGTATATCGGTCTGTTCGGCACCGTATGGGGCATCATGAACTCCTTCCGCGGTCTGGCCCAGGTTCAGCAGGCTACCCTGGCCACCGTGGCCCCGGGTATCGCCGAAGCGCTGATCGCCACCGCCATCGGTCTGTTCGCCGCGATTCCGGCGGTCATCGCCTACAACCGCTTCTCTGCCCGCGGCGAAATGCTGATCGGCCGCTACTACACCTTCGCCGACGAGTTCCAGGCCATCCTGCACCGCAAGGTGCACACCTCGGAAGACTAAGACGCGCGCACAGGATAGGTTCTAGCCATGGCGAGAATTCGCAACAGACGCAAACCGGTCGCCGAGATGAACGTGGTGCCCTACATCGACGTGATGCTGGTGCTGCTGGTCATCTTCATGGTTACCGCGCCCATGCTCAATCAGGGCGTCAAGGTCGACCTGCCCAAGGTCAGCAGCGAAGCGCTGCCGCAGGACAACGACGCCCAGGTGCTGACCATCTCCATCAAGGCCGACAAGACCTACTACTGGAACATGGGTAGCGAGGTCGACGTGGACACCGAGCAGGAGCGTGCCTCCACGCTGGAGCAGATGACTCAGGCAGTAACGGCGATCATCGCCGAGAACCGTCGTCAGGGTAAGAAGGTGCAGGTGTTCGTGCGCGGCGACAAGTCGGTGGACTATGGCACCGTGATGGCGGCCATGGGAGGCCTGCAGCAGGCCGACGTCGGCAATGTCGGATTGATTACCGAGGCTCCCTGATGCAGCAAACCGAGCGTTCGCAGTCGGAAAGCTACTTCTGGCCCATCGTCTGGGCCGTGGGTCTGCACGTCCTGATGTTCGCCATGCTGTTCGTCAGCTTCGCCTTCACTCCGGAACTGCCGCCGGCGCGTCCGGTGGTACAGGCTACGCTGTACCAATTGCAGTCGCAGAGTCAGGCCACCACTCAGACCACCCAGAAGATTGCCGGGGAAGCCCAGAAGACTTCCGCTCCGCAATTCGAGACCGAGCGTCTGGAGCAGAAGAAGGCCGAGGAGCAGAAGGTCGCTGCGGCCAAGAAAGCCGAGGAACAAAAGAAGGCTGAGGAGGCTCGAAAGGCCGAAGCGGCGAAGAAGGCCGAGGCCGAGAAGGCGGCCGAGCAGAAGCGTCAGGCTGATATTGCCAAGAAGCGTGCCGAGGAAGAGGCGAAGAAGAAAGCCGCCGAGGACGCCAAGAAGAAAGCGGCGGAAGAGGCCAAGAAGAAGGCTGCTGCTGCCGAGGCCGCGAAAAAGAAAGCTGCCGAGGACGCCAAACGCAAGGCGGAGGAGGCCCGACGCAAGGCTGCCGAAGATCAGAAGGCTGCAGCGTTGGCCGATCTGCTTTCGGACAATGTGCAGAACCAGCAGGCGCTGGCTGAAACCCATGGTGACCAGGTTGCCGGCAACCTCGACGATCTGATCATCAAGCTGATCACCGAGAACTGGCAGCGACCGATGTCGGCGCGTCGAGGCATGAGTGTCGAACTGCTGATTCAGATGCTGCCCGACGGCACCGTGACCAACGCCAGCGTATCGCGCTCTAGTGGCGATGCGCCGTTCGACAGTTCCGCAGTTGCCGCTGTGCGTAACGTCGGGCGTATTCCCGAGATGCAACAATTGGATCGCGCTACCTTCGATCGTCTGTACAGGCAGCGCCGCGTGATTTTCAAACCGGAGGATTGAGCTCTGTGAACAACCTGATTCGTATCGCCCTGCTGGGGCTGGTCATGCTGGTCGGTAGCGTCCAGGCGGCCGATCCGCTGGTGATTTCCCAAGGCGCCGACCGCGCCACGCCTATCGCAGTGGTGCCTTTCGGCTGGCAGGGCGGTTCGGTATTGCCCGAGGACATGTCGCAGATCATCGGCAACGACCTGCGCAACTCCGGCTATTTCGAGCCGATTCCGCGGCAGAACATGATCAGCCTGCCGACTCAGGCCAGCGAAGTCATCTACCGCGACTGGAAGGCCCTCGGCGCCCAGTACGTGCTGGTCGGCAACATCGTGCCCAACGGTGGCCGCCTGCAGGTGCAGTACGCACTGTTCAACGTCAGCACCGAACAGCAGGTGATGACCGGTAACGTCGGTGGTGGCACCGATCAACTGCGTGACATGGCCCACCATATCGCCGACCAGTCGTTCGAGAAGCTCACCGGCGTCAAGGGCGCGTTTTCCACGCGACTGCTCTACGTCACTGCCGAGCGCATGGGGGCCAACAACACCCGCTACACCCTGCAGCGCTCCGACTACGACGGTGCCCGTGCTGTGACCTTGCTGCAGTCGCGTGAGCCGATCCTGTCGCCGTCCTTCGCGCCCGATGGCCGTCGCATTGCCTATGTGTCCTTCGAGCAGCGTCGTCCGCGTATCTTCGTGCAGCACATCGATACCGGTCGCCGCGAACAGATCACCAATTTCGAAGGCCTCAACGGCGCACCGGCCTGGTCGCCGGACGGCAATCGCCTGGCCTTCGTGCTGTCGCGTGACGGCAATCCGGAAATCTACGTGATGGACATGGGCAGCCGGCAGATGCGCCGTGTCACCAATCACTATGCCATCGATACAGAACCCTTCTGGGGCAAGGATGGTCAGACCCTTTACTTCACGTCGGATCGCGCGGGCAAACCGCAGATCTACAAGACCAACATCAATAGCGGGGCAGTGGAGCGAGTGACCTTCGTCGGTAACTACAACGCCAACCCGAAATTGTCAGCTGATGAAAAGACCCTGGTGATGATCCATCGCCAGGATGGCTTTACCGTGTTCAAGGTGGCGGCACAGGACCTGGAAACCAACCGTTTGCGCATACTTTCAGACACAAGTTTGGATGAGTCGCCCACTGTTGCGCCCAATGGCACCATGCTAATCTACGCCACCCGCCAGCAGGGCCGGGGAGTCTTGATGTTAGCGTCCACGAACGGACGTGTGAGGCTCCCTCTTCCTACCGCTCAAGGCGAAGTTCGAGAGCCTTCTTGGTCCCCTTACCTGAACTGATGCGGTGCTTCACCTTCTATGCTTTAACACAACTGGGGTTCTTTAGGAGTTACATGATGGAAATGCTGAAATTCGGTAAGTTCGCTGCACTATCCCTGGCTCTCGCCGTTGCTGTAGGTTGCTCCTCCAAAGGCGGCGACGCTGCTGGCGAAGGTGCTGTTGACCCGAACGCAGGCTACGGTGCCGACACTGGCGCTGTTGATGGCAGCCTGAGCGAAGAAGCGGCTCTGCGCGCTATCACCACTTTCTACTTCGAGTACGACAGCTCCGACCTGAAGGCCGAAGCCATGCGCGCTCTGGACGTACACGCCAAGGACCTGAAAGGCAACGGCGCTCGCGTCGTTCTGGAAGGCCACGCTGACGAGCGCGGTACCCGCGAGTACAACATGGCTCTGGGCGAGCGTCGTGCCAAGGCCGTTCAACGCTACCTGGTTCTGCAGGGCGTTTCCCCGGCTCAGCTGGAACTGGTTTCCTACGGCGAAGAGCGTCCGGTTGCTACTGGCAACGACGAGCAGTCCTGGGCTCAGAACCGTCGCGTAGAGCTGCGTAAGTAAGCTGCCATGCGTGATTGCCGCCGTATCCTGACCCTTCTGACACTCGCCCTGCCGCTTGCGGCAGTGGCGGAGGTTCCCGTACTGGAAAGCAGCTCCATGCAACAGGGCAGCAGCTATCCACCGGCGGGATATGGTACGGCCGGCGCCTACGCCGGAGCGGGTGCGCAAGCACCTGCTTCTGCGCAGGGCATGCTGTTCAACCAGCTCGAGCAGATGCAGCAGGAAATTGCGCAGCTGCGCGGCATGCTCGAAGAACAGCAGAATGAAATCCAGCGCCTCAAGCAGGAAGGCCTGGAGCGTTACCAGGATCTGGATCAACGCCTTTCGTCCGGCGCTGCTGCCGGCGGAGCTTCCGCACAGAATTTAGCCGATGGCGCGGTAAACGCCAACGGCACCCCGACGCCACCTGCCGCACAGCAGCAGAGCAGCGCCGAGCCGGGTGACCCGGCCAAGGAAAAACTCTACTACGATGCCGCCTTCGACCTGATCAAGGCCAAGGACTTCGACAAGGCATCGCAGGCGTTCACCGCCTTTCTCAATCGTTACCCCAACAGCCAGTACGCCGGAAACGCTCAGTACTGGCTGGGTGAGGTGAATCTGGCCAAGGGTGATCTGCAGGCGGCCGGCCAGGCCTTCGCCAAGGTCAGTCAGGCCTATCCGAGTCATGCCAAGGTGCCGGATTCGCTGTTCAAGCTGGCCGATGTCGAGCGCCGTCTGGGGCACAACGACAAGGCGCGCGGTATCCTGCAACAGGTGATCGCCCAGTATCCGGGCAGCTCGGCTGCGCAACTGGCCCAGCGCGACCTGCAGCGCCTGTAAGTACGCCGCTATCGAAGAGCCCGCGCTTGTCGCGGGTTTTTTATTGTCTGTGATTCTGCTTTGTCCATTAGAATGCCGGTCGTCTACGGCGGGGTTTCAGCTCGGCTGATGTCTTCGCCGGGACGATTTGCCGAATGCAGGCCCGGCCTGTATTCCTGTCTATCAACGCAACGGAGGCGGATGACCTGTTTCGTCATCACGCCCGTGGCTACCATGCTAGAAACCCTGCGCATCACCGAGCTCTTCTTCTCGTTGCAGGGGGAAACGCGTACCGCCGGCCTGCCGACGGTATTCGTGCGCCTGACCGGCTGCCCCCTGCGCTGTCAGTACTGTGACACCGCCTACGCCTTCAGTGGCGGCGACATCGTCACCCTGGACACCATCCTTCAACAGGTGGCGGCCTACCGGCCAGGATACGTCTGTGTGACCGGCGGAGAGCCGCTGGCTCAACCCAACTGCATCGCTCTGCTGACGCGTCTGTGCGACGCCGGCTACGAAGTGTCGCTGGAAACCAGTGGGGCACTCGACGTCTCGATGGTCGATCCCAGAGTCAGCAAGGTGCTCGATCTGAAGACACCAGGTTCGGACGAAGTGCAGCGCAACCGCTACGAGAACCTCCGCTGGCTGACGCGCAACGATCAGGTCAAGTTCGTCATCTGCTCACGCGAGGACTACGACTGGGCGGTCTCCAAGCTGATAGAGCATGACCTGGCGTCCCGGGTCGGCGAGGTGCTGTTCTCGCCCAGCCACCAGCAGCTGGATGCACGCGCGCTGGCCGACTGGATAGTCGCGGACAACCTGCCGGTACGCCTGCAACTGCAGCTTCACAAGATTCTCTGGAACGACGAACCGGGACACTGATCATGAACGACAAGAAAGCGGTAATCCTTCTTTCCGGCGGGCTGGATTCGGCCACCGTGGTGGCCATGGCCAGGGCCGAGGGCTACGCCTGCTACAGTATGAGTTTCGACTACGGGCAGCGGCATCGCGCCGAGTTGCAGGCAGCAGAGCGCATCGCACGACAATTGGGCGTGGTCGAGCACAAGGTGATCGGGCTGAACCTCAACGGCATCGGTGGTTCGGCGCTGACCGATAGCAGTATCGCCGTGCCCGAGGCGCCTTCCGAAGGGATTCCCTCCACCTACGTGCCGGCGCGCAATACGGTGTTCCTGTCGCTTGCACTGGGCTGGGCTGAGGTGCTCGAGGCGCGTGATATTTTCATCGGCGTCAACGCGGTGGATTACTCGGGTTATCCCGACTGCCGCCCCGAGTTCGTCGAGGCTTTCGAGCGCATGGCCAACCTGGCGACCCGGGCGGGTGTGCAAGGGCAGGGCTTTAGCATCCGGGCGCCGCTGCAGTGGATGAGCAAGGGCGAAATCATCCAGGCCGGGGTGCGCCTGGGTGTTGATTACGCGCTGACCGTTTCCTGTTACCAGGCCGACGATGACGGTCGCGCCTGTGGCAGGTGCGACAGTTGCCGTCTGCGCGCTGCCGGTTTCGTCGCTGCGGGTGTGCCCGATGCAACTCGCTACTTTTGAAAAAGTTTTCGCGAAGTGTTGATTTCCTGAATTAAATCAGTATCATGCGCCTCGCGTTGGGTCGTTAGCTCAGTTGGTAGAGCAGTTGGCTTTTAACCAATTGGTCGTAGGTTCGAATCCTACACGACCCACCAGATCGCAAAAGCCAGTCGTGAGACTGGCTTTTTTTTGCTCTCGGAAAAGTCCTCTGGCTGCTGTTGCCCGCCTGTGGCGATGGGTAAACCAGGGGGTATACTCCCAGCTCGCTCAAGAGCGCCGCAGGTTGGATGATATGACGCAGATTTCCGAACGCCTTCTTGTCCAGGCTCATCTCGATGCCAAGCAGCCCAAGCCGCTGACTGCCGAGGAAGAGGCTTTCTATCGCCGCGAGATCGCAGCCGAGTTGAAGAAGCAGAATGCAGTGCTGGTGGCGCACTATTACTGCGATCCGGTCATCCAGGCGCTGGCCGAGGAAACCGGAGGTTGCGTTTCCGACTCCCTGGAAATGGCCCGCTTCGGCAATCAGCACCCGGCGCAGACCGTAGTGGTGGCAGGGGTCCGCTTCATGGGCGAGACAGCGAAGATCCTCAACCCGGAAAAACGCGTGCTGATGCCGACGCTGGAGGCCACCTGCTCGCTGGATCTTGGCTGCCCGGTGGATGAATTCTCGGCCTTCTGCGATCAGCACCCTGAGCGTACCGTGGTGGTTTACGCCAATACCTCGGCTGCGGTGAAGGCGCGAGCCGACTGGGTGGTGACCTCCAGTTGCGCGCTGGAAATCGTCGAGAGCCTGATGGACAACGGCGAGACCATCATCTGGGCGCCGGACAAGCATCTGGGCAACTACATCCAGCGCGAAACCGGCGCCGACATGCTGCTCTGGGATGGCGCCTGCATCGTCCACGAGGAGTTCAAGTCCAAGCAGTTGCTGGACATGAAGGCGCTGTATCCGGATGCCGCCATCCTGGTACACCCGGAATCGCCACAAAGCGTGGTGGAACTGGCCGATGCGGTGGGCTCCACCAGCCAGCTGATCAAGGCCGCGCAGACTCTGCCGAACTCCACCTTCATCGTCGCTACCGACCGCGGCATCTTCTACAAGATGCAGCAGCTGTGCCCGGACAAGACCTTCATCGAGGCACCGACTGCCGGCAATGGGGCTGCCTGCCGCAGCTGCGCACACTGCCCGTGGATGGCGATGAATACCCTCGAGCGCGTGCTGACCGGGCTGCGCGAGGGTTCCGGTGAGATTCATGTCGACCCGGCGCTGATTCCCAAGGCGATCAAGCCGCTCAAGCGCATGCTCGACTTCACCCAGGCGGCG